>NZ_JBTOOE010000001.1:0-488082 GCF_054786815.1 Pseudoneobacillus rhizolycopersici | reverse complement strand
CACACCAGCCAATTAGCTGCTTAATATAAAACTCTAACTTTTAGGGGTCACCACATTTCAAAGGGGATTTTTTTAAAATCAAGTTATGTTTAACTTGGATAAATATTATCATTTTTAAATGTAATATGATACCTTTTATAGATAGTATGTACTCGGAAGGTGTAATAATGAAAAATAAATTTGTTGTGATTGATTTGGAAACAACGGGTAATTCTCCGAAAAAAGGTGATAAAATTATACAATTCGGAGCCGTTGTCATTGAGAATGGAAAAATCACCGACAGATTTTCAAGCTTAATTAATCCCAAAATCAATATCCCTATTTTTATAGAAGAATTGACGGGTATCACGAATGAAATGGTGGCAGAAGCACCTTGTTTTGATGAAATAGCGCATAAAATTCAAGCATTATTAAATGACGCCTATTTTGTAGCCCATAATGTATTATTTGATCTCTCTTTCCTTCAAGAAGAACTTCTTCGTGTAAACGAGGAAGGATTTTTGGGTTCGGTGATTGATACGGTCGAACTTTCGCGCGTTTTACTTCCGACCTTAGATAGTTATAAACTTAATGATTTAGCAAATCATCTCGGTTTTAGTCACGACCGTCCCCATCAGGCTGATAGTGATGCAGAGGTAACAGCAAATATTTTCTTGTTTTTAATAGAGCGTCTTAATTCCATTCCAATTACTACGTTCAAACAGCTTTATGAGCTTTCTGGAGGTTTAAAAAGCGATATACAGCTATTGTTAGAAGAACTTTTCGATGATAAAATCGGTCAGCTTGAAGATTGGGAAAATGAGCTCGAAAAGGTTAATGGCTTGATGTTAAATAAACAGCTTAGTGAAATGGAAGAGGACTCTACTTGTGTTGCCCCTGTTTTTCCTATAAATGATAGACAAAAAGAGGAACAATTAAAAAGGTCTATTCCGTTTTTTCAAAAGAGAGACGGTCAATTATTGATGATGAATAAGATATTTGAAGCGTTTAGTCGTGAACATAATTTGGTTCTTGAGGCAGGAACAGGTATTGGTAAATCATTAGGGTATTTATTTCCTGCAGCATATTTCTCAAAACTTTCAAACAAGCAGGTCGTAATTAGTACATATACAACCCATCTTCAATCGCAGTTACTTGAAAAGGATATCCCATTACTTAAACAAACTTTACCATTTGGAATAAATGTTGCACTATTGAAGGGGAAATCTCATTACATAAGCTTATCTAGATTTGAAGATAGCCTTCAGGATTTTGAGGATAATTATGATTCCTGTTTAACGAAAATGCAAATATTAATTTGGTTACTTGAAACACAATCAGGAGATGTCGATGAGCTAAATCTTTCTAGTGGGGGACACATTTTTTGGAATAGAGTGTGTCACAGTCATTCCTCTAAAAATAAATCTGCTGCTTGGGATAATAAAGATTTTTATATGCGGGCAAAAAAGAAAGTTAAAACGGCTGATTTAATTATTACGAATCATTCTTTACTATTACAAGATGTAAAGGAGCCAAGCCTTCTTCCTCCAATACAATATTTGATTGTAGATGAAGGACATCATTTTCCAAGAGTAGCCCAAAAAACGCTTGGCTTTCAAATTGATTATTTCAACATACGCTTTTTGCTCAATCAATTTGGTCAAATTGAACAAAAACAATTATTATTTAAACTGGAACGATTTTTTAATACCAAACAAATTCTATTTAATTTTGGTGAGCTTAACAAGTTAGTCACTGATCTTTATTTTGAAATGGATGAATTTTTTAAAGCCATTCGGTTTTATGTAAAAAAACATACAAAAGAAGATACTTCCTTTTCGAAAGTTAATCAACAGATACATTTTCAAGAATCTGATTACAGAATTTTATTTCATAGCGCTGAGCGTTTTTACTTTAAACTTAAAGAAATGATTCACTCTATATCAAATATTATTTCCGTTATGGAAGAATTATCATTAGCTTTTGAAAGTGAGATCTATCTTTATGAGGAAACAATTAAATGTTTTCAGCAATTAAATCAAAATACACAACAATTTGTTTCCATTTTTCTTCGCCCGGATAACGCTCGTACCGCTTGGATAGAAATCGACTTTCGGTCCTATCAAAACGCAACGACCATCTATGCACAACCAGTTTCGATTTCCAACCAGTTTCATGAATTATTATTGACAAAAATGAAAAGTGTTGTCTTAACATCGGCTACTCTCTCCACAAATGGAAAATTTGATTATTTCATTAATGAATTGGGTATGGATAAATCAGCAGAAACATTCATAATTGCTTCACCCTTTGATTATCGCAATAGGGTAAAAGTTTTTATTCCAAAAGAGTTGCCGGATATTATAAGTGTTAGTCTTGATGATTATGTCGCTGCAATAACTGAACATATTATCTCAATTGCCGAAGTAACAAAGGGGAGGATCTTAGTTTTATTTACTGCCCATGATATGTTGCGGAAAACTTACACCCTTATTAAAGAAAGTGGTTTTCTTTCGGAATATGCATTGATTGCCCAAGGGATTTCTGGTGGAAGTCGTTCCCGTTTAACAAAGAATTTTCAAAAGTTTGACAAGGCCATTTTATTTGGTACAAGTAGTTTCTGGGAAGGTGTCGATATTCCGGGTGAAGCTTTATCATGCCTAATAATGGTAAGACTTCCATTTACATCACCAGATGAACCGCTTATGAAAGCCAAGTGCCAAGAAATAATGAAGATGGGGGGAAATGGGTTTCAGGAAGTTGCCCTCCCTGAAGCTGTCTTAAAGTTTAAACAAGGATTTGGAAGATTAATTCGTTCTGAAGAGGATAGAGGAGTGTTAATTATTTTTGACCGTCGAGTGATTACAACTAGTTATGGTAAGACCTTCCTTACTTCCATTCCATCTGTTCCAATTTTTGAGTTAAAGATGGATTTGATCCTACAGCAAATTTATTCTTGGTTACCACCACGATAGGAAGGCAAAAAAAACTGTGCAAAACTTGCACAGCCAAGACATTAGTGGACTAGAAAGATTTTTTGAAAAAATTCTTAGAAATATCGTATTGGTACTTAAAACAGTTATAATGGTGATGGAGTGTAGTAATGGTTGTAGTCATATTGTAACCGTATTACTGCGACATATTAGTTACAAATTTTGTTGACTTTTAGGGGGAATAATTTATGGAGAGTAAAATTGAGATTCTTTCCACGATAAAAATTCAATATAGTTCTGACTTATATAAAATTGTTGATGCCTTAAATCGAACATTAAAAGAAAAAGACTTGATGTTTGGGTTAGCCTTAGACCGTGAAGACCATTCCAAAGCAATCTTTACCATTTATCGAACATAAGAAAGCTGAAAAATGATGATGAGAAAAATTTTATGGATGGTACTCGTAGTCCTGCTAATTTTCACTTCTCTTCTTTCCTACACATATGTGCAAGCGATACAGCCACTAAAAAAGTTAGAGAAAGAGGCAACAAGTATCGCTTTAAGGGAAACTGGGATTGTCACAGTGGATGGTTTTGAAGCCTTTAACGGTCTAGACACTATCTGGGTTGTTAAAGGAAAAAACAATAAAGGTGAGTCTTTGATTGTTTGGATTTCTGAAAAAGACAAAAAAATAACCATCAAAAGAGAGAATGAAGGTCTAAGTTCAAAGGCAGCAATTAAAAAAGTTAAAGAACTAAGTAAGCCAAAAAAAATATTAGATGTTAGATTGGGCATGGAAAAGGGCATTCCTTTGTGGGAAATTTATTACCTTTCTGATGATGATTTAATAAATTATTATCATATCGATTTTGAAACAGGTGAATGGATAAAAAAAATAGAAAATCTCTAATTTGTAGGAGGCAAAAGGGAATGGAAATTAGCTTAGCATCAAGAGTGAAGGCCTTAACTCCTTCAACTACACTGGCTATTTCAGCTAAGGCTGCAGAATTAAAATCCTCAGGGTTTGATGTAATTGGTTTAGGTGCCGGAGAGCCAGATTTTAACACACCTCAACACATTATCGAAGCTGCTTACACATCAATGAATGAAGGTAAAACCAAATATACACCATCGGGAGGCTTACCTTCATTAAAAAAAGCGATTCAAGAAAAATTCAGGCAAGATCAAGGCCTCGAATATCAGCAAAGTGAAATCATTGTTGTAAATGGAGCAAAGCATGCACTCTATACGTTATTCCAAGTAATATTGGGTGAGGGAGATGAAGTTATCATTCCAACACCATATTGGGTAAGTTACCCTGAACAAGTCAAGCTAGCGGGTGGGGTACCAATATATATCGAAGGTATAGAGCAAAATGACTATAAAATTACTCCTGATCAAATTTTGCAAGCCCTGTCGGAAAAAACAAAAGCTGTAATCCTCAACTCACCAAGTAATCCAACTGGAATGATTTATTCAAAGGAAGAACTTGAAGCAATTGGTAAGGTTTGTCTTGAACATAATTTATTAATAGTCTCGGATGAGATATATGAAAAATTAATATACGCAGATAACAAACATGTTTCCATCGCCGAGATTTCGCAGGAGTTAAAGGAACAAACCATAATTATCAATGGGGTTTCTAAATCACATTCGATGACTGGTTGGCGAATTGGGTATGCTGCAGGAAATAAAGAAATTATTACAGCAATGACAAATCTTGCGAGCCATAGTACTTCTAATCCAACAACTATCGCTCAATATGCAACGATTGCAGCCTATAATGATTCTCAGGATTGCGTTGAAGAAATGAGAAATGCGTTTGAGTCAAGATTAATGACTATATTTGATCAGATAGTAGCGATTGAAGGATTTACCTGCGTAAAGCCTCAAGGAGCATTTTACCTGTTTCCAAATGTAAAGACAGCAGCTGAATTAACTGGATATGCAACTGTCGATGATTTTGCGGCTGCTCTTCTTGAAGAAAAGTTAGTTGCCGTAATTCCAGGTTCTGGTTTTGGGGCACCAAATAACATTCGTTTATCATATGCAACATCATTAGAATCACTCCAAACAGCAATTAGGCGAATCAAAGAATTTGTTGAAACCAAAAAGAAATAATTCAGTTAAAAACGGGGGCTCCACCTCCGTTTTTTCTAATTGTTGGTCGTACTATAGACGTCAGATATCTGTTATACTGTTTTAAGAGGTGTCATAAATGGATAAATTAACTCTTTTAGATTGGGCAAACGAAGGTACTTTAAATATACCAGCTTTTTTAATAACACATTTCAAAAGTTTAAAACTTACCGAATCAGAATTAGTTTTAATACTTCAAGTAATTTCCTACCAAAACAAAGGAAATGATTTTCCAACTCCTGAAGAATTAGCTTCCCGTATGACAATTTCTGCTGATAATTGTGCTAATATGTTGCGAAATTTAGTTCAAAAAGGAATCATCCATATTACCGATGAGTATAGTCCGGAGGGGATTCGATTTGAAAAATACACCCTTCAGCCGCTTTGGGAAAAGATGATTGAATACTTCTTGTTTATGAGAAAAGCGGAAGAATCAGCCCAGAAACGAACATCTGAGGATAATTTATATACATGCTTCGAAACTGAGTTTGGACGACCTTTATCACCATTTGAAATTGAAACATTAAAAATGTGGATTGATGATGACCGACACGATGCGATTATTATAAAATCAGCACTAAAAGAAGCAGTCATTAGTGGAAAATTAAATTTTCGGTATATTGATCGGATTCTTTTTGATTGGAAAAGAAACGGGATTAGAACGGTTGAACAGGCCAAAAGCTACGGCTTGAAGTTTCGTCAAAAAGGACGAGCATCAACAAATCAACCTAAACAGTCAACAGAAGCTGTTCCAATTTATAATTGGTTAGAAAATTAATAGCAAAAAGGTAAGAGAGGGAAATGAAGTGCTAACAAAACAGCAAATTAGATTTAGCCTTGATCAAATGGGTGAGATGTTTCCAGAGGCACATTGTGAACTAATCCATTCCAACCCTTTTGAATTAGTGATAGCAGTCGCTTTATCAGCACAATGTACGGATGTTTTAGTAAATAAAGTGACAAAAAACCTTTTTCAAAAGTACAAGAGACCTCAAGATTATTTACAAGTTTCTCTGGAAGAATTGCAAAACGATATACGTTCTATAGGTTTATTTCGAAACAAAGCGAAAAATATTCAAAAGCTTTGTCAGCTATTGCTGGATGAGTATGATGGTGTTGTCCCACATGAACGAGAAGAGCTTCAAAGACTACCAGGTGTGGGGAGAAAAACAGCAAATGTTGTAATGTCTGTTGCCTATGGTATCCCGGCCATTGCTGTTGATACACATGTCGAACGTGTTAGCAAACGTCTTGGTTTCTGCCGATGGAAAGACTCTGTGCTTGAAGTTGAAAATACTCTTATGAAAAGAGTACCGCGTGATGAATGGTCAGTTACTCATCACCGCATGATTTTTTTTGGCAGATATCATTGTAAGGCTCAAAATCCACAATGTCCTACCTGCCCTTTACTAGATATCTGTCGGGAAGGTAAAAAGCGGATGAAGGAAAAGGGAGTTTGAATAGAGGATGAAAAATAAAGACAACCGATTCTCCTTGTTACTCATTAGGTGGAAAGAAATAAAAGAGGATTTGAGCTTGATCTTTGAAAAAAGAGAGGTCGGAAAAGCTCAGCCTCTTATGAAAGAGGCGATATCGATATTTCACGAATTACTAGCAATATCGAATGAGAACAGACTTTCTGAATATGCAGAATTACATTGGAAACCGGTTAATCTAATTGATCGAATCATGTTTATCAATAAACGAATAAATTCATACCATGCTTTTATCCAGTTATCGGAACTTTTTAATGAACAAGAAAAGATTTATGAAAAAAGTTTAATCATAAAAAAGTGACTAAGCCTTTAGTAGGCTTAGTCACTTTTTATTATGATAATTATTACTCGCCATTTTCTTCCCAATAACTATCATCGTCTGGAGGAAATAGGTTGTCTTCACCGTTGTAGCCTGATTCATTGCCACTATTGTTATCTTTATCCTTCTTTTTCCCTTTTCCATTTTCGTTTCCGTTATTATTTCCGTTGTTATCATTATTATTATCATTATAAGATAGCTCCGGTATTTCTATTGAAATAACAGCAGGATCACTTCGTTTTTCACCATTAATAGCCGTTACTTTAAAGGTATATTTTCCTCCTGGGACAATATCTGTAATAAGAATAGCCAGTTCAGGAGTTGGAGCTGTTAAAAGTTGATCTGGACCTTCGTCGATTGATCCTGTAACTTCGAAGGTAATTGGGTTACCGGTAGCTCCATTTTCAGGATAGGTCCAGGATAAATATATTTGATTGTTTATTTCATCATATTTAGAATCTAATTGCTGTGGCGCTTCAAGCTTTTTGTATTTTGGCGATATTTCATTTGGGGAAGAACCTTTAACTGCCCATTCTGAGAGAATCAATTCCTTAGGAGTAAATTCACTCGAGAGCATTGCTGGGTTCGTTCCTTTTTCAATTTTAACTCTCTCTACCGATTTTGGAACTGTAAAATCAGGAGTATCAATACCTTCAGAAATATGATTCATAATATTTTTAAATAAATATTGGGCAATTTTTTGACTATCACCTGAAGGGATAAACTTTTTCCGACTCTCATACCCAGTCCAAATGGCCGCTGTGTAATTGGTAGTGTAACCGGCAAACCAAGCATCTGGAACAGCGCCTCGAGGAATACCTAGTTCATTTATTTCATCTTGAGTGTAATTCGTTGTTCCTGTTTTTCCCGCCATATGAAGCCTTGATACATTGGCTCTGCCTCCGGTTCCATATGGACTTTTTACTGCACTCTTCAGCATATCTGTAATTAAAAATGCTGTATAATCTTTCATAACGACAACGTCCGTTTTTTCAGGCTTTGTATCGATTTCAGTGCCATCCCTTAGGACAATTTTCTTAATTGAATGGGGTTCGTTATATATCCCATTATTGGCAAAAGCACTATAGGCTCCAGCCATGTGTAAAGGTGATACCCCATTTTCTAGGCCGCCAAGAGCATAGGATTCATAAATTTCATCCAGTGGCAATCCGAGATTTTGTGCAAACTTCTGTGCATTTTCTAATCCTACCTGTTGTATGGTTTGAACGGCAGTCGTATTTCTGGAGCGAGCTAACGCTTCTCTCATCGTCATTGGCCCCATATACTTATTATCCCAGTTATGAGGTTGGGCATCCGTTTTTCCAGAATACTTTGTTGGTTTATCTTCTAAAATATGATAAGTACCCCATTTTAAATATTCAATTGCAGGACCGTAATCCAAAATTGGCTTTATCGTTGAACCAGGTTGTCGGCGGGTCCCGGTGGCATAGTTAAAGCCTCGTTTTACTTTTTGATTTCGGCCGCCACCAATCGCTCGTATTTCCCCTGTTCTTGAATCAAGTAAAACGATTCCAGCTTGAAACTCATCGTCAGGATACTTAATGATATCATTTGTATTTAAGATATTTTCTACATAAGACTGTGCATTTGTGTCCAATGTCGTATGAATGGTTAATCCATCTTTGTATATATCATAGTCGCCATGTTTTTTTACCTCATCTATAACTGCATCAACAAAGGAAGCGTAAGGACTTTCATCCTCTTCTTCCTCAATGAGGGTAGATTCAATCGGCACTTTTTGAGCCTCTTCCATTTCTTCTTTTGTTATAAACCCATGTTGATGCATAAGGGTTAATACAATGTTTCTTCTTTTTTCGGCACGATCAGGATGAATGAACGGATTATAATTATTTGGACTTTGTGGCAATCCAGCAAGTACTGCTGCTTCTGAAAGAGTTAATTCATTTAATTCTTTTCCAAAATAAACAGAAGCCCCCGTTTTGATTCCATAAATATCATCAGCCATTAAGTTTTTATTTACATAAATTTCAAAAATCTTTTCTTTTTTATATTTTTGTTCCAATTGGTAAGCTAGCCATGCTTCTTGGATTTTTCTTGTTAACGTTTTTTTGGTTGTTAAAAATGAATTTTTAACAACCTGTTGAGTAATAGTGCTAGCACCTTCTGAACCAAAACCGTTGGTAATATTGGCGATAATAGCTCCGCCAAGTCGAATAAAATCAATCCCGTGATGCTTATAGAAACGGACGTCCTCTGTAGCTAAAACCGCATTTTCGACAAGTTTAGGAATTTCTTCATAGGTAACATAATCCCGTTTTACATAACCTACTTCATCAATCACTTGACCATCTTTATCTAAAATTTTTGATGAAACCGGATCCTTTAACAGCGCCTCATCTAGCTTAGGTGTATCTTTAATTATCATTGCAACCGTTGTAACAGCGGCTATAGAAATAATCAATCCAATAATCAAAACAGACAGAAATACCTTTTTCCATAAACCAGCTTTTTTTTGTTTACCATTCTTTTTTTTCCCCGTAAGCTGTTTACGACGTTCCTCTCTTGTCTGGTATTTCTCATTCATAACTATTTCCTACCTTTCTTCTAAAAACTATATAATTTATCAATGACTTTTATATAGTCAATTCTCGGTTGGTAACCAATTGCGATTGGATGCCCATATTGTTTTACTTCTTCAAGGGTAATCGATTTTCTTCCACCATTGATCATCCGATTCCAAAAAAACAAAAGTTTCTCACCTTCTAAAAAGAAAATATCCTCATTAATAGAAAATCGCAAAATGACAAATGATATGCCATTTTGTTTTAGGATCGATGAGATGTGCTGTATTTGGTGTTCATGAAAATTTTTTAGAGGAAAAGACTGACTAAGCTTCGTTTCCTTTGCTTCAAAATCAATGTATTTTCCTTTATAAACTCCGTTATAATCCGTAGTGGATGCCTGTTTAAAATAAGCCTCCTTAATAACGGCAGCACTACGTTTTGGATATTCAACGTGTACGATTTGAACGGGAGTTGGTTTCTTATGGATAATGGCTATATTGTTTTCTCGATAATATTCATTTGTCACATTTAGGTCTTCCTCTAGGGTCATACCACGATTCGAATAACTACTGTTTTTTGTCTTTATAGAATTCGTATTTGCATTCTTCGGTTTGGGGATAAAACGTCTCCCATTTGGATAATGCACATTCATTCCTTTCACTCCTCGCCTACTATACCATATCATAACAAATTCTCTCTTGTCAGTTGTTGAATAAAAATTTTCAGCAACTAAAAAATAGAAAGAGGATGAGAAAGGGAAGATAGGATGAATGATATGACATTGACGGAAAAGATAATTATAAAAGAAATCTCAAAAAGAACAAATAAAAGGAATAAGGATAATATTTCAAGGACAGAAGCCTATTTTAAATTTTTTATAAGACATCCGGATATACAATGGTCTTTCCTAGCCAGTATGGTTTCACGAAATGGGGGCTATAATATGTGTGACCTCCAAGGTAGCTATTTTACCCAATTGCTTGATTTTCCGACAAGGAAACGTCTATTTTTAACCTACGAGCGGGCAAACTGGCTAATCTTTCATGATGTTTATCCACAATTATTACTATATGAATATTCGACGAAACTACACCAACCTTTGTTTCACCTCTTAAAATATTTCCAAGTATCCCAGTTTATTCAAAAGGAATGGGAATTTTATTGGACTAATCGAGATGAAAAACGGTTAACTACAGCCTTAATTATCAATGAACAAAATGTGATTCAAAAGCCGATCATCGAACATCATTTATATCGAGAAAAAGTCTTTCATTCAATGATATTTCGTTTTGAAGAATGGTTTCATTTTAGTTACGTCCTATTTCCTACCTGTGGGGGAGAGGTATATGGGGCAAGTGTGGATGGATTTCGAAAGCTAGATAAAAGAATCGATTTAGGTAAACGGTTAGCGGATATCCTCTTTCAACCGAGATTGTTTCCAGCCTTTTTTGAGTTTGCCATAAAACAAGTCCATACAGGTTCCAGGTATGACTACGAAAAGTATTTTTCTAAAAGGATACCTATTCATACTCCAATTTTACGAGCCACCTTTCCAATTGTCGATCACCATATCCATCAAAAAGAAGACTGGAGTATAAAAAATACGATTAAGAGGTCATGGTTGTTTCATTCTGCTAAACATAAGCATCCCATTTATTTAAGCGATTGGTATGAGAAGAAAATGAATCAACTAAAGGCTATCGTTACAATACATGAATTAATCAAATAAAGGAGGATTGACCTTTAGCCAATCCTCCTGAATATAAATTCATATTAAGTCGAGGGACGATTTGGTCCTTCGAGCTTTTTATCTCCATAGCCTGCTTTTTTCTCATTTAAGTGCTGAGGTTGAATATTGTCTTTTGTCTGCTTTTTCATATCAACACCTCCCAATTTTATTGTGTGCTTTCATTAGATCTTTCATTCCTAAGTGCAATAACTGTCGAATGTTTTGCAAAACAGCACTTTCTTTGCCGAATTACTTCTAGTTTTGTCAATGGTGAAGGAGTCCAAAAATGAATGGAGAATACTTGATTTAGAATAAATGAGGAGGTCATGAAATATGATGGAAAACAAAAATCCACAGGATAAATTACTAGTAATGCTTACAGAAATCTATGATCAGTTAGAGGAACTTGAGGGCGCACTTGAACAATCATTAACTGACCTTCGAAGTAATCTTTATCAACAGCAAGAAAGTAATTTAGAATTTACAAATACAAAATTAGAGAAGGTAGAAATAAAACTTCAAAGCCAGAAACCTATGGTAAAAGGTAGAATTGAAATTCCCCAAGTTCCTTCAAAAAGCTTAAAGCTTGAAATGGGATATTAAAAAAAATAAAATAATGAAGCTAGCTTTCAAATTTAAGCTACTTTTTATTTATTGGATTCGAGGGGAAATGAATGAATGTCCAGCTAAAAGAAACGACAATGGAACTTATTAGAATATTAGAATTTGTGAGAGAACAGTTTGAGACCGTAAAAACAAGTGGTAAGGAAGGCGATTTCTATTCAGAGGTTAAACCTTTTGCAGAACGAGTAAAATTATTGCTGGATCAATGGTCTTCTTTAGCAGTTAATTATATTCAACTAGAAAAACCAACTTATCTCAATGAAAATCAATTACACACAACTTATGATCATATAGAAAAAATATCTATCCAATGCTTTTATCCAAAAACGAGTCGTAAAATATTTCTTAACTCTTTACGTTCAGCTCAGTTTGTGTTAGAAAGCGTGATGTTAAACTTAGAAGGAACATTAATAAAATATAAATAGGTCCAGCATTTAGCCGGACCCATTTTTTATTCTTCGCTATTGGTGGTCGGTTCGTCAGGAATTTCTGCTCCTAACGCCTCAAGTTCTCGGACGAGCTTTCGATACTCATTGATGGAAATTTCATTATGAATATAAGCCTTTTTTGCAAAATCGATAAGTTCATTGGCATTTTCGCTATTATACTGTCTTTTTTGTAAAAATAGTGATTCTAATTCATGAATATCCATACACAAATTTCCCCTTCCACTTTTTTTTATCGTACCACAGGATTGAATTTTTTCTAATTTTTTTAAAAATTGAAACTTCCGACAAGAGATAACAAGATTAGACAAGCTTACTAATATTTTTTCACCTATTATTCAACTAGGCATATTCTATAATATTGAAAAGTGCGGAGGAGATGAACGACCATGTTTAGCCCTAATCAATTTGATCGAACCTATTTTTGGCACCCAAACGAAATGGAACGAAATATGGGAAATTACTATTATCCAGGGAATCCTTATATTACAGGTCATCCTTCTAATCCTGCGATGCAGTATGCCCCAACAACTAATCCATATTACCAGTCACCATTAGGAGGTTATCATTATCAGCAACAATGGCAGTCTCCGATGATTCCACCTTCTAACTATGGAAAGAATAAAACAACGTCTCTATTTGATAATCCGTTAGAACCAGTAGACAACTATTACCAACAAAATCAAATGATGCAACAACACATGAACTATAATCCATATCCGAAGCCAAATATGATTCAAAAACCAAATGGTGGATTTGGAACAATATTAAATTCATTCAAAGGGCAAGATGGAAACATTGACTTAAATAAGATGATGAATACGGCTGGTCAAATGGTGAATGCTGTCAGTCAAGTTAGTGCGATGGTCAAAGGGTTAGGAGGAATTTTTAAGGTATAACTTCATTTTGTTTAAGACAAAAAGGGACGACATTGCGCTCGTCTTTTTTGTTGTGCAGTTTTGATTGACATTATTATATTAAAAAAGGAAAATATGTAATAAATCAAAAGGGGGGATTAGCAAAATGGGGAAGATTTTTCAACAAGGTGTTGTAATATTTATTTTAATATTGTTTTTAGCTGCTCTACCTACCATGATAAGTATAAATTCTGAAACGAAGAGCTTGTCTTGGGATTTTAGTAGACTCCCCGATACCTATGGAAATTTTATAAAGGAAATTAGAGGTGGAAATTTAGGGAGTTATCACATTGGTTTGCAAGAACGTCAAATATCCGAGGACATAGGGAAATTTATTTCCACTAGTTTGCTTATATTGGTCGTTGGTGTAAATGCATCAGTTATTTTGAGTTTATTATTTGGTCTATTTATCAGTCGTTTTCATCTTACACGGATACTCAATATTTTATTAAATATATTAGCAGCCATACCTGATTTTATTTTGATTATCCTTTCATTAATCATTGCAGTAAAAATATATAAACTAACGGGAATACGAGTTATATCTCTCAGACCTGATGCAGGTGCAAGCAATATTTGGTTTCCCATGGTATTATCGGGAATCGCTCCTACCTTATATTTATTTAAACTCATTGCCATTCGCTATTATCAAATAAGTGGAGAGGATTATATCCGAACAGCTGTTGCTAAAGGGATGAAAGTTAACTACATTAATTTCCATCACGTTTATAAAAACATCGAACCATTTATTAAAGCTGAGTTAACAAAAGTGATATCATTAGCTATTGGTAATTTGTTCATTATTGAATACTTACTTAATGTCTCTGGATTAACAAAATTTATTTTCTTAAGTTATGAAATCCAGCCGATTGCGATTGGCTTATTTTCAATGTTAATCATTTCGCTAATAGTGTACCTATCGGTCAAAATATTACTTTACTTATTTAAACGAGGTTTTATATATGAATAGGCTTGTTCGCTTTAATTTCACCCTTTGGATTGGTTCTTTTTTGGTCATAATCTTAATTTTACTAGCTGTTTTAGGTCCATATTTTACTCCACACGAAATAACCGATACACTAAAAACAACTTATACCAATGGAACCATTTTTGCTCCCCCTTTAGAGCCCTTTCAGTCGTTTCAATATCTTTTGGGTACTGATCGCTGGGGATATGATTTATTAACAATGGTCCTTTACGGGATTAGATATACCATAATGATTTCCGTGATTGTGACACTAATAAAAATGACTGCTGGAACGATTATTGGTTTATATGTAGGTACATGGAAAAAAGCGATAGGTTGGATCGAGTCGTTTGAAAATGCATGGAGTTATTTACCGTTATTCCTTATCCTATATTTCTTTTTCTTACCAATAAATTTTGGTCAAACTGTCGATTCTTCACAATTAATCATATATTTTATTGGTGTTACTTCCATTATAAGTATGCCAAGTATTATTTCATCTGTCCGGAAAAAAACAATAGTCATTTCAAAGTCTGTTTTTATAGAGGCGTCTGTCGTCTTAGGAGCAAATCGGAACCGGATTATTTGGAAACATATTTTTCTACAAATGAAAGAATCATTATTAGTCATGTTTATATTGGAAATTGTATATGTCATGACAATTATGGGACAGCTCGGATTAATGAATATTTTTATCGGTGGAACGATTGTACGCCAAGATCCCGTTATTTATATTTCCGTAACAAAGGAAATTGCCGGATTAGTCGGGCAAGCAAGAGGGAATATTTATGGGACGACTCATGTTCTTATTGTTCCCTTAATCGTGTTACTATTTACAACTATGTCATTTCATTTATTTGCAAATGGTTTAAAAAACCGTTATCAGTCTAATTTTCAACGAACGCCATGGATTAAAACAGGTTTCGAACCCAAACTATTACCAAAAAGAAAATAGCATGGACAGAAGGCTCTTCCTCTGTCCATGCTGATCATTCGATTTCAATATTTTTTCTAGCCTTTCGTGGTATTCTAATCTGTAAAAGACCATCGTTATATGTGGCTTTAACAAGCTTTTCGTTAATAGGTACAGGAAGATTAATCGTTCTACTTGATCTTTGAATGGAGTGGCGGCGATGAATTTGATGGTTTATTTCATCCGTTTCGATAATCTGTTCCTGATTATTGATTGAAATGGTTAATTGAGTTCCAATGTAATCAATCTGTATCTGATCTCGTTTTATTCCAGGTAACTCAGCGGTAATGAGATATTCCTTTTCTGTTTCATTAAGAGAAACTGGAAATGCTAAATGATTAAAGGGGTTTTTAATAAATTCATCAATAGTTTCCAATAGGCCTTTAACTGGGCGTTCAGTAAAAAAGGAGTTCATCGATTTAATAAGTTCCCCAAAAGGTTCTTTTTCTTTTCTTGTGTTCTTATCTGGGAAATGGGAAGACATGCCTAATTTCTCCTCTCATAGAATAATCCACTTTCATCATATGAAAATGGACCGAAATAGGTTCATATTCTAAAAGATGTGGAATCAAAAAAAAAACGGAAACGACTATATCGTTTCCGTTTTTAAAATAATTCATCCATTAATTTGTCAGGATCAATGATCATATTACCGTCTTCATCCATTTCAATTAATTCTTCTTTTTTCATTTTAGTTAGCGTACGGCTGACCGTTTCACGAGTGGTACCAATCATATTGGCTAAATCTTTATTTGTAAACTCATTTTTTAGTGTGATGGTCCCATTTTCGTTTTTTGTCCCATGTTTATCGCCTAACCGGATTAGTAGCTTAATGATTTGTTCATAAGTATTATTTAAGATTTGCTCTTCTAGACGGTTCTGGAGATCAACAATTTTTTCGCCTAACACTTTGAATACCTTAATACATAACTCGGGATTTTCGATTAACACATTTTCAAATTTGGCAATAGGTACAGCTACTAGTATTGCCTTTTCTAAAACCTCCGCATTTGCGGGGTAACTTCCTTTTCGAAAGAATCCAACGTGTGGAAACATTTCCCCTTTTTTTATGATAGAAACAATTTGCTCGCGACCATTAATGTCGCTTTTATATATTTTAACCTTGCCATCTTCAATAAAATATACATTATCTAAAGGTTCCCCTTGTAAAAAGACATAGCTATTTTTTTTCCAAGTTCTTGATATAGAGATTTGAACAATTTTTTCAATTTCCTGTTCATTTAAATCTCGAAATAACGTAAAGTTGGAAAGCACCTTTTTGATTTGATCCTGTATCATTACTACACCTCATATCCCCACATATCCTATTATCTATTCTATCATTTTAAAATTAATATACAATCACGCAAAATAATTTACGTAACCCTCTTTTTTTACGAACGTTCATTCGCTACAATAATGGTAATGAGGTGAGAGATATGAATATCGGAAAATCATTACAGACGATATTAACGGAATTAAGGCTTGAGGACCAATTTAAAGAAAATATCGTTCATTGGCAAACAATCGACGCTAAAGAGGCTAAAACTGTCGCACTTCCGAATGAACTTCACTCAAAATTAGTGACGGCTTTAGAAAAAAAAGGAATTAATGGGTTATATACACATCAACGTAAAGCCTATGAGCTTGTTAGACAGCATCAATCACTAGTTGCTGTTACGCCAACGGCTTCTGGAAAAACGCTTTGTTATAATCTGCCTATCATTCAATCCATTTTAGAAAATCCTAAACATAAAGCCTTGTATCTATTTCCGACCAAGGCCCTAGCTCAAGACCAAAAAAGTGAAATAAATGAAATCATTCAGTCCGCAGAGTTGAATTTAAATAGTTATACGTATGACGGGGACACACCTTCAAATATTCGTCAAAAAGTTAGAAAAGCAGGTCATGTAGTCATCACGAATCCGGATATGCTTCATTCAGCCATTTTACCGCATCATACTAAATGGATATCTCTTTTTGAAAATTTGAAGTTTGTTGTTATCGATGAAGTCCATATCTATCGTGGCGTCTTCGGCAGTCATGTAGCAAATGTGATTAGAAGATTAAAACGTATTTGCCGATATTATGGAAGTGATCCCATTTTTATTTGTACTTCAGCAACGATTGCGAATCCATTAGAATTAGCCGAAAATCTGACAGAAACAAAAATGAAGTTAGTTGATAATAATGGTGCTCCATCCGGAACAAAACATTTTCTTTTCTATAATCCACCGATTGTTAATAAACCATTAAACATCCGCAAAAGTGCTACACTTGAAACAAGATCTCTTGCGGCAAATTTGTTGAAAAATAAAATTCAAACCATTATTTTTGCTAGAAGTAGAGTACGAGTGGAGATTCTTCTTTCGTATTTACAGGAATTGGTGAAAAATCAATTAGGACCAAAGTCAATAAGAGGATACCGTGGAGGATATCTCCCGACGGAACGACGGGAAATTGAAAAGGGCTTACGCAATGGTGAAATTTATGGTGTTGTCAGTACGAATGCGCTAGAATTAGGGGTGGACATCGGTCAATTACAAGCCTGCATCATGACTGGTTACCCAGGGAATATCGCCAGTGTCTGGCAACAAGCCGGCAGGGCAGGTAGAAGACATGGGGAATCACTGGTTTTGTTAGTTGCCAGTTCCAATCCACTTGATCAGTATATTATTCAACATCCTGATTATTTTTTTCAAAAAAGTCCGGAAACGGCAAGAATTAATCCAGATAATTTAATTATACTTGTCGATCATATCAAGTGCGCTGCCTTTGAATTGCCCTTTAAAAAAGGAGAACAATTTGGCGGGTTAAATACAGAGGAAATTCTTGAATATTTAGCGGAAGAACGCATTTTGTTTCAGAATGGTGAAAAGTGGCATTGGATGAGCGACTCCTTTCCTGCTCACAATATTAGTCTTCGCTCGGCATCGCAAGAAAATGTCATTATCATTGACCAAACTAATGTTGCTGCGGTGAAGGTCATAGGAGAAATGGATCGATTTTCTGCAATGACATTATTACATGACGAGGCGATTTATCTTCATCAAGGTAGCCAATATCAAGTAGAAAAGCTCGATTGGGAAGAGAAGAAGGCATTCGTTCGAGAGGTGGATGTTGATTATTTTACCGATGCAAATTTAGCCGTTCAGCTAAAGGTATTAGAAATAGATAAACAACGTGAAACAAAAGAAGTCCAAATTGCCTATGGCGATGTTACTGTTCAAGCAATGGCGACAATATTTAAAAAAATCAAATTCGAAACCCATGAAAATATTGGTTCAGGACCGATCCATTTACCTGAGGAAGAACTTCATACTAGTTCCTCATGGATTTCCTTTGATAATGATCAATTGCAGGTAGCAGAAGAGCGACTTCAACAAGGTTTGATTGGGTTAGCCCATTCATTAAAACATATTATTCCATTATTTGTTATGTGTGATATTTCAGACGTTCATGTGATTCCACAAATGAAAGCAGCCCATAATGAAAAACCAACGATATTCTTTTATGACCGCTACCCAGGTGGGATTGGCCTTAGTGAGCGGATCTATCAAGGTATGGAAAGTATTTTTGAGCAAGCTAAAACGATGGTAGTTGAATGTCCATGTGAATCAGGATGTCCGTCCTGCATCGGTACTGAAGTGATAGAGGAAAGTGGAAAAAAGGATGTATTAAAATTGTTATCTCTTTTTATAGGAGCGAAAGAAAAGGAATGTCTTTAAAAAATAAGTTAAACCGTTTTAGACCCCATCTTAACGGTACGAATGAAAAATTGGTTGAAAAGGTAATTCAACCAAAGGCAAAAATCCCTTACCTCGAAGAATGGATGGGCGAGGGTGTCTTACCCTATCATGTTGATCAGGATTATTGCCTCATTAGAAAGGTTTGCTACCCACTATCTTACGTTCATGGTCATTACCCTTTAGCAGACTTTTTATTGGCTGTAAAGTTATGGAATGACCTTGAAATGAACCACCCACTATCGGCAAAGGGATTTCTTCCTAATCAATTATTTTTTTTTGATACAGAAACAACAGGGCTTGGTGGAGGTGCCGGAAATAGAATTTTTATTCTGGGACATGCCGCGCTAGTAGAAAATGAAATTATTCTCAAGCAGCATATTTTGCCTCATCCAGGGGCGGAAATTGCCTTTTTGAAGAGTTTTTTAGAAGAAGTAGATTATCAAACTCTTGTTACATACAATGGAAAATCCTTCGATTGGCCACAAGTGAAAAGTCAGCACACCTTAATTCGAGAGCATGTACCGAAGCTGCCAGAGTTTGGTCATTTCGATTTGTATCATGCGGCGAAACGAATTTGGAAATATCGATTGGAACGGATGAAACTATCAGTAGTTGAGAATGAAGTTCTAGGTGTAACACGCACTGATGATATACCGGGTCATCTTGCCCCAATCATCTTTTTTGATTTTGTAGAAAGACAAAATCCTGAGGGTATGTTTAAAATTCTAAAGCATAATGAAATGGATATTCTTAGTCTAATTACTCTTTATTCCCACCTAACATTTCAGATTTTGGGTGTTGATCGAAACCAAACAATGCAGGAAAAGTTCCTAGTTGGAAATTGGTTTACAGCTTTAGGGGATATAGAACAAGCTAAAAAAATCTATCATCATATTGATGATGAAGATAGTAGGGTTTATGTAGAGTCGCAATTAAATTTAGGGTATTTATATAAGAAACAAAAACAGTTTGATATAAGTTTACCTTTTTTTGATAATGTAATTAAACAATCGAGTTATCCATTTTTGCGTCTAGAAGCATGTATAGAAACGGCAAAGATACTAGAACATCGAACAAAGGAATATGAGAAGGCAATTGGGTACTGTGATATCGCCTTGGATATTGTTTTACAAGGATGGATACATCGGAGATATGGACTTCATGATATCAAAAGGAGAAGGGAAAGAATTATTAGAAAAAATAATTTCCTGGGTAAGCGCAAGATTCACGAAGAATCGTCAAAATAATCTTTCTTTTTTTAAAAAAGAGACCCTTTTCGTGAAATTTGTCGTTTGGACACGAAATATCCATATTTTTAATGTTGTTTGAAAGGTTAAACAGGAGTAAAATGTAAAATTGTATGAATAAATAAAAAATGCAGGATGGATGCCTATATGTATAAAGCCATTTTACTCTTGTTTTTTGTCGTTGTTTGTTTAACAGCCTTTATATTTACTACAATGAAAGAAAGTTTTTATTCTCTTCTATAAAAAATAGGTGTTTTCATTATTACAAGTATCATCCTTTCATCATAGGCTATTAGTGTAAATAACTTATAAAAATTGAAAGGAGAATGTCTGTTATGGTTTTTCGACAAATACCACCGTTTATGGGGCCAACAAATGTTACGCCTCCAATTATTCACCCGACACAAAATTTTGTTAATCACACTTTCTCAACTACCATTGTGCCACATATTCATCCATTTCACACCACAACTGTGAATCATCATAATTTCCAGCATAAACATTACTGCACACAGTCTCAATCAGCAGATTGCTGTGTAACACAACAACATTTCAATTGCTGTGGCCCAGGGATGGGACCTGGAGCCGTTCCAGGGTTTGGAATGGGACCTGGTGTAGGTCCAGGGTTCGGAATGGGACCTGGTGTAGGCCCAGGCTTTGGCCCTGGCTTTCGATAAATAATTTTTTTAAAAAACAAGGGTATTTTTGCCCTTGTTTTTTTACGATTTATATATAATGATTTACAAGGGGGAAAGGTTCAATGGTTAAAAATGTAACAATAGCAGGCTACAAGCCATTCGAGCTTGGCATCTTTAAGAGGGACCACCAATCTGTTGAGATAATCAAAAAGGCAATCTTTAAAGAACTCGTTCCATTACTTGAGGAAGGATTAGAATGGGTGATTATCAGCGGTCAATTAGGTGTAGAATTATGGGCAGCCGAAGTTGTCTTTGAAATCCAAAATTTTGTACCAGAATTAAAGCTAGCCGTACTAACACCATTTTACTCACAGGAGGAAAAATGGAACGAAACCAATAAAGAATGGTATGAATCCATTTTGGCTCAAGCAGATTTTGTTGAATCGATTACCCATAAACCATATGAAAGTCCGGAGCAATTTCGCTTAAAAAACCAGGTTTTATTGCATAAAAGTGATTTAGCTATTGTTTTATATGATAGTGAAAAAGAAGGAAGTCCTAAGTATTTTTATGAAACTGCAAAAAAATACCGTGAAGCAACAGGTTATCAAATTCGGGAAATAACATTTTATGATTTACAAATAATCGCTGAGGAGGAATTGAGTAAAAGTCTTGAACAGTAAAATGTTTAAATTGACAAACATTGCAATTTTTGAAAAAATAGAAGGTATGATTGGAGTATTCCGAGGTGATTTATATGTTAGCTGATAAAATAAAATTAACTGCAAAAGACATTTTAGAAAAGGAATTTAAAACATCTGTGAGAGGGTATAAGCAAGAAGATGTTGATAAGTTTCTTGATTCAATTATTAAAGATTATGAGGCTTTCTATCAGGAGATCGAAGACCTTCAACAAGAAAATATAAGGTTAAAAAAACAAATAGAGGATGCCTCAAGACGTCAACCTTCGCAAACAGTTGGTACGACTAATTTTGATATTTTAAAACGCTTATCAAATTTAGAAAAACATGTTTTTGGCAGTAAGTTATACGATTGAAATCATTAGTAATTCTTCAAATAAATAACATTGATTTACCGATGTCAATTACATATAATAACTTATGTGATTGATTAATTGCGTTCGGGTAATCGCTGCAATTTTATTGTAGAGGAAAGTCCATGCTCGCACGATGCTGAGATGCTCGTAGTGTTCGTGCCTAGCGAAATCATAAGCTAGGGCAGTTGGTGTAACCCCAACTGACGGCCGGGAAAATGCCTAAGTCCTATAAGGATATGGCATGAATACCTATAAAAGTGCCACAGTGACGGAGCCTTTTTAGAAATAAAAAGGGTGGAACGCGGTAAACCCCACGAGCGAGCAACCCAAACGATGGTAGGGGCACCTTCTCTAAGGAAATGAACAAGAGAGAAGGACAGAATCATTTGATTCTGTAGATAGATGATTACCACCTGTGTACGAGATTCTTGAATCGCTTGTAGTACTATGGTACAGAACATGGCTTACAGAACGCGATTAATAATATGATTAATGATGGTATTAGCTCTCCAATATCGGAGGGCTTTTTACTTGTTTGTGGAAATGGGGCTAAGGCAACACCGTAATGATTTTGTTTGCTAGTTAAATTGAAAACCGGTTTTAGATTGTGTTTGAAGTTGGTATTATACGGCTGCTCTGCTCCACCGCCATCATATTTACACAGGTTTGTTATTTATGAAAATTTTACTTAAAATATACATATAGACTCTTAGAAAATTAGGTGAAAAAATGACAACATACAAATTAATAGCCACTGCGGCAATGGGGCTTGAAGCTCTTGTAGCAAAGGAAGTTCGCGCCTTAGGATACGAGTGTGAGGTTGATAACGGAAAAATTATTTTTGAAGGTGATGAACGGGCAATTGCACGCTGTAATATGTGGCTGCGAACTGCTGATCGCGTTAAACTTGTCGTTGGAGAATTTAAAGCGACGACATTTGACGAACTATTTGAAAAAACAAAAGCATTGCCTTGGGAGCGGTACCTACCAGAGAATGCTGAATTTCCTGTTTCGGGTAAATCAGTCAAATCAAAGCTTTTTAGTGTTTCCGATTGCCAAGCCATTGTAAAAAAAGCGATAGTAGAAAGAATGAAAAAACAGTATAAGATCAATAGCTGGCTTGAGGAAAATGGTGCATTATTTAAGATTGAAGTAGCCTTATTAAAGGATATTGTCACGATTACACTTGATACAAGTGGACAAGGATTACATAAACGAGGGTACCGATCCGATCAAGGTGAGGCACCACTGAAGGAAACTTTAGCCGCATCCCTTATCATGCTGACAAATTGGTATCCTGATAAACCTTTTATTGATCCTTTTTGTGGATCTGGTACGATTCCTATTGAAGCTGCCCTGATCGGTCAAAACATCGCCCCAGGTTTTAATCGCAATTTCGTTTCAGAAACCTGGAATTGGATTGAAAAGAAAATTTGGGACGAGGTAAGGGTAGAAGCAGAGGATGTCTCCAAATATGACCAGCCTCTAGAAATCCAAGGTTCCGATATTGACCACAGAATGGTTAATATCGCAAAAGAAAATGCCTTTGAAGCCGGATTAGGTGACGTTATTCAATTTAAACAAATGCAGGTAAAGGACATTTCTACTCCTTTAGAATATGGTGTTATGGTTGGTAACCCGCCATACGGAGAGCGATTAGGAGAAAAAACTGCAGTCGAATCGATGTATCGCGACATGGGGAAGGCATTTGCCAAATTAGACACTTGGTCAATCTATATCTTAACGTCTCATGAGCAATTTGAGCAATTTTATGGAAAGCCGGCAACTAAAAAAAGAAAACTCTTTAATGGCTTTATTCGCACAGACCTTTATCAATATTGGGGACCGCGTCCACCGCGGAATCAAGAGTAGGAGGAAATATGCAAAATCGTTTACCCTTTTCTGTCTCTAAGACAGAATCTTTTTATGACCAATTAGGTGATTGGATTGGCGATGTATTTTATGATATTCTCCCTGAGTCGGGCTTTGAGGTTCGCGATGAACAAATTTATATGGCTTTTCAGTTAGAAAAAGCTTTTAAAGAAAAAAAGGTCATGTTTGCTGAAGCGGGTGTAGGTACTGGAAAAACCATCGCATACCTTTTATACGCTATTTGTTATGCCAGATATACAAATCGTCCAGCTATTATCACTTGTGCGGATGAAACTTTGATTGAACAGCTAGTCAAAAAGGAGGGCGATATCGCCAAAATGGAAGCTGCCCTTCATTTAGATATTGATGTTCGTTTGGCTAAATCAAGGGATTCTTATTTATGTTTAAATAAGCTTGAAACCGTTATGGCTCATGAAAATGATCCCAAATACGAAGATGTATATTACCAACTCCCGGCTTTTGTTCATGGGAAAGGTTCGATGCAAGCCTTTATGCATTATGGTGACCGGAGAGAATATCCGCACTTAGAAGATACTGAATGGAAGAAAATCGCTTGGGATTCCGTTCAAGATTGCTTTAGCTGCCACCAAAGACATCGTTGCGGGCAAACCCTGCATCGGGACTATTATCGACAGGCAAAAGACTTAATTATTTGCTCCCACGATTTCTTTATGGAACATATCTGGACTAAAGAATCCAGAAAACGTGAAGGCCAATTACCGTTATTACCTGATAGTAGCTGTGTCATTTTTGATGAAGGACATCTTTTAGAATATGCATGTCAAAAGGCGCTAACCTACCGCTTTACCGAACAAACCTTGGAAAAATTACTAACACGAATTATGGCAAATGATGTCAGGGAAAAAACGCTTCACTTAATGGAAGATGCGATTTACGAAAGTGAATCATTTTTTAATCTTCTTGAATCAGTTTCACAACCTACATTTGGATCCGAGAAGCGGAAGGTTGAAAAAACGTCCCAAATTCTATCCAGTTCGAAGAATCTTTTATCTCTCCTTAGCGCGATTGAGGAGGAGCTGGTATTTGAAAGTGAACTCTATGTCATTAATGAATACGATTTAAGGGTTGTAGAGGAATATTTAGAGCAAATTACCTTTTCCTTATCTCTTTTTATCAAAACGAATCAAGGTATTACATGGTTTGAAAGTGGGAGAGATGAACGGACACTGGTCATCATGCCAAAATTAGTCGAAGAGATTATGCGCAAAGAGGTGTTTGCGGATAATAAACCATATATTTTTTCATCAGCTACTTTATCTGATAATAATTCTTTCCAATATATGGCGAATAGTCTTGGCGTTGATCAGTATTTATCCTTTTCGGTCGAGTCACCATTTAATTATCCTAATAACATGACTATTGGTATGCCGTCTTTTAAAATAGGTCAGATAGAGCAAAAACTGCAATATGTAAAAGAAAAAATTCTTGATTCCAACGGTAGAGCTCTCATATTACTTAATAACGCCAAAGAAATGCATCTAATCAAAAGCTATTTAACCGATTTACCTTTTCCGATTTACTTTGAGGGAGATGCTGAAATTAGCACTATTGTCTCTCATTTTCAAAATGAGGAAAACTCTTGTTTATGTTCCATCCACCTTTGGGAGGGACTAGATATACCTGGAAGGTCTTTAGAGAACGTCATTATTTTCTCATTACCTTTTCCTCCTGTTGATCCTGTTTTTGAAGCAAAACGAGAAAGTGCCAGTAACTCGTTTGAAGAAGTCGATCTCCCTTATATGTTGCTTCGGTTAAGACAAGGGATTGGCAGACTTATTCGGACCCATGAGGATCAAGGGACCGTCCATATCTTGTTAGATGAAAATATCAATGAGCAGGTTTTGGAAAGAATTCAAGAAATTCTGCCTACAAATAAAAAAACGGAAGGGAATATCGCTAAATAAGCGAGTTCCCTCCGTTTTTTTTTATCTCAGCTGACGTCTTCCTTCTTCTGTCATTTTTTCCGGTGACCATGGTGGGGACCAGACGATATTTACAAATACCTGGTCAACTTCTGGAAGTTGTTCGACACAATGTTTCACACCACCTACAATACTATCGTGTAGTGGGCATCCAGGTGTTGTTAAGGTCATTTCGATTTCATATTCTTTTTCGTCTACCTGTTTAATCTCATAAATTAAACCCAAATCAACAACATTAATATTTAATTCTGGATCATAAACGTTTTTTAATTCAGTTCGAATTTTTCCAATTACATCCATGTGGAACACCTCTCATTATTTAAATATAACCACTAAGATACTGATCGCTGTTGATATAAGCGTTAAAGCTAAAATAACTAAGCCGCTAATAGCCAATATTTGTAGTTGCAGAATTATTCCAAAATACACCGTTATACAAGAAAAGATAAAAATCATTAATAAATTCAGACTTAATTTTTCATTCATCATATCTTTTAGAGCAGGAACTTTTTCTTTACCTACAAGCTTACTATATTTATGGGTCCACCATAAAAACGGCACAATCTTATATAAATATCCTAAAAGACTTAGAACAATCCATAGCATTAGATAAAGAAATAAAAGTGGTCCAATTAGTTTTTCCGAGTAACGATTAAAAAGGCTTATAAAAAATAGAACATGGATTAGTAATCCAAAACCGATACCGGATAAAGCAAACATAAACGGCACATCTAGTTTCTTTTTAATTGCTTTGGCAACAATTTTTGATATATGCCAAGCAAATAATCCGAAACCTATAAATAATAAGAAGAATCCGAGTTTTTGGATAATCGCCTGATTTAACCAAAAGGAAAGGGTGGTTGTAATCATCCCTGTTAAATAGGCAATGAAAACATATTTCGCTAATTTCATTGAGTAGCCATGTGACAATGAAAACATGGGCACCATTTTATAGGAAAATCCAAATATTAATAAAGTAAACCAGCCACCTATTCCAAATAACAGATGAGATTTAAAGATCGCAGTATAATGTTCAGCTAGAAAACCTGTCCGCCATGAAAGTATTAATGTAATACCTAATAGAATGGTTAAAAATAAAAATACTAAACCACTGCCGACGAAGGCCGTTAGGATACTTCGTTTTGTCTGTTTTTTAAGAGTCATGAACATTTGAAATAAAAACATAAGAATGCCTAATACAGTAATGATTCCTGGGATAAGTGCCTTCTGGGGTGCCCAATATAAAAAACCAGCAAAACTAGTAACACCTAGTGCTTGGACGATAAACTGAATAAATCCAAACTTTTCGCTCCATATAGGTGTTAAAAAAGCAACGGGTACAAGCTGATACATGGATCCCATTGCAATCATTAGAGCCCAGCCTAAAATAAAAAGGTGAGCAAAAGCCCAAAGAGCTGGAACTCGGAAATGCCCAGCAGCGAATTCGGTTCCATTCAAAAGCAAAATCGCTTGGGAAAGTATTAAGGCAAGTAAGCTATAAAAGAAAAAAGAAAATGGAAGTTTAACATTCGTTTCATTACCGGATTGTGGTGGAAGCATACTCTTCACCTTCTTTATTTAAATATCTCTATTTTAAAGCTTCCGTCAACCTGCTGTTCGGTTCGATTTTTGTAACCGAGCTCCTCAAGCTGCTCATAGAGGAACATAGGTCTGCGATCATTAATGATCGTCAAAACTTCACCTTCTGTTAGATTTTCTAATGCAGCTAATGTTCGCATCATTGGCTGAGGTGGCTCTAATCCGCGGTTATCTAAAATCAATTGGATGCACCTCTTTTTATAAAAGTAATCTTCCAATGTTTCTTATCAATTTCTTCTTCTTCATGAGTAAATCCCTTTGCCTTTAGGACAGCATATAAAGGAACTGGCTTAAAAGGCGCATGAAGAATGAAGGTATCTTTTTCCTTTAAATCTGAAATAGCAGCCATTATTTTTTGAAATGGCTCGAGTTTATTTTTTATATCTTCACGAACATCTAATTCTACAACTTTACTGTCCATTTATTATCACTCCTGTTAAAAGTTATCATGTACTTAGTTTAACAAGTTGAATGTATTAAAAATGTGATGTACATCATAGAATAAAACCTTTTTGAAATTAATTCTCAATCATTGTCACAAAATCTTCAAACTATAAAACACTAAGACTATTGTCTTAGGGTCAAAAAAATTATTGCGCTAATTCGTTACATTCGAAGCAAAGCAGTTCCTTATTATCTAAAATAATTCCGTTAAAAAAGCCATCCAAACAAAACAATTCTTTCTGGCATTTTGTGCAATTACCAATTAATTCCTTCACAAAACCACCTCCAGCATCAAGCTTATGATTTAAATCTTACCATTAGTGTAGTAAAAAACATCCCCAATGTGTGACTGCACTCACTAAACAGCTAATATACGTTCATTATAATAAGGGGGAATAACAGTTATTTAAAAGGAGTGAACAATCATGGAAAAAAATTTTGCAGCGGTTGTAAATGTCCCTGACTATCCACCGAGAGAAAAGCATCCAACTATTTTTAATACGTTTGACCGACTCCATTCTGGTGAGGATATGTTTATTGTAAATGATCATGATCCAAGACCATTACTTTATCAATTTATGATGGAGAGACCGGAACAATTTGAGTGGAACTATTTAGAACAAGGTCCAGAAGTTTGGAAGGTATCGATTAGTAAAAAGTAGTAGTTTGTAAGGAGATGACTGTGACGGTTATCTCCTTTTGATTTACCCGATTTTGCAATAGTGTGATAAAATAAAAAGGAACAGGAGGGGATTAATTTGGTAAATGATTTGACTCAAACCAAACAAGCATTTCTTGATTATGTAAAAAAGATGATGGCCTATCATGAGGCTATTTCTCTGATGTATTGGGATTTACGTACTGGAGCTCCAAAAGAAGGTGTTGAACAGCGCTCTGAAGTGATTGGAATGTTGTCCCAAGAAGTCTTTCAAATGTCGACATCTGCCGAAATGGCAAAATACATATCCCAACTAAGTGAAGAAAATCTTGACGAGATTACACAGAAGACATTACTTGACTGTAAAAAAGAATATGATCGTAATAAAAAAATTCCAGCAGAAGAATTCAAAGAATATGTTATTCTTCAATCTAAGGCTGAAAGTATTTGGGAAGAGGCTAAAGCCCATTCGAATTTCGAAGTCTTTCGTCCTTATTTAGAAAAACTTGTAGAAACAAATAAACGTTTTCTCGAGTATTGGGGTTATACTGGAAATAAATATAATACCTTATTAGACATGTATGAGCCAGGAATTACAGTCGAAGTGTTAGATGAAGTTTTTGGTGAATTAAGGAATAAAATTGTCCCATTAGTAAAAAAAATCTCTGAATCTCCAAATAAACCTAAAACGGAATTTTTATTTGAAACTTTCCCAAAAGAAAAGCAAAAGGACTTTAGTTTAACTATTCTTAAACAGATGGGATATAACTTTCAGGCGGGTCGTTTAGATGAAACCGTTCATCCATTTGCAATGGGATTAAACCCAGGGGATGTACGTGTGACGACGAATTACAATGAGAATGACTTCCGTGTCGCGGTCTTTGGTACTATCCATGAGGGGGGCCATGCTCTTTACGAGCAAAATATTTCTAAAACCTTGATTGGCACTTCCCTGTGTACAGGCACTTCTATGGGAATTCATGAATCTCAATCTTTGTTTTATGAAAATTTTGTAGGGCGTCATTTTGCATTCTGGAAACACAATTTCGATGTATTAAAAGAATATTCCAACGGCCAGTTTAACAATGTTAACCTTGAGGATTTTTATCGTGCCATCAATGAATCAAAACCCTCACTTATTCGAATTGAAGCAGATGAATTAACGTATCCACTACACGTTATTATACGTTATGAAATCGAAAAGGGGTTGTTTAATGATGAAATTGAAGTAAAGGATTTACCTAGGATCTGGAATGAGAAATACGAGGAATACTTGGGCATCCGACCAGAAAACGATGCAGAAGGAGTTCTTCAAGATGTACATTGGTCGGGTGGAAGTTTTGGATACTTCCCATCTTATGCTCTAGGATATATGTATGCAGCTCAATTTAAACATAAAATGCTGGAAGACCTACCTCATTTTGATCAGTTATTAGCAGAAGGTAATCTCTTACCGATTAAAGAATGGCTAACTACCCATATTCATCAATTTGGTAAATTGAAAAAACCACTTGAAATTCTTCATGAAGTTACTGGTGAAGGATTAAACGCCCGCTATTTAGTTGAGCATTTGTACACTAAATTTGAAAAAGTTTATCAATTATAACATTTAGAAAAGGGTGACATTTTTTGTCATCCTTTTCCATATGGGGGAATATTCTTGAAGAACATTACTTCAATCATGATGATTTCCTTTGCCGCAATGTTATGGGGAGTTATCGCATTATTTGTAAAAGGTCTAGCTGAAATCGGATTTACTCCCATGGAGATCGTAGCAATAAGGGTGACAGTAGCGTTTATTTTATTGGTTATAATTGGTCTTTGTTTTTTTAGGAACCAATTTAAGGTGAAGGCTAAGGATTTACCTATTTTTACAGGCTCTGGTATAGCAAGTATTGTTTTTTTTAATTGGTGCTATTTTACGGCAATCAATCAAATGAATCTATCATTAGCCGTTATTTTACTTTACACAGCTCCAGCGATAGTTGTTTTATTGTCAAGATTTATTTTTAAAGAAAGATTAACAATTAATAAAATTTTAGCTGTAATAGGAACATTGCTAGGATGCGTTTTCATTACAGGCATTGGAACGAATTCAGTAGAGGAGCTAAGCTTAATTGGCTTTTTGATTGGTTTAGGGTCTGGAGTAGGGTACGCTCTATATAGTATTTTTGGCAAAATAGCGATTGAAAAATATCAACCGTTTACGATAACCTTTTATACCTTTTTATTCTCTTGTTTATTTTTAATTCCGATTACTCACCTTTGGGATAAAATAGATCTATTGATTAGAATCGATACTATTTTTTGGGCTTTAGGTTTAGGATTACTTCCTACCGTAGTTGCTTATTTTTTCTACACGAAAGGTTTAGAAAAAATTGAAAGTAGTAAAGCGGCGATCATTTCAACAGTAGAGCCAATTGTGGCGACAATATTAAGCGTAATGTTGTATAAAGAAGGAATGAGTCATACACAAATGGTTGGAACTTTAATGATATTTGCAGCAGTGATTATCGTCAATATCCCAAGCATTCGAATCACTAAAGTAAAAAAAGGACTGACCTAAAGTCAGTCCTTATTATATTACCAAAACTTGTATCCCTTTGATCCAGGAGGTGCATTTTGAATGATATCGATAAATGGAATGGTGTAGGCAAATAAAATTAGTACGGCAGCAATACCTAACCAAAGTTTCCAATTTTCGAATACTAAAGGTGGCTTTTCTGCTAGGTCAGAAGCTTCACCAACAGGGAATTCTTGTTCACCTTTAGGAGCAAAGAAAGCTAAATTGATAAAGATGATTACGACTAGGATAATCCCAATGAAAAGGATTGAACCACCTACAGCTTGTGCAATTTGATAAGGAATCCAATCAGCAGCCTGTGCAGCTCCACCGTATTCAGAGAAAGAAGAACGTCTTGGTGCTCCTAACAAACCAGCAGCGTGCATCGCGCCTGACATAAAGCTCATACCAATCGTCCAAACAATAGCTTGTATGATTGCTAATTTATTCATTGCTTTTGTAAGTACACGTCCAGTTAAATGTGGAATCAACCAGTACGAAATACCAAAGAATGTTAAGACAACCGATGTAGCAGCTGTTAAGTGGAAGTGTCCAGTTACCCAAATGGTGTTATGGATTACGGCGTTCATTTGGTGAGAGGCATTGACAATTCCTCCGGCACCGGCAGGGATGAATGCAACCATTCCGATAAATGGTACAACAAATCGCGCGTCACCCCAAGGTAACTTTCTAAACCATCCGAAAAGACCAGTAGCTCCTTTTGATCGACCATAGCTTTCAAAGGTTGCAAACAGTGAGAAAGCAGTCATAAGCGATGGAATAACAACCATAAAGGTTAAGACTACCTGTATATATTTCCATGCAGGATCGATACCAGGCTCCATTAATTGATGGTGGAAGCCTACAGGAATAGAGAATAATAAGAACAAAATAAATGATAGACGTGCTAATGAATCTGAAAAAATCTTTCCACCGATAATTTTTGGAATAATGGCATACCAGCACATATATGCAGGTAATAACCAGAAATAAACTAAAGGATGTCCAAAGTACCAGAATAATGTCCGGCTTACTAAAATATCAATTGTATCCACTAATCCCAATGACCAAGGTAGCATTTGAATCAGTACAGTAGCAGCAACACCAAGTGTAGCAATGATCCACATAAATGTATTGACAATAGCCATAAAGCTCAATAATGGGCTTGACTGACCAGGATTATTTCTTCTCCATTTAGTGTAGGCTGCAATCATAGCACCACCTGCCACCCAACTTCCGACAATCACAAGTGTTAATCCAATATAGAAAATGGGATGTGCCATCAATGGTGCATAAAAAGTAAATAAAACGCTTGCTTCTTTTAGCAAAATCATAGTGGCAGCCATTGCAGTACCGATTGTCATTAGCCAAAAGCCAATCCAACCAGTTTTTCTGGCACCATTTGTTAAGGCACCTGTTGTTCTACTAATTGCAGCAAGCTGAAAACCCATAATAAAAAAAGTAGTAAGTACAAGTCCTAATAGAACACCATGAACGGTTAATACTTGATAATAATCAATTCCCCATGGAAGTGTAACCTTCCCTGAGCGTACTAAGGTTTGCAATAAACCTGCTAATCCGCCCAATGCTAATGCGGTAAAAGCAACATAGAAAAACGCCATTGAAAGTTTAGCATCTTTAGAATCTACTTTCATCATTTGATTAGTGTTCACCATTATTCAACCACCTTTATCATAGAATGCATTAAGTGGTGTCCAGTTCCGCAATATTCGTTACAGACAACAAGGTACTCCCCAGCTTTGTCAAACGTAGTAACAATTTCACTAACGTACCCAGGCTCAAGCATCATATTAATATTTGTTCCAGCTACCTCAAAACCATGTACAACATCTTTTGTCGTTGCGATCACTTTTACTTTGGCCCCCAGTGGGACTTCCACCTCTAAAGGATTATATGAGAAAGCTTGTGCAACATAAACTAGTTCATAGTCCCATTCTTTTCCCTCGACTTTGTTTAAACCAGGATTTGTAAACGGTGCTTGCTGATCTACTTTCTCAGGATCAATGGTAGTTAAACAGCTCGGTGGTTGGTTTCCTAAATAAAAGGCACTGACTCCAATCACTGAGAGAAAGAAAACTAGACAGCCAATTCCAAATGTAAGCCAAATCTTTTCAAACTTATGAATATGCATTGCATTCTCCCCCTTATTGAATTAAAACCGATCTAGAAATAATAGCCAGACGCCTACCCATGTGACGATGATGAAGAAGCCTAATAAGAAAACTGAAGCCAAAGTTCCGGTTAAATTACCTTCCGCGTCCTTTACTTTAATTTTCTTTTTAGTGTTTAGTTCCGCTTTCGCCATTCTTGAACACCCCTTTATATTGTAGTTGGATAATAATGACTGATATCTACACTTACATCATACAAAACATTTGGAAAAGGAAAATATGTTTTTATTGAGTTCACAAAATGTTCAATTGTTACATTAACACTATTTATAAAGTGTAAAGTTTATATATCAGTGATTTTAATCACATCGAAGATTTTTAAAATGTGAACAAAGTGTGAAAGTCTAAAATAATTTTAAAAAAGGAATCTAGAAAAAACTGCTAATGCAAAATAGTGAAAAAGCTGTCACCACACTAACATAACGCAATAAAATATTTCATAAAGTTTTCTTATTAGAAGGGAGAATGGGATTAATGGAGAAGTATTATTGTGAAAAGTGCCGTCTAATATATGGTAAATTAGAAAATTGTAAAATATGTGGTGATTTAGCTTCGATCAAAATTTGGATTGAGGTACAAAAACAAGAACCAAAGGAAAATCATGATTTCTAATAAGGAAATTTTTAGCATCTTCATTTAAATCTATGTTAAAATGAATAAAAATTTAGCTGGGGTGGATAAGAGATGATGCCTTCATTTCGTTTAGATCAAAAAATTGCAGTCGTTACAGGAGCGGGAAGGGGAATCGGACGGGCTTTAGCAATTGGACTAGCTGAAGCCGGTGCCGACATTGTGTTAATGTCTCGGACAGAAAATGATTTAATTGAGACCGCGAAGCTTGTTGAAGCGACTGGTCGACGTACATTCATTTTGCCTACAGATGTGACAAAACGGGATGAAGTACATAGCTAGATTCGTAAGGTTGTTGAAAAGTGGGGGAAAATTGATATTCTGATTAATAATGCTGGAATGAACATACGATCACAAGCCCTAAACGTTACAGATGATGAGTGGCAAACCATTATGGATACTAACTTGAAATCTGCTTTTATCGTTTCCCAAGAAGTTGGTAAAATTATGAAGGAACATGGAAATGGTGGGAAAATCATCAATATTACCTCTGTTGCGGGGCATGTAGCCTTAAGGACAGGTGTAGTCTATGCCGCAACGAAGGCTGGACTTATTCAAATGACAAAGGTCCTTGCGATGGAATGGGGACAATATGGGATTGGAGTCAATGCAATCGGTCCATGGTATTTTAAAACACCGCTAACAGAAAAATTATTAAGTAACGAACAGTATGTGAATGAAATTCTTGCTGTTACACCGTTAAAGCGAATCGGTGAACTACCCGAATTAGTCGGTCCCGCCATTTTCTTAGCTTCTGATGCTGCAAATTATATTACTGGACAAACTTTATTTGTTGATGGCGGAATGACTATCCATGGGTTTTAAGAACTGGTGAATTTTGGAGGGTGAACAAAGAGGGTTTTCGAAGTATAATAAAAATGCACAACAACAACCTTCAAAACGTTTTGCTCTTAGAGCAAACTCCCTTTTTAAAAAAGGGAGTTTTTTTTATTTATTTTTATCATTTTTTGGGAATAATTGGGATGATAGCAAAGAACCTTAAGGAGAAAAATTTATGCCTAAAATTGTATCTGTAGCAAAAAATATTCCCCCGTATCAGATTTCCCAAGCTGAGACAACCGAATTTGCAAGAGAACTATTTTCGGAATCCTTTAAAGATATTGAAAGAATTTTACCTGCCTTTCAAAATGGTCAAATTGAAAAACGGCATTTTGTAAAGGGATTGGACTGGTTTAGAGAAAATCATAGTTTTAGTGAAAAAAACAATCTATACATAAAAGAGGCAACCGATTTAGGAAAAAAGGCAATTGAAAGTTGTCTTACCTCTAATTATTATCTTCAGCAACAAGTGGAATTTGATGAAATTGATGCCATTTTCATGATTTCAAGCAGTGGCATTGCAACACCTAGTATTGAGGCAAGAATTATGAATATACTTCCATTCTCACCTCACACCAAAAGAATCCCCATATGGGGTCTTGGCTGTGCCGGTGGTGCATCTGGGCTGTCCCGGGGATATGAATACTGCTTGGCTTTTCCAAATGCGAAGGTGTTAATTTTATCGATTGAATTATGTAGTTTAACCTTTCAAAAAAGTGATCTCTCAAAAAGCAATTTAATAGGAACATCGTTGTTTGCAGATGGGGTTGCATGCGTGCTAATGGTGGGCGATGAGGTTCCATTAAATCATTTATCAAAAAAGGCCACATTGCCTAAAATCATTGACACCCTTTCCACTTTAAAAATGGATTCCTTAGATGTGATGGGTTGGGAAATAAAAGATGAGGGGTTATATGTGGTTTTCTCAAAAAGCATACCGTCAATTATTGAAAGCTGGTTAAAACCTAATATGGCAAAATTCTTGTCAATCAATCAGCTGACCGTCGAAGATATACAGCATTATATTGCCCACCCAGGTGGAATGAAGGTATTGGAGGCGTATAAAAAAGCTTTAAATATAGAAGGAACCAAGTTGAATCACTCATTACAGGTTCTTAAGGAATTTGGCAATATGTCTTCAGCCACTATCTTTTATGTCTTAGATCAATTTATGCAAAAGGATCTTTCAAAAGGGGATTTAGGTATCATTTGTGCACTAGGACCAGGTTTTAGTTCGGAATTATTATTGGTGAGGTGGGAATAAGATGTTGGGGTTCTTTTTATTCTTGATAATTATGATTCTGCAAAGAATCTCAGAATTAATTCTTGCTAAGCATAACGAGCGATGGATGAAAAAACAAGGTGGCAGAGAGTTTGGAGAAAACCATTATCGAATTATAGTGATGATTCATTCATTGTTTTTTATAATTTATTTTATCGAAGTAGTCATTTTAAATAAAAAAATATCACCGATATGGCCATATTTATTAGCCGTATTTTTGCTTACACAAGCAGGTCGTGTATGGGCACTTGTTTCACTTGGTAAATATTGGAACACAAAAATCATTGTTGTACCTGGAGCAAATGTTGTGGTAAAAGGCCCATATAAGTATCTGAAACACCCTAATTATGTAATTGTCATGATTGAATTCTTAATAATCCCTTTATTATTTCAAGCATATTTCACAGCCATTATTTTTTCCTTATTGAATCTCTGGGTGTTATCAATCCGAATTCCTGAAGAGGAAAAGGCGCTAAACACATTGACCACTTATCAGGACTCACTTGGTCAACTGCATCGTTTCGTACCAAAAATATGAATCATTTGTGAAACGTTTATGATTGGTATTGAAAATCATTATCGTCCATGTTAAAATTTATCATGAGATTGAAAATTATTCTCAATACTTATTGTAAAGGGGTGCCTTAAATGACAATCGCATTTGTATCGGGAACCTTATTAATATATGGATACATGACAAAATACATTATGAAACATGTTCTTCGTCCAACAAAATAATTGCCATTATTACATAGACCAGTCATTCTACGGACTGGTCTTTTTATATTGGCTGTGTTTCAAGATAAATGTTGTTTTAGGCACCTGTTGATTGGAGCGGAAGGCACTCGACTCCTGCGGGAAATAGCGTCCAGGGTGAGACCCCGTAGGAGCGAAGCGATGAGGAGGCTCACCGGACGCCCCGCGGAAAGCGAGTGCCTGCAGCGGAAATCAACAGTCTAATTTAACACAGCCTTTTTATTCACAGAAATGAATCAAAATGGTATCAAAATTAAAATTTATCGTATAAAATAATACCATTATGAAGTTAATTAAGGGGTAAAAGAAATGATTCAAAAAACAAAACAACTAGACCAATCAGAACTACAGGATATTATTAGTAGTTTATACAGTTATGTACATAAACAAAATAATCTAAATCTTGAGAAAAAACTGGGACAACTTGCCGAAAAAACCAGGAATCAAGAGTATTCGATCGCTTTTTGCGGTCATTTTTCTGCAGGGAAATCAACGATGATTAATCGACTTATCGGTGAGAATTTATTACCGTCAAGTCCAATTCCGACAAGTGCCAATTTGGTAAAAGTAAAAACGGGAGAAGAATATGCCAAGGTATATTTTAAAAAGGAAATACCGCGAATGTATTTGCCTCCATATGATTATGAGCAAGTAAAGAATTATTGTAAGGATGGCGATCAAATTGAATGGGTAGAAATTAGCCATTCAGATTCCAACTTGCCAAAGGGAATTGTGATTTTAGATACTCCCGGTATTGATTCAACCGACGATGCTCACCGGATTGCTAGCGAATCTGCCTTACATTTGGCTGATTTGATTTTTTATGTGATGGACTACAATCATGTCCAGTCAGAGGTAAATTTCCTATTTACCAAGGATTTGACGATTGCAGGGAAAGAGATTTATTTAGTAATTAATCAAATTGATAAACATCGAAACGAAGAGTTATCGTTTCATGCATTTCAAAAATCGGTTGAGGATTCCTTTGCTTCTTGGGGAGTTAAACCAAAAGGAATTTTTTATACTAGTCTAAAAGTACCTACTCATCCGGAAAACCAATATGAAGCTTTACAAACATTCATTACTCAACGTTTTGCAGAAAGCGAAGAGCTTTTACAGGAATCATTAACCATTTCCTTAAAACAACTAGCAAACGAACATTTGCTATGGCTTGAAGAGCAGAATGCTGACAAAAAGGAACAGGCTTATGAACTTCTAGACCGTTTACCAAAAAATGAGTTAGAAATGCTTGAAGAAAGCGGTGGAGAGTTATCCAATCAGATTCAGTCCATTGATGAATCTTTATTAGCTTATGAAACTGAAATTACCCAAGAAACGGAAAAAATATTAAAAAATGCCTACTTAATGCCTTTTCAAACTAGAGAATTGGCCAAAAGCTTTTTAGAAGCCAATCAAAAAGGGTTTAAGGTAGGACTATTATTTTCAAAACAAAAAACGGAAACAGAACGGGAAAATCGCTTAAAGCAATTTTTTGAAGATTTACAAGAAAAAATATCAACACAAATAGATTGGCATCTTCGTGGTTACTTCCAAAAAGTAGTAAAGGAAATGAATATCCAAGATCCAGAATGCTTGCAAATTTCACAAAGTTACCAAACGCCCTTTTCAACTGAATTGCTTGTTGGAAATGTTAAATCTGGAGCGGTTTTATCCGGAGAATATTTATTGAATTATACGAATGATGTTGTCCTAGATATCACAAGAGCCGCACGAAAAGAAATAAATGGGATTGCTGAAAAATTTCATCAAGCTATTGTTATTGGTTTAAAAGAGCAAAGAAAAAAGCTTCAAGATGAGTTAGATCATATAAGTCCGTATTTGACTGCGAAACAAACCTTATCCCACTTAGCGACAAATCAAGATGGAGAAAGTAAGGCTGTCGCTAATATTTTGGCAGGAGAAATAAAGGAATTGCACTTTAAACAGACCTTGTTTACCGCAAGCGAGGAAGAGGTTGAAATTGTTCGAGAAAGTCAAAAATTGATGGTGAAACCGGAAAACAGTTACGATTCTAGTCAAGTTGAAACCTTTAAATCATCTCCATTGGGGACGATAAATAAAAAACATATCATTGATCATTTGAAAAAAACGGCAAGAGAATTAACACCTATCCATGGATTTGAGCACAGGGCTAAGGAATTGATGGAAAAAGCTTCTCGAATTGAAAACCAAGGCTTTACGGTGGCATTATTTGGTGCGTTCAGTGCCGGGAAATCATCGTTTGCTAATGCATTAATGGGTGCCGATATTTTACCTGTTTCTCCAAACCCAACAACGGCGGCGATTAACAAGATTTTGCCAATTAACGAACAATACCAGCATGGAACTGTCAGAGTGAAATTGAAGGATGTTGATCAATTACTTGCAGAAGTGGGTCGATCATTAAAAGTATTTGATTTGGAGGCAACAGAATTTCAGGGAGCCTTAAGTCAAATCGAAAAAATCATCAACCAATCTGATAACTTTATCGGTAATGAAAAAATCCATTTTAGCTTTTTAAATGCTTTTCGATTAGGCTATTCGAACGTTTCTCATTCATTAGGGGAGATTATTCAGACCGATATAAATGATTTCCGTGACTTTGTAGCGAACGAAACAAAATCCTGTTTTGTCGAATGGATTGAATTATATTATGACTGTGAATTAACGAGAAAAGGTATAACGTTAGTGGATACACCTGGGGCTGATTCAATCAATGCTCGTCATACTGGGGTTGCTTTTGATTATATTAAAAATTCCGATGCCATCCTATTTGTTACCTACTATAACCATGCTTTTTCAAAGGCAGATCGCGAATTTTTAATTCAGTTAGGGCGCGTAAAAGAGTCGTTTGAACTTGACAAAATGTTTTTTATTATAAATGCATGCGACTTAGCCAATAGTGATGAGGAATTGCAGACGGTAAAATCGTATGTGGAACAGCAATTACTACAATATGGGATTCGTCAACCACATTTATATGGCCTTTCGAGCTTACTGGCGTTGAGAATGAAACTTGCAGGAGAAAATCATTCCCCTTCAGGTATGAATGACTTTGAAGGAGCATTTTACCAGTTTATTGCGAATGATTTACTGCAAACATCGCTTGCTTCAGCCGAGCGGGATATCGAACGAATCATTAGTGAAATAAATGTATTAATTGAAGCGTCTCATTTAGACGATTCAGTTCGTTTGGAACGAAAAAACCAGTTAAACATTGAACATAAGAAGTTAAGAAAATACCTCATGGATCAATCCAGTAGTTATTTGGAAATGAAGGTTTTACAAGAATTGAAAGAATTACTTTTTTATATAAATCAAAGAGTCTTTCTACGTTTTGGCGATTTTTTTAAAGAATCCTTTAATCCATCAGTATTAAAGGATGATGGGAGAAATCTAAAAAAAGCCTTACAAGCTGCTATGGACGAATTTTTATTAAGCTTTGGTTATGATTTCTCCCAAGAATTACGTGCTACTTCTTTAAGAATGGATGCTTTTCTTCGAAAGCAATTAACAGATTATCATCAAACTCTTTCGAATGGATTAAAAGAAACAAATCCTGCTATTTCACTTTCGTTAAAAGATTTTGAGCATAACCGTCATTTAGAGTTTCAAAATGCCTTTGATCAAATAAATCGGGACATACTTCAAAGAGTATTGGTTCACTTTAAAAGCCCAAAAGCTTTTTTCGAAAAAAATGAAAAGAAAAAAATGAGTGATGAACTATATGAAGTACTTCAGCAGCCGGCTGAAATTTATTTGCAATTAGAAGGTGAACGGCTTCAGGACCTTTACGGGCAGCTATTACGGGAGGAATTTACCGATAAAATTGAAACGGCAATAAATGAAGTTGATGCTTTTTATAAAAGATATCTTTCCTCTTTGGAAAATACAGGTCAGGGCGAAGAATTATCAAATGTATTAACGAAAATTGAAGGTTACTCAAGTTAGCATAGGGGGGAAGTACTTGAAAAACATCATCAGTATTGATGGATTAAAATCAAGGTTAGGTGAGCCTAACCTTGTTCTATTGGATTGTCGTTTTTCTTTAGCAAATCACAAGGCAGGGAAAGAAGCCTATCAACTGTCTCATATTCCAGGAGCTATTTTTTGCGATTTAGAGGAAAATTTGTCTGGAAAAGTAATGGTCCATGGGGGCCGCCATCCACTGCCAAATCTCGAGGAATTAAAATTATTTCTAGAAAATGCAGGAATCTCTAATCAAACGACTGTAGTGTCTTATGATAATGGTGAAGGGGCTTACGCAGCTCGTTTATGGTGGGTCTTGAAATATTTGGGCCATCAGGAGGTTTATGTTCTCGATGGCGGATATGCTAAATGGTGTGATGCTGGATATCCGGTTGATAGAGTCATTCCACATTGGGAAAAAGGCTCTTATGAGATGAATCTAAACTCAACAATACTGGCTTCATATCAAGAGGTAAAAGCTGCTGTGGAAGGCACGAAACAAGCAATATTAATTGATTCTCGAGAAATGCGACGTTATCAAGGGTTAGAGGAGCCAATCGATAAAATTGCTGGTCGCATTCCGGGGGCATTGAATAAATTTTGGAGTGAGGGCTTTGAAAATGGTCTTTTTAAATCACTAGACGACCAGAAGAAGCGTTTTCTTGATATTAATCAAGATGCTCAAATAATTGTTTACTGCGGGTCAGGAGTAACAGCAACACCAAATTATCTGATTTTAGATGAGCTTGGCTATAAAAATATAAAGCTTTACATCGGCAGTTATAGTGATTGGGTATCCTATTCGGACACTCCGATTGAAAGGGATTAATAAATTGGAAAGATATTCGTTCGAAAGCTATTATCTTCCCATGTTATAATGAAACAATGCTAAAGAAATGGAGGAACAAACTGTGAATGAAAGCCAAAATACTCCCCATATTATGTTAGTTGATGGAATGGCCTTATTATTTAGAGCTTTTTATGCAACAGCCATTACAGGACAATATATGATTAATTCAAAAGGGATCCCGACTAATGGTATTTCCGGATTTTTAAAGCATATGTTAACGGCTGTGTCATCTTTTCGTCCTTCTCATTTAGCTATCTGCTGGGATATGGGAAGTAAGACGTTCCGAAGTGAGCTATACACAGAGTATAAAGGAAATAGAGGAGAGGCGCCATTAGAGCTGATTCCTCAATTTGATTTAGTAAAAGAAGTTGTAGCTTCATTTGATATTCCGAATATTGGTTTGGAAGGTTATGAAGCAGATGATTGTATTGGAACAGTTGCTAATAGTCTAAAAGAGAATATGAAGGTTTCAATTTTAACAGGTGACCAAGATATTTTACAATTATTAGATGACAATATTTCGGTTATCTTGTTAAAAAAAGGTTTCGGTAATTATTTAGTTCATACACCAAATAGCTTTTATGAAGAAAAAGGCATTATGCCTCGACAAATGATTGATCTAAAAGGATTAATGGGTGACCCAAGTGATAACTATCCCGGTGTGAAAGGAATTGGTGAAAAAACGGCCCTAAAGCTTTTACAACAATATGAAAGTATTGATGGAATCTTAGGAAATCTTGAAGGTCTTTCAAAATCACATCGTAGTAAAATTGAACAAAGTCTAGAGATGCTTCATTTAAGCCGTAAACTTGCGGAAATAAAATGTGATGTGCCAGTAAGTTGTTCTAGTGATGAGGCCATATTCGCCTTTAATCGAGCGAAGGTGATGAATATGCTTGAGGAAGTAGAACTAAAGGGAATTCATCGTTTCTTAGAATTTGAGAAAGAATATGCCTAGTTTCGGGGGTTACACACTTTTGTGTAACCCCTTTTGGATGTTATTTTGTATTTTTCTTTTTCGCTGCATTTTCTAATTTACTTTTTGGTTCTTCGGCAAACTCAGCATCTTGCCCATACCCTTGTGGATTGACCCCAGGCGCTTTCGTTCCACGACCTTGTTTTGGCATAAACTTTCACCTCCTTTCCTAGTTTACCCACTTAGAATAAAGAAAAGCCTTTATCCTCAAACTATTTGAAGAGGGGTGAAGAAATATGAATAAGGGTGTCTTTATTGCCTTAGCAAGCATTGGTTTGGCTCAAGCTGCAAAAATTCCAATTCATTACTTGAAAAAGAAAGAATGGCGACCGGAAGTAATTTTTCAAACAGGTGGAATGCCTAGCTCACACTCGGCCGGTGTGTCGTCTCTGACTACCTTTGTTGCCTTATCAAGAGGAATTCCAACGATTGATTTTGCCCTTTCTCTTGTTTATGGCCTAATTGTTATGTATGATGCCCAAGGGGTAAGAAGGCAAACAGGTCATTTAACCTTAAAAGTAAATAACATTGATGAATTAGTTGATAAAATCAATGAAGAACGTCCTGTCAAATTTGAGGAAAAATCTCCTGAAAAACTAAAGGAAATGTTAGGGCATGAGCCGGAAGAAGTAATTGGTGGGGCAATATTTGGAATAATTACAGGATCAATTGGCTACGCGTTAACAAAAAAAGATAGAAAATTGTCGAAACTTCGATTAAAATTAAAGGACTTACTCTAAAGAAAAAATGTCCGAGGTAGAAAAAATGGGGAAGTCATTTAATGAACTGGAAGAATTTTTACTGAAAATAAAAGCTAAAGGTTTCCATTTACAGGAGGATGCGATTGGCTTTATTTATTTCGGGAAGCATTTTACCAATGCGCCTGACGAAGTAATCATTGCAGCAATAGAAATGACACTAAAGGCACAGAAATGCTTTGACGGAAGTTTTTATATATCACTGTTGGAAACATTATCGCATCAAAAAGTAACATCAAGGGCAGAAGCGATTCAATATATAAAAGAAAAAGAATTAATTTCACTAGGGACTATGTAAAATGGTCCCTAGTTTATTTGTTGTTTGGTCATGAACTTTTTTCGAAACCGGGCTAGTTTATCAATAGGGAGTTCTGCCAAAACCATCCCTATAAAAATGAACAAACAGCCTGCGATTGCACTATAAGAAAGTCTTTCATCTGCCCAATAGTAACCAGCGATGGCTGCGAATACAGGCTCCATTGCGAAGATTAGTGCTACCCTTGTAGGCGTCGTAAATTTCTGGACACTGGTTTGCACAAAAAAGGCAAGCGCAGTAGCAAAAACTGAGGTTACCACCAAGGCAACAAGAACGGATGAGTTTGAAAAGACGCTTACGCTTAGCATACCTCTAAAATCTTCAAAAATGAGTGAACTGATGATCGAAAGGACAGAAACAGTCAATATCTGAATCGCTGTAAGCAAGAGGGTTGGAAATTTTGCACTATATTTACCTGTGAAAATAATCTGCATCGCAAAACCAACTGCACATATTAAAACATAAAAATCACCAATATTTAAGGCAGATATATCGGTCATTGTTAGTAAAAATAATCCAATCGTAGCAATACAAACACCAATAATGGCACCAAAACTTGGTTTTTGCCTTAGTAGTAAAAATGAAAAAAGCGGTACAAGAACGACGCTAAGTCCAGTGATGAAACCAGCCTTGGATGAGGTCGTATATAAAAGTCCTAGCGTTTGGGTTGCATAGCCAAGAAATAGCCAAAAGCCTAGGATAAATCCTGATAAAATAATCTTTTTTGATAAAAATTGCAACTGCTGCCTTTGAAAGATTACTAAGGCAAGAAAAAGAATCAAAAAGGCGATCAAAAAGCGAAATCCATTAAAAGCAAAAGGCTCTAAAGTAGCAATCGCATTTTGAACAAGAACAAAGGTTGTCCCCCAGACAAAGGAAATAAATAATAAACTAAGATCGGCAAAAGCTGTTTTTTTCATCGTGATGTATCCTGCTCCCCATTTTTTCTAATTGCCAATCGAGCTAATTCATCGGCGGATTTATTTTCGCTGCTTGGGATCCATTTCATGAAAAATAAGTCCAGTTGCTTCGTTAGCTCTAGTGCACGGTCTAATAGTGGTTTATAGATTTTGTTTTTGGCAAATTCTTTTTCGATTGCCCGGTTTACCAGCTCAGAGTCTGTACGAAACGAAACGACCTTATAGTTATTTTCGATACAGATTTCCAATGCCTTTATTAACGCATGGTATTCTGCCTCGTGATTTGACATAATACCTAGTGGAAGTGAAAAACGTTCAACGGCCCCGTGAACTTTGATAAAAATTCCAGCACCACTTGGCCCGGGATTTCCGGCGCTGGCACCATCAATATATACTTCAATCAATAACTAATCACCTCGGTTTTTACATACACTAATGGTAAGTTTACCATATTCGGATAAAATAAAGGAATAAATGAATGTTTATACAAGGTTAAATCTTTCAAGGAGAAAGGTTGATTTACGATGAAATACAAAATTGAGTGGAGCTACAAACGAAAAGGCAAAGCTCCTGTCATATTTCATTCTGAGTGGGTGGATGGAGAAGAGGTAATTGAATTAGGGGAAGAAATTGAAAAGTCAGGGAAGGCTGCTGAGCTATTTTTCTATGACGAATTAGGCACATCATGGACATTAAAAGAAATGAAAAAATTGACCGCTGAGGTTGAAGAAGAGCCGCATGATATTACCGTTTTCTTTGATGGAGGCTATAGCGAGTCACTTAAGGAAGCGGGTCTAGGGGTAGTAATCTATTACAAAGAAGGAAAAAAGAAATATCGGTTGCGGGCAAATGAACAATTCTCCAATATTAATTCCAATAACGAGGCAGAATATGCCGCCTTTTATTTTGCCGTTAACATGTTAGACGAATTAGGTGTGAATCATATGATTTGTGAATTTAAAGGAGATTCGCAAGTTGTCTTAAAACAGCTAGAAGGGGAATGGCCATGTTATGAAGAAGACTTCAATCGATGGCTTGATCGAATTGAGGAAAAGTTAAGGAGTCTTGGAATTGAACCAAGATATACACCAATCCCGAGAAACGAAAATAAAGAAGCGGATAAATTAGCTAGCCAAGCATTAGAAGGAAAAAAAATTAATAGCAAAATGCAAATTATATAGGGGTTAAAGGGTGTGAAGGGATTGAATAAACAACAAATATTGGCAAGTTTAGACAAAGTTCAAAAACAATATTGCAAAGGTTGTTTTCTACACAAACAGTTAAAGATAGAAAAAGGGCGTAGATATGCTCACCGATTTTGTATCACCCAGTGTACAGTTGGAGAAGAAATTAAGAAATATGGGCAACAACTGGTGAAATAAATAGTAAAAGGCTGGCAAATATTTGCCAGCCTGAAAGTTTTTGGTTTAAAAAATTAAAGCTTTACTACGTTAGCAGCTTGAGGTCCACGATTTCCTTCTACGATTTCGAAAGAAACTTCTTGACCTTCTTCTAATGATTTGAAGCCTTCGCCAGTGATTGCAGTGAAGTGAACGAATACATCGTCTCCGCCTTCAACTTCGATAAATCCAAAGCCTTTTTCATTGTTAAACCATTTTACTTTACCATTTTGCATTACTCTTCCTCCTAAGCCTTTCAAAACACCCTTTGGTGCTTTAGATAAATATTATCATTTTAACTATAATTTGAAAAATATAGTAAAAATGATGGTTTTACTATACAACGAATGGCATAAACAGTCAAGAATAGATATCAAATTTTTAGAAAATTTTCACATGTAACTATCATGCAACCACTATTATTCTAATCATAACAGCTAACTAGTTACATATTTATTAATAATCTGAATAAAAGGGTGAGGATATGTATCGGTTTTCGATTAATGGAGAGAGTTGGATATTGAGATTTTCCCCACATATTAATTTAGAACAATCCGAGCGAAATGAAATTGTTCATCTTCTTATCCAATTAGGCAAGGACTTGCGCAAAATTCCTCACGGAAGTGCATTTAGTATTTTTACAGAAAAAATGGGTTTGTTTATTTTTGATGTAGAACGGATTCCTTCACTAATTCTTACTATTTCTAACATTGTATCAAAAGAAAATTGGTATGTTCAAAAAAATTCAAAACTAAGTCCATTTCAATAAAAATTGATTGAAAACTGCTCTTATTAAAAGGGTAGTTTTTATTTTTTTTGCTGTGTTAATTAAACTGTTGATTTCCGCTTCCTCCAATCAACGGGTGCTCAAAACACCCTTTATCTTGAACGTAGTAATTTTTTATAAATAATTTTGACATCTTATGAATAAATTCATATTATAAAGAAAAGTTGGTTGAAGGAAACATATTGAGATGGAGGAAATAATCATGGATGAATCAAATGTTGTTCTTTTAGCCCAAGGGAAAAAGGGGCAATTGATTAAGGTAACAAAGGTTTTAGTAGAAGGTGTAATGAGAAGAAGACTGTTTGATTTGGGCTTTGTCCCAGGAGCGATTGTAGAGGTAGTTAGAAAAAGTCCATTAGGAGATCCAATCGCTTTCAGGGTTAGTCAAACCTTAATTGCTTTAAGAAAGGAAGAGAGTCAAAAAATTGAAGGGGAGTTGATTGAAAGATGACCAAAAAATCATTTCGTTTGGCTTTAGTAGGCAATCCTAATACAGGTAAAAGCACTCTCTTTAATGCCTTAACGGGTCTAAAGCAACATACTGGCAACTGGGCAGGTAAAACGGTCGATCTAAAAGAAGGCTTATTTGAATACAAAGGAAATTCCTATAAAATGATTGATCTACCTGGAAGCTATTCGCTTTTTTCCAATTCTTTAGATGAGCAAGTGGCAAGGGATTATATTTTATTTGAGCAACCCGATGTGACGATTGTCGTTGTCGACTCAACTGCGTTAGAACGAAATTTAAACCTGGCTCTTCAGGTGTTAGAGGTGACAAAAAACGTTGTCATTTGTTTGAACCTGATTGATGAAGCTGAAAAGAACGGGATTAACATCAATGAAAAAAAATTAATGAGACGTTTAGGAGTTCCGGTCATTAAAATCTCAGCACGTAACAAAACGGGGATATCGTTTTTGCAAGATACAATTGACCGACTCATGACAGGAAAAATTGAGTGTAAGCCAACCCAAATCCAATACGATTCGGAAACCGAGCAAAATATTCTCTATCTAGAAAAGAAATTAACAAAAATATTCGGAGATGGATTGCCACTAAGATGGCTGGCATTGAGAATGCTTGACGGGGATAGTAGTTTAATTAAGGCGATAGAAGAAAAGTATTTTCATATGGGGGTCTAAATAATATGGGTAATCAATTGCACCAAGTAGATGAGTTTCATAGTCTGCTAGATGAAGCAAAACAATTAAGCTCTACTGATCTACGCGACAGGATTGTTGAAAAACTGTTTATGGAAAGCAACCAAATCATAAAATCGGGGGTTATTTATTCTAAATCAAAACAAGACCGGCTGACCGAAAAGTTAGATAATATCTTTACCTCACCCATTATCGGATTTCCAATTATGCTTAGTATTTTAGGACTCATCTTCTACATTACAATTGCCGGAGCAAATATTCCATCAGGTCTTCTTGCAGATTTCTTTGTCTTTTTGGAAGAACAACTAACCAAGATGTTTCAATTCTTACATGCTCCTCAATGGCTTCATGGAATCATAGTTTTAGGATTATATCGTGGAACAACATGGGTTATTGCGGTTATGTTGCCACCTATGGCGATATTTTTTCCGACATTTGCTTTATTAGAGAATTATGGGTATCTGCCAAGGGTTGCCTTTAATCTTGACCGGTTATTCAAATCAGTAGGCGCACATGGCAAACAATCTCTTACGATGGCAATGGGGTTCGGCTGTAATGCGGCTGCCATCATGTCCACTAGAATTATCGAGTCCCCAAGGGAGCGAATGCTAGCCATCTTGACGAATAATTTTGTACCATGTAACGGCCGGTGGGGAACACTGATTATCCTTTCATCATTGTTTATGGCATCGGGCTTTACAGGAGGTATGAAATCACTCATCTCAACAACTGTGATTGTCGGCATAGTTGTATTTGGAATTATCGTTACGTTTGCTGTTTCATGGGGGCTATCCAAAACCTTATTAAAAGGAGTACCTACTCACTATACTTTAGAACTTCCTCCCTATCGTAAACCTAAGATTTTTGAAACGGTTGTCAGAGAATCCTTAACGAAATCATTGTCGGTGTTAATGCGTGCCATTAAAGTAGCCGCACCGGCAGCAATCCTAACGTGGGTTTTAGCCAATATCACGATAGGAGATTCTAGTATTCTCCTCTATATTGTCGAATTTCTTGATCCCTTAGGCAAAGCGATTGGTCTAGATGGATATATTTTAATGGCTTTTTTGGTTGGTCTGCCTGCCAATGAAATTGTATTGCCAGTGCTTTTAATGGGCTACTTATCTACCGGAGCTCTAATCGATGTCGATGGGATTAGCGGTATTAAGCAAATTTTCATTAATCACGGCTGGACATGGCTTACAGCGCTTAATATGATGTTATTTTCACTTTTACATTATCCATGTGGCACGACTCTACTGAATATTTATAAAGAAACAAAAAGCCCGAAATGGACATTCCTGGCATTTTTAATACCAACATTGATTGCTTTTGCCGTTACCTTTGTTGTAGCCTTTATCGTTCGAAGTGCTCATCTTATATAGAAACTCTAGCTTTACGAAATCCATGAATAAGCCTAAAATAAAACTGAATCAAATAATGATAGAATGAAGGCGATTCAGATGAAGTTAATCATTGCAGAAAAACCTGACCAAGGCTCAACATTAGCTTCTGTGTTTAAAAACAAAAAGCAAAACGGCTATATTGAAGTGCTGCCTAATGAAATTTTCCCCAATGGCGCTTTTGTTACCTGGGCGATTGGCCATCTTTGTGAGCTTGCTGCACCTGAAAAGTATGATGCCTCTTTTAAAAAATGGTCATTACAAACATTGCCAATTTCCCCGGAACACTATCAATATGAGGTGGTCAAGAGTAAGAAAAAGCAATTTGATATCATTCAAAAACTGGTCCATCACGCTTCCGTAACAGAAATCATCCACGCGGGAGACGCCGGGCGAGAAGGAGAACTGATTGTACGAAACATACTACGTTTATCGAAATCCAATAAACCAATGAAGCGTCTTTGGATTTCCTCCCTAACTGCCAATTCAATTAGGGAGGGCTTCAAAAATCTATTATCCGAACTAGATACGAAAAACCTATATTTTGAAGCCTATACGAGAGCTTGTGCTGATTGGTTAGTAGGAATGAATGCTTCAAGATTATACAGTTTACTTTTACAGCAGAAAGGGTTTTCCGATGCTTTTAGCGTTGGAAGAGTCCAAACACCTACATTGGCACTAATCGTGAAGCGGGAGCTTGAAATCGAAAATTTCATATCTGAACCTTTTTGGGAAGTTGAAGCCAGCTTTATTTTTGGCAAAAATAAATATACAGGAAAATGGGAAAAGGACGGTCATTCCAGAATCGAAACAAAAGAACTGGCAGAAAAAATTGCCGCCTTTTGTGAAAAAAAAGCAGCGGAGATTTCCGATGTCCAAGCTGAAAAGAAGGAATATTTGCCCCCCTATTTATACAACCTATCAGCCTTGCAAACTGAGGCAAACAAACGATTTAAAATGTCACCGAAAAATACGCTTGACACTTTACAAAAGCTTTATCAAAAAGGAAATATTTCATATCCGCGTTCAGATTCGCGATTTGTTACACCTGGGGAGGCCAAAACATTTCCAGGCATTTTACAAAAATTCAGTCAACTCCAAGAATATCAGGATTTATTTCCACTTCCAATTCCATCCATTCAAAATAACAGTCGCTATGTAAATGAGAAAAAAGTCACTGACCACTATGCGATCATTCCAACTGAGCAGATTCCGAATTTAAATAAGCTTTCTGCTGAAGAAAAACAATTATACGACCTAATTGTTAGGAGTTTAATAGCGGCGCATTATGAAAAATCGATTGTGGAATATACAACGGTAACGACCCTTGTAGACGGGAGAGCTACCTTTATTTCAAAAGGGAAGGTACAGCTTCAAGAAGGCTGGAAGAAAGTGATACCTACATTCGAAAAAGAAAAGGATACCTTGCTGCCGAATCTCGAAAAAGGAGAACAAGGTCGAGTTGATAAAGTGAAGGTGAAAGAAAGCAAAACACAACCGCCAAAAAGATATACGGAAGGTCAATTAATCAATGTGATGAAAACGGCAGGAAAGCATCTCGATGATAAGGAATTGGAAAAAGTTTTACTAAAAACAGAGGGTCTAGGAACAGAAGCCACTCGTGCGGGGATTATCACCATGTTAAAGGATCGCAAGTATATTCTGGTGCAAAAAAATCTCGTCTATGCTACAGCCAAAGCAAAGGTTCTCATTGCTGCAGTTGGTGAGCAAATACTTGCATCACCTGAAATGACGGCTAAGTGGGAACAAAGACTCCATGAAATTTCAGAAGGAACGGCATCTCCTGGTCAGTTCATGGAACAAACCAAGAAAATGGTCCAGCATTTAATTGAAAGCACCTGCCAGTCTATGCATTTATGGGAGTTTTCTTCCCAAATACAGGAGGAATTTGAACCTAGAAAGTTTAAAGGCAGTAAGGGGGCAACTCAATTAGGAAAATGTAAAAAATGTGATGGTAAAGTAGTGGATAAGGGAAGTTTCTACGGCTGCTCTAATTATAATGCTACCCATTGTAACTTTACGATCTCGAAAAAGATATTAGGAAAATCGATAACGCAAAAGCATGTAAAAGCCATTCTCGCTAATGGGATAACAGAACAAATTGATGGCTTTACCAGTAGGGAGAAAACGTTCAGCGCCAAACTGACCTGGAATCCGGAACAGCAAAGGGTTGTTTTCGTATTTAGCCAATCATCCCATAGCAACCAGTTAGAAATCACGCAAAAATAACCAATTCCCTTGTCCTGCTTTCCCTTCTATAGTAAAATTTAGTTTGATTGAGTGTACAGGGGGTCCATTAATGCCAACACCAAGTATGGAAGATTATATCGAGCAAATATATATATTGATTGAAGAAAAGGGCTATGCGAGAGTTTCGGATATTGCTGAATCACTTTCGGTTCACCCTTCCTCTGTAACAAAAATGGTACAGAAGTTAGACAAGGATGAATACTTGGTTTATGAAAAGTATCGGGGGTTAATGTTAACCCCAAAAGGAAAGAAAATTGGAAAAAGACTTGTGTTTCGACACGATTTATTAGAGCAATTTATGCAAATAATTGGTGTGAAAGAGGAAAACATATATGTTGATGTTGAGGGAATCGAACATCATTTAAGTTGGGATGCAATTGACAGGATTGGTGATTTGATACAATTTTTCGAAGAAAACCAAGAGCGTGTCGAAAGATTGAGGGAAATTCAAAAAGGTAACGAAGAAGGATCAGACTTTTAGTCTGATCCTTTCATAATGGCCATTTTCGAATAGAATGTTGCTCTTCGTATTAGTTTTTATCCCGTATAACATTTTGTCTCGTTGGCATTTATTTGTGAGAATTTACACGAAAATCGGCCTAATAAATTTGAGGGTAATGGTCAAACGACTCCTCCGTCATAGGAGATAAAACTCTTTCACCTACTGAGTTAGAGTCAATAGTAACTCCATCAATAATACCATTCTCTACCTCCATTAAAGCTTTTCGATAAGAAATAATCCTCCCTGAAGATGTTTGGAAACTAATGATGTCTCCGGAGTAATTTCGATGCAAAGCAATAATTGTGTCCAATTTATGTCACATCCCTTTCTTTTTTATAGTTTTAGCCTGATTAAATGATAATTAATCAAAGAAAAACATTTTCCCAATAACAGTGAGAATGTTAAAATAGAGTGGGTTGAACTATTATGGATAAATGGTAGGGGGATTACATGGAAAAGATCAAGTATAAATCGGATATTGAAATTGCTCAAGAAGCAACAATGAAACCTATTCTTGAAATCGCTTCCAAACTGGGTTTGTCGGAAGATGATCTTGAGCTCTACGGCAAGTACAAGGCAAAGCTTTCCACTGAAGCACTTAATAAAATTCAAACAAAACAAAGTGGAAAAGTAATTCTCGTCACAGCTATTAATCCAACTGCAGCGGGAGAAGGTAAATCCACCGTTACGGTTGGGTTGGGAGATGCTTTTAATCGCATCGGAAAAAAAGCAATGATTGCTATGCGTGAACCATCATTAGGACCCACGATGGGAGTAAAAGGTGGTGCAACTGGGGGAGGCTACGCACAAGTCCTTCCAATGGAAGATATCAACCTACATTTTACTGGTGATCTTCATGCCATTACTACAGCAAACAATGCACTTGCAGCTTTTATCGATAATCACCTGCAACAAGGAAATGAATTGCAAATTGACCAACGTCGAATTGTTTGGAAACGGGCAGTTGACCTTAATGATCGCGCTCTTAGAAAGGTTATCATCGGTCTTGGTGGACCGACTCAAGGTGTTCCACGAGAAGATGGATTTGATATTACAGTAGCTTCAGAAATCATGGCTGTATTATGCTTGGCTACTGATCTACAAGATTTAAAGAAACGCCTTGCTAAAATGGTTGTTGCATATAACTATCAAAAGCAACCTGTTACCGCAGGAGATTTAGGAATAGAAGGAGCTTTAACTCTTCTGTTAAAAGAAGCCGTTAAACCAAACCTTGTTCAAACCATTGAAGGTACTCCAGCTCTTATTCATGGCGGACCATTTGCAAATATTGCCCATGGTTGTAACAGCGTCATTGCGACCACAACAGCATCTAAACTTGCTGATTTTGTTGTCACTGAAGCTGGATTTGGTGCTGATTTAGGTGCAGAGAAGTTTCTGCATATTAAATCAAGAAGTGCTGGTTTTAAACCTGAAGCAGTTGTCATTGTCGCTACCATTCGAGCTCTTAAAATGCATGGTGGTATGTTAAAAACAGAATTAGTAAACGAAAATGTTCAAGCGCTTAAGGATGGTTTTGCAAACCTTAAAAAACATGTTGAAACAATTCAAAGTTTTGGCTTACCTGCAGTTGTGGCGATTAACCGATTTGTCACTGACACGGAAGCTGAGGTTCAAGCATTATTAGACTTTTGCAAGGAACAAAGTATATCTGTTGCCCTAACTGAGGTGTGGGAAAAGGGTGGAGAAGGTGGAGTAGAACTTGCTAATAAAATTGTTGAGGCAATCGAAACACAAGAAAATAACTTCGAACCTTTATATGACCTAACGGACTCCATTGCAGATAAAGTCAGAACGATTGTCCAAAAAGTTTATGGTGGAAGAGATGTAGAATTTTCATCGAAAGCGAAAAAGCAACTACAGGATTTTGATAGCTATGGTTGGTCAAATCTTCCAGTTTGTATGGCGAAAACCCAATATTCATTATCCGATGATCCGACAAAGCTTGGTAGACCATCCGACTTTACCGTTACCATTCGTGAATTTAAGCCTTCAATTGGTGCCGGCTTTATCGTTGCCTTAACAGGTGATGTTATGACAATGCCAGGCTTGCCTAAAAAACCTGCTGCGCTTAATATGGACGTTGACGAAAACGGGAATGCTTTAGGATTATTTTAAGGCTAACAAAAAACAGACCAGAGGCAATATCTCTGGTCTGTTTTTTGTTATTGCCTAATATAGTCTTATAACTCATAATATGATAGTAAGAGTTATAATTAACTACTAGTATCTACTACTAATTATTAAGGGGGATAAAAGTTGACGAAAAAAATTGCTTGGGTAACTGACAGTACAGCATTTATTGATGAGGAGATACAAAATAATCCAGATGTTTATACCATACCAATGATGATTATTTTGGACGAAAAAGAATATTTAGATGGTATTGATTTAACCCCACAAGAGTTATATACAAGATTAAAAACATTAAGTACTCCACCGAAAACTTCTCAACCTTCAGTTGGCGAATTTCAAAAGCTCTATGAGGAATTGGGGAAAAAATATGATATGATTATTTCCGTTCTTATTTCTTCTAAATTAAGTGGAACCGTTTCTTCCAGCCAGCAAGCGGCCCAGTTGGTTGACGTTCCTGTAGTAACAATCGATTCGAAAATATTAACCTATCCTTTAACAGCTTTAATCAAAATGGGTATTGAAAGACTTCAAGAAGGTGATGAAATTGAAAGCGTTATCAACTTTCTTGAAGAGCAGACCAGTAAAAATGAAACCTATGTCTTAATTGGAAGCTTGGAACAATTGCATCGCAGCGGGCGAATGAATGGAGTCCAATTCTTTTTGGGGAGCATGTTAAACGTAAAACCAATCATTAGCATCGAGGACGGTAAACTGGAGACAAAAGAAAAAGTAAGAAGTGAAAAGAAAGCAAAAGAGAGAATAATTGGATTACTACAAAAGGCTAATGAAAAATCTCCAATAAAGGAAGCTTACATTTTATATGGATTAAATCCGGAAGAGGCGTTGAGATGGAAAAAGGACTTGGAGGAACAATTTTCACAAATAGAGTTTATTTTATGCCCATTAAGTGCTGTAATTGGCGTTCACGCCGGAGAAAATACATTAGGTATCAGTTGGTATAATCGCTAAAAGTGTCCGTTGGGCACTTTTTTTTATGGAAATGGGGCGCCAGCGACGCTGAAGAGAATATGTTATCTAACAATTGAGAACCGGATTTTACTGGCCAATTGAAAATAGTTTTAGCTCTGCTTTTCTCACACCGCCATTATTTAGATAGGTTATGATAAAATAAAAATGTTAGAAGGTGAGGGAGTTTGGTGACAAGACAACAAATTATTAATGAAACAGAAAATTTCGTTAAAAGTGTTATGGGCGATGATTCAACAGGTCACGATTGGTTTCATGTGGATCGGGTTCGAAAAAATGCTTTATACATAGCGAGTAAAGAACATGAGGGTGACTTGTTTATCATTGAGATGGCGGCCCTTTTACATGATATACCGGATGAAAAGTTAAATGAAACCATAGAGTCTGGCCAGAAACGGCTGCAAGATTTTTTAAACAAAATCGAACTTGAATCTGAATCTAATCTTAAGATTTTAGAAGTTATTCATTCTATATCATTTCGCGGTGGTGAGAAAAAAAATCTCCCTTCCTGGGAAGCTAAAATCGTTCAAGACGCAGACAGGCTTGATGCTATAGGGGCAATAGGAATAACGAGAGCGTTTGCTTATGGAGGGAAAAAGGGAAACCCAATATATAATCCTTCATTCAAAATAAGAGAAAAGATGACTGTCGAAGAATATCGTCACGGTAAATCTTCTAGTATCCACCATTTTTATGAAAAACTTTTATTATTAAAAGACTTATTAAATACAGAAACGGCAAAACTGATCGCAGAGGACCGGCACCGCTATATGGAACAATTTTTAACACAATTTTATCAGGAATGGAATGGTTTAGCTTGAAAATGATTTCAATTGAAAATGTGTCAAAAACATATGGAGAGAAAAAACTATTTGATGGGATCTCCTTTACAATAACGGAAAAAGAGCGAGTTGGTCTTATTGGGGTTAATGGAACGGGTAAGTCGTCACTATTAAAAATTGTTGCAGGTATTGATCTCGCAGACGAAGGGGAAATTGTAGCCGGCAAAGATTACACTGTTTCCTATTTATCACAGCAACCTGAACTAGACGGAAATTTGACTGTATTAGAACAGGTTTTTAAGGGAGATTCACCAACTTTTAAAATCGTACGTCAATATGAAGCAGCGCTAGAACAACTAAATGTCGACCCTAATAACAATCAAGTTCAAGATCGATTATTTTCACTTCAAAAGGAAATGGATACATTAAATGCTTGGGATGCTAGTGCTAATGCGAAGGCTATTCTCAATAAATTAGGGATAGAAAATTATCAACAAAAAATATCAGAACTTTCAGGTGGCCAGAAAAAGCGAGTTGCCCTTGCTGAAGTATTAATCGATTCCCCTGACTTGTTAATATTAGATGAGCCAACCAACCATCTTGATTTTGATTCCGTAAAATGGTTAGAGGATTATTTAAGCCGATATAGTGGCGCAATTTTATTAGTTACTCACGACCGATATTTTTTGGATCGAGTGACGAACAGAATTTTTGAATTAGATGGCGGAAATTTATATAGCTATAAAGGAAATTATGCTTCTTTTTTAGAAGCCAAAGCCATTCGTGAAGAAAACGAGTCAGCCTCCTTTGAAAAATTGCGCAATTTATATCGTAACGAGCTTGAATGGATGAGAAGGGGTGCGAAGGCTAGAACAACGAAGCAGAAGGCAAGAATTCAAAGATTTGAAACTTTAGACGACAAGCTTTCTACACAGAAATCCACAGACAAGCTTGATATTGCCTTAAGTGGAAGTCGGCTTGGAAAACAGGTTTTTGAACTAAAGAGTGTCAGTAAAAACTTTGAAAATAAAGTAATCCTTACTGATTTTGATTATTTAATGAAACCTGGAGACAGGATTGGCATCATTGGTCGTAATGGCACCGGAAAGTCGACCTTGTTAAATTTATTGGCAGGCAGAATTCTACCCGATAAAGGTGAGATTATCACCGGTCAAACCGTTAAAATCGCCTATTATACCCAAGAGAATGATGATATGGATGAAAATAAACGAATGATTGAGTATTTAAAGGAAACCGCTCAAATGATTCATACCACTGACGGTAAGTACATTTCAGCTGCTCAAATGTTAGAGCGTTTCCTTTTTCCAATGAATACACATGGAACGCCTATTCGAAAATTATCGGGCGGTGAAAAACGTCGCCTTTACTTATTAAAGAAATTAATGGAAGAGCCTAATGTTTTGATTTTGGACGAACCTACAAATGACCTGGATACTCAAACCTTAACGGTCCTAGAGGATTATTTAGATGATTTTCCCGGGGTTGTCATTACCGTTTCTCATGATCGATATTTTTTAGATAAAGTGGTTGATCAATTACTAGTCTTTGAGGGGGAAGGTGTCGTAACTTCCTACTTTGGCACTTATTCAGATTATTTGGAATCAGAGCTTGCCAAAAAAGAAGTGAAGCCAAAAGTCGAAGTGCAGAGACAGCAACCTGAGAAAAAGAAAAAGAAAATGACCTATAAAGAACAAAAAGAATGGGAAGAAATGGATGATAAGATTTCTGAGGTTGAAGCTGAATTGTTGAAGGTTTCTGAAGAATTATCTGTGGTTGGCAGTGATTTTGAAAAGGCTCATCAATTAGCGGAAAAAGAAGCAAGTCTAAATGAACAATTGGAATATTTAATCGAACGATGGTCGTATTTATCAGAACTGAATGAATCATAAATCACTTTAGGTGATTGTGAAAAGCTGGTTATGGTAAACTGGTTTAAAGAAAATGTAAAAAGGATGATTCGATGAAAATCATTTCAATAGAGCCAACACCAAGCCCAAACACAATGAAAGTCATTTTAGACCAAGAATTGGCGATGGGGAAAAGCCATAACTATAAAAAAGATCAGCATGAAGGGGCACCTGAAGTAATCCAACAAATTCTTGCTATAGAAGGGGTTAAGGGTGTCTACCATGTTGCAGATTTTCTTGCTGTAGAACGAAATGCTAAGTATGATTGGAAAGAAATTTTACCAAAGGTTAGGGGAGCTTTTGGGGAGGAAACAACTTTAGTTGGAACTGAAAGCGGGTCGGTTAATCAACATTTTGGTGAAGTAAAAGCCCAGGTGCAAATGTTTAAGGGAATTCCCTTACAAATAAAGCTTACTGAGGATGATATAGAGAAACGTTTTGGTCTTCCTGATCTTTATAAAAATGCTGCATTTGAAGCACAGTTGCCTGGTGACAATTATATTCTTCTCCGCAAATGGCAGGATTTTGGCATTCGCTATGGTGATATAGAGCAAATTGGACAAGAAATTTTAGAAGAATTGCTAGCTGCCTATCCAGAAGAACGGGTGAAGCAGTTAGTCAATGAAGCGAAAAAGGATACGGATGAAATTTCAGTAAGAAAGAATCGTACGAAGAAGAGAATTACACTCGCAGATTTTGCTCACAATGATTGGCGAATCCGTTATCAGGCTCTAGAGCAAATGGAAGATCCGACTATCCAAGATCTAGCTGTTCTGAAACAGGCTTTAAAAGATGAGAAAATGTCAATCCGCAGATTGACAACGGTTTATGTCGGGATGGTGGAGGATAAACAAGTTCTACCTCTTCTTTATCAAGCTTTGAAAGATTCTTCAGTAGCAGTAAGAAGAACCGCAGGAGATTGTTTATCCGATTTAGGATTCGAAGAAGCGATTCCTGAAATGTGTCGTGCCTTGAAGGATTCCAGCAAACTTGTACGATGGAGAGCTGCGATGTATTTATTTGAAGTTGGTGACAAGAGTGCCTTACCTGCTTTAAAAGCTGCCGAAAATGATCCTGAATTTGAAGTAAGTCTACAAGTGAAAATGGCGATTGAACGTATTGAAGGTGGCGAAGAGGCAAAGGGTTCTGTCTGGAAACAAATGACGGAAGCCCGAAAAAATGATTAAATTTCTGAGGGCACTTCTTTGCATGGTGTAAGTAAAATATAGTATGCTTACCCTAAAGGATGATTAATTTTTGGAGGTTTTACACATGTCAATGGCATATGAAGAATATATGAGACAAATGGTTATTCCAATGCGTCAAGAATTAACACAATCGGGATTTCAGGAATTATTAACAGCCCAAGCCGTAGATGAGTTTATGAACAATGTAGAAGGAACTACATTAGTTGTTGTCAATTCTGTATGCGGTTGTGCGGCAGGTTTGGCACGTCCAGCTGCCACTCAAGCTGTGTTACGTACTGAGAAACAACCCAACCATTTAGTAACTGTTTTTGCTGGTCAAGACAAAGAAGCGACGGCTAAAATGCGCGAGTATTTTGGTGATATTCCACCATCTTCACCATCGATGGCTTTGTTAAAAGGGAAAGAAGTTGTACATTTTATTCCGAGACATGATATTGAAAGCGTCCCAATGGAAGCAATCATGGAAAATCTTTTAACAGCGTTTGAAACAAAAATGGACTAAGGGTGCCCTTTATTGGCATCCTTTTTGTATAGGTGATGGACTTATGTTTGTTACAACAGCAGGAAGAACGAATGAAGAGATGATTTTACAAGCAAAAGCGATCTCTTATGAATTAGGTGTTCCCTTTCTAGAACGAAAAAAACAATCAGTCGAGTTCATGCAACGGGAGTGGGGAGGCTCATGTATCGTAGTTGGAAAGGAAAGGCTGGAGCTATATCCATTTGGTGAAAAGACGGCCTTTTTCTTTCATCCTAATTCAGCTATGTTTCGAATTAAGCGATTATGTTTAGGAGAATCTGATCCTTTTGTGGATGTTTGTAAGTTATCTGATGGAATGAGTTTTTTAGATTGTACCTTAGGACTTGCTTCTGATAGCATTGTTGCTAGCTTTGTAGTAGGTGCATCAGGGAAGGTTATTGGCCTTGAAGCGGATAAGTATTTAAGTTTTATCGTTGGAACGGGACTAAGGAAATGGTCTTCTGGCCGGGCTATTATCGATGAGGCCATGAGAAGTGTGGAAGTAAATCATGCTTTTAGTTATGACATTTTAAAGAGTTTGCCAGCAGAAAGTTTCGATTGTGTTTACTTTGACCCGATGTTTGACAAAAAAATTCTCGAATCTGATGGTATAAAGTCCTTAGGTAAGATTGCTGTATATGATGATTTACGGGCAGAGTGGATTGAAGAAGCCCTGAGAGTGGCTCGTCAAAGAGTTGTTTTAAAGGATCATTATTTAAGCAAAAGATTTACCCAGTTTGGCTTTGAGGTATTGAGAAGAAAAACAGCGAAATTTCATTATGGTGTCATAGAAAAAGAAATTTTTATGAAAAAATAAACCTCGTACTTTTAAATTTTCTGAAAAAAGAAGTATAATAGTTTAAAAGAGGAAGGGAGGAATCCTGTATGCCAAAATGGTTACGCAAAAGTTTAGTCGTGATGATTACTGTTTTATCGTTTGGAATGGTGACTCCCTCACAGGCAGCTTGGTTAGAGGAACTTGGACAAGATCCTGGTTTTAAGCGTGATATTTTAGAATCAGAACCTCGAAATTCCGATCTTGAAGTTGAGAGTGAAAGCACTGTATCCACAAGAGAGCAATTTTTAGATGACATTCTTACTCAAGCGGAAATCTATTCGTATCAAAAATTTGGAACAAAAATAAAACCAGTGATTGAAGATGAATTTAAAGAGGTCATTTTACCTGAAATTGAAAAGGTCATGGAGGAGATGACAAAACAATTTCCTGAGAATAACCTCCAATACTTAGCTATTTCGGAATTCCCAAGTGGTGGGGTCTCTGAAAGGATTTTTCATATCACTAACCAATTGACTGGTGAGGATTTGATTCGTTTCCATGTAAGACGGGATAACCCACCACAAGAGGGTTATTGGTTTAATTTTCACTATCATACTTATACTGATGGCTTTCAGGAGCATTTTCCACTTGGAACAATCTATTGGGCGAAAAATATGCCACCGAAGTGGATGAGCTAAATTGGTAAAAGAACTCGGTCATTGGGGTGGCCGGTTTTTTTTGTTACATTTTTCCTAACACCTTTAATCATATTTTGAACCAGTTTACTATGATATAATTTTAGTAGAATAAAATTAAGGTGTTGTAAATATGAAAAAACTACCCATTTTTTTTAGTGTTCTGATACTATCATTATCTATTTATCGTATTTCTCATGCAACAAATGATAGTCGCAGACTATCGGACTTTTCGAAAGATACTATTCTTCAAAAAACATTAGAAGAGATTCCAGCTAATGTGCTAGAAAATATTATTACCTTTCCAAAAGCAACTTTTGATCAGCTGGAGGCAGCGAAAATTGTTAATCATATATCCTTACTCTCACCAAAATTGTTAGGAAAAATGAACCAAAAAAGAATTATTGTGAAATTATTCGTGGGGAAACTGACAGATAATCCAACAGCCAGTCACTTAAAAGGTGTGATCCCGAGGGGATACCAATCCAACACAACGTGGGATGATGTTCCTGGAATTGGCGGGGGAAAAACAGTTCTTGTCAAAATTGGCTCAAGTGAAAAAGGAAAAGGACATGGATCAATAAACCTTGAACTCCATGAGCTTGCACATTCAATTGATCACATAATTTTAAATGATTTAAGAAATAATCATACTTTCTTAATGATTTGGGAGCAAGAAAAGGCGTCACTATTTCCAAATCAGAGCTATTTTTTAAACTATCCCGAAGAATATTTCGCAGAAACATTTGCGATGTATTATTATAGTGATGAAACACGGCAAACTTTATATCAATTTGCTCCTCTAACCTATGACTTTATATATCGTGAAACCCAATGAGCTGGAAATCCCGGCTCATTTTTTTGTGTTAAGTAGACTTCCTTCTTTCTGAATATGTTAAAATCATTATGTATGAGTGATAAATATTCGAGGTGAAATAAATTGTCGAATGAGTTAGAACAAATATATTTAGATTTTTTACAACATATTTTAGACAAAGGTGAAATAAAAAAAGACCGAACGGGAACAGGGACAATCAGTGTTTTTGGTTATCAAATGCGTTTTGATTTATCTAAAGGATTTCCTCTATTTACAACAAAACGTACACCTTTCCGCTTAATCGCAAGTGAGTTATTATGGTTCATTAAAGGGGATACCAATATTCGTTATTTACTTCAAAATAATAATCATATCTGGGATGAATGGGCTTTTAAAAAGTGGGTTGAATCTGACGAGTACATAGGTCCAGATATGACGGATTTTGGGAACCGGTGCTTAGTAGATGAAGAATTTAATTATTTATATCAAGCTGAAATGCAGAAGTTCTGTCAGAATGTCTTAGAAGACGATGATTTTGCCGCAAAGTATGGTGACCTAGGTAATGTGTACGGCAAACAATGGCGTAATTGGACAACCTCAACAGGAGAAACAATAGATCAATTAAAAGATGTTATTAAACAGATAAAAATCAATCCAGATTCCCGTCGATTAATTGTAAATGCCTGGAATCCCGAGGATGTAATCAATGCTGGGGCCAAAGGAAGTAAAGCTGCCTTACCACCTTGCCATGTAATGTTCCAATTCTATGTCGGTAATGGTAAATTAAGTTGCCATTTACTACAACGCAGTGCTGATTCGTTTTTGGGATCAAACTTCAACATCCCTTCATACTCATTATTAACCCACTTAATTGCAAGAGAATGTGGATTAGAAGTTGGTGAGTTTGTGTACAGCATTAGTGATGCACATATCTATTTAAACCATGTAGAGCAAGTAAAAGAGCAATTATCACGTCAATTAAGACCACTGCCTACTTTAAACATTAATCCAGATAAAAAATCAATCTTTGATATTGAAGTAGAGGACTTGAAAATTATTGGATATGACCCTCATCCTAGTATAAAGGCTCCAATTGCGGTATAAGATTGTAGGGTATCCACATTCTCATATTTAAGGAGAGGTGAACGTATGATTTCGTTTATTTGGGCGATGGATGAAAACCGAGTGATTGGGAAAAACAATCAACTTCCTTGGCATCTTCCCGAGGACTTAAAGTTTTTTAAAAGAGTTACAATGGGTCATCCTGTTGCGATGGGAAGAAAAACCCATGAATCGATTGGGCGGTTATTGCCTGGACGTGAAAATATTGTGATTACGAGAAACCCGGATTTTGAATGTGAGGGCTGTACGGTTGTTTCTTCGGTCGCAGACTTCAAAAGCTATTGTCAAAAGCTTGATACAGAAGTATTTGTTATAGGTGGTTCGGAAATTTTTCGAGAGTTATTGCCAGTAGTGGACAAGCTATATCTAACGATGATCCACCATCAATTTGATGGAGATACGTATTTTCCAGAGATTTCACTTTCTGATTTTAAGTTGATTTTTCAAGAAAAAGGGATTCGCGACGAACTGAATCCATATGACTACGAATTTTTGATATACGAAAAAATAGGGAGTTTAACGTAAGAAACTGGCTTTTGAAGAAACGTCTGGATTCAGACGTTTTTTAAAATTAGTGGACAAATAAGTCTATTCTCGTTACTATATTTACGTTAGATGTGAAATTCTTATGAACTTTGGGTTTGCACTATTCAAATCCTAGTTCTAAGTACTATAATCATTATAGGGTTTAAATTTTATTAAGGGGTGTAACTACATGTTATCAAATATTGGAGTACCTGGATTAATCTTAATTTTAGTTTTAGCTTTGATTATATTTGGTCCTAAAAAATTACCTGAAATCGGAAGAGCTTTTGGTCAAACACTTCGTGAATTCAAAAAGTCTACCCGTGAATTAACTAGTGATGTAATGGAAGAATTTGAAGAAGAAAAGAAAAACGCGCTTAAATAAGGTGTAAGAGATTTTATCTCGCACCTTTTTTTCTTCAAAACAAATGGGTAGGGGAATACTATGGAAGATAAGGAATTGAATTTAGTAGATCATTTAGATGAATTGAGAAAACGCTTGATTATTTCAGCGGTAGCTTTTGTAGCATTTTTTGTCGTAGGCTTCATCTATGTAAAGGATATCTATTCTTGGTTTGTTCGTGATCTTGATATAAAATTAATTGCATTAGGACCTAGTGACATCGTTTGGATTTATTTTATGCTCGCGACAATTGTAGCAATAGCTGGAACGATACCTGTCCTGGCTTTACAAATTTGGTTGTTTGTTAAACCAGCTCTTAAACCAATTGAACGTAAAATATCCTTGTCGTATATACCAGCATTATTTATCTTATTTATCGTTGGTCTAGCATTTGGTTATTTTGTCATTTTTCCAACCGTATTAAGTTTTCTAATTGAGCTTAGCGGGGATATGTTGGTTGCAAACTTTACAGCAGACAAGTATTTTCGGTTTGTAATGAATATGACCTTGCCATTTGGTGTATTGTTTGAACTACCGGTAATCGTTATGTTTCTTACATCATTGGGAATCATCAACCCTTATGTTCTTTCAAAAATTCGCAAATATGCTTATTTTATTTTAATTATTATTGCCGTTCTCATTACTCCTCCTGATTTTATGTCAGACTTCCTTGTTACGGTCCCATTGCTTGTATTATATGAAATCAGCATCAATTTATCGAAAATTGTTTACCGTAAGAAGTTAAAAAAGGAGAAAGAATGGGAAGAGAGTACAGAACAAGCATAGTAAGTTGAAATAAGACTCTGGTAAAATACCAGAGTTTTTTTTAGATAATGGAGTTGTGTAAATTTTAGGAATAGTCGAAAAAAGTCATAAATATTTTATAAAATACGCACAAACAGACACATTTCGAGTGAATTATAGGTTATAATAGATTCAAACGGGTAAAAAAGAGGATTGATAATTTGTTGTTCAAAAGCCTAGAGTTCAAAAATGTTGTTGGACAGAAGGTAAAAGTCATGGATATTCCTGTATTGGAGGAAGATAACCGGTATTATTTTATGATCCAAGTCCGTTTGCAATCGTTTATTACTATGCTTTACAAGGAACCGAAAGCAAAAAAATGCTATTCCTTTCGAGATTATTTAAAGCGCACTTTAAAATGGCCTGATTATGAGGAATTATACAAAATAGGCGAATTGAAAAATAATGCTTAGAACTTTTACTTGAGAATCGGATTTTCGATTCTCTTTTTATGTTTGATGCATATTAAGAAAGTTTTTCAATCAAATCATAAATCTGTATAATGGACATAGAAAATGGGTTTACCTATACAGGAGTGAAACGAAATGATAGATAAAATTAAAATTGTCACTGATTCAACTGTTGATATAAACGAAGAAATATTAAAAAAAAATAATATTGAAGTAGTTCCTTTAACGATAACGATTGATAATCAATCTTACATAGACAGAGTTGATATTACACCTGAGGAATTTTTGATGAAAATGAAAAAGGCAAAGGAACTCCCGAAAACTTCTCAACCTGCAACAGGTGCATTCCTTGAATTGTATGATCGGTTAGCGGAGGAAGGTTACGAGGTACTCTCCATTCATATGACAGGTGGTATGAGTGGTACCGTTCGTTCTGCGGAAAGTGCTGCCCAAATGGCAAAAGGGAAGGTTACAGTAGTTGATTCCAGATACATATCCAAAGCTCTTTCGTTTCAAGTATTAGAAGCAGCGGAATTGGTAAATGAGGGAAAAACGGTTGCGGAAATTGTTCATCACCTTGAACATGTAAGAAAGCAAACGCGTTTATACATAATGGTTGATACTCTGGAGAATCTTGTAAAGGGTGGGCGAATCGGAAAAGGTAGAGCATTTATCGGGTCATTATTAAATATTAAACCAATTGCTTCATTAGACGGCGGTGAATACACGCCAGTTGCAAAGGTAAGAAGTCATTCACAAGTGAAAAAGTATTTATTGAAACAATTTTCTGAGGATATTGCCGGTAAAAAGGTCAAGCGAGTCGGAATGGCCCATACAAGGGCGATTGAGCTTACTGAGCAATTGAAAACAGAAATAGAGAATTTAACAGGCTTTAAGCAAATTGGAATTGATTATACGACTCCTGTTATAGCCACGCATACAGGATTAGGTGCAATCGCCCTAATGTATTATTTCGAATAAAGTATTTTAGTAACCTAAGTAGGTAAAAACTACTTAGGTTTTTTGTCTAAAACTGTAAATAAAAAGAGGATATGAAAGGGAGTTTGTCGAATTTCCTATTTATAGTAATTTGAAGGGAAAGTTATGATGAGGCTCAAAGGTTTTTTTCGAAATTTATCGTTATATAAAAAGATATTATTATTTTCTTTTATGATGACCTTTCTTGTTGTCGTTTCAACAGCTGGAATAAGTTTCGTTAATCAATCAAGTCAACTTAAGGACCAATTAACTGATAAAGTAGTGGGTGTTGCATCGTTATGGAGTGCGACGATTCCACCGGAAGATGTTATCGGTGCCAAAAAACATAAAGACCAGGAACATCCGACTTCTAAGCGTATCAATCATATTGTCTCAATGATAAATGAACGAAGTGGAGATTATATAGACGGATATATATTTGATGCGAAGGTTTACCAACAAAACAAACTTTATTTTGTATCCGTTTCCAAAAAAGGGAACGAAAATGGATTCGTTAATTTTACGTATTATCATGCAGGCCGGGAATATTTGCGTGCCTTTCAAAACACCATCAAACAAAAAAATGTCCAGTTTACCAAAATCCATCGCGATCAATATGGTACTTGGGTTACAGCATTTGCCCCAATATTAGATCAAAACGAGAAGGTTATCGCAGTGTTAGGTGTGGATGTTGACGCGTCTATTATTGAGAAAAACCAGAAAAGAATCGCCTTGTATTTATTTGGGTCTTTTCTGTTTATTACCATTTTTGTTTTCTTTTCCTTAAGATGGGGCCTAAAAAAAGTTACAGAACCCATTAATGAGATTATTTCCGGAATAAATCAAGTAAGCTCTGGTAATTTTGAGGTGAAACTGATAGTTCAGGATGAATCGGATTTAGGCAGATTAGGGAAAACCTTTAATCAAATGACTGACAAATTATCGGTTTTGTTTGAACAATTATCAGTTACTTCAAAGGAGTTAGGTCACCCAAATAAGGATGCAAAGCTTTTATATCGGTTTGAAGATGCCATTGACGAAATGGAGCAAATTATTGAGAAAACTAGACTTCAGAAAGAGTTGCAACGAGCAGAAAAAATGAATGCAATAGGCCAGCTTGCTGCCTCCGTAGCCCATGAAATTAGAAATCCAATGACTGTGGTAAAGGGATTTTTACAAATATTCCTTGGTAAAAAACATATGACAGAAGAAGAACATAGCTATATTCAGTTAATGATTGATGAGTTAAATAGGGCTGAAATCATTATTAATGATTATTTATCGCTGGCTAAGCCTGATTTTAATCAAGAAGCGGAAATAATAAACGCCAATGAATTGACCATTAAAGTGATGGACCTAATGAATTCCTATGCTCTGCTTTCAAAGAGTATCCAATTGGAAACAATTTTACCAAAAGACGTTTGGATAAAAGGGAATAAAAGTGAGATTAAACAGGTATTAATCAATATCTTAAAAAACGGAATTGAAGCGATGAAGGAAGGCGGACAATTAACGATAAAGGTATCTGAAGAAAATGATATGGCCGTGTTTTCGATTAGTGATACCGGAATCGGGATGACAGTAGAGGAACTTTCTAGGTTAGGAACAGCCTTTTATTCCTTAAAAGAAAAAGGTACTGGAATAGGATTAATGGTTTGCTATCAGATTATTGAAAGAATGAAAGGGAAAATCGAGGTAGAAAGCACGAAGGGTGTAGGCACAACGTTTAATATTTATTTACCACTTTCAAATGAATAATAAATATTGACCTAACAGCGAAAACAAGCGCTTTTCTTTTCTTATTAACAAAGGTTTGTTAAAATAATTTTTATGATGATAATTAGAAATGAAGGTGCTTTTTGTGTTTAAGAAATGGACTATTTTTGTTTTAATTTTGTTTGTAGTAACCGCCTGTGGAAAAAAACAGATAGAAAACCCCTTAAATTGGAAAGTTGGTGATTTTAACTTTACCAACCAAAATGGCGAAGAGTTTGGACTAGGGAATCTTAATGGGAAGGTTTGGATAGCCGACTTTATTTTTACCAATTGTGAAGATGTGTGCTTACCGATGACTTATAATATGCAAAAGTTGCAGGATATGGCAAAAAAAGAAGGAATTGAAAATTTACAATTTGTTTCCTTTAGTGTCGATCCTGGTATAGATACACCTGAAATTCTTAAGGAATATGGAGTCAAATTTAATGCTGATTTTAATAACTGGAACTTTTTAACTGGTTATGATCAAAATACAATTGAAAAATTAGCGTTCGATAGTTTTAAAGCTTGGGTAAAAAAACCACAAAAAGGCGACCAGGTTATCCATGGCACTGATTTCTATTTAGTTGGACCAGAAGGAAAAATCTTGAAAACCTATACAGGTTTAAATGAAATTCCAATGGAAGACATCATTAGTGATATCAAAACCCTACAGTAGTAGCTGTAGGGTTTTTTACTCTAACCCTTTGGATAATCTCGGATTGAATCCCATTTTTAGAGTTATAATATCTATATAATTTCAATAAAATGGGGTGATGCATTTGAAAAAAGCTATCCTCTTACCTATTCTTTTTGTATTCATTTTATCGGCATTTTCAACTGGAATGAGTACAAAAGTTCATGCTGAATTCCATTCAAATCGAACAGGCCCGTCATTGGTAAAAAGGCAAATCTCACAAGACTTTATACCAATTAACTTAAAAATTGCCTCAATTGGTGACTCTTTAACAAAGGGAGTCGGTGATAGTACGGAAAGAGGAGGGTACATTCCCTTTCTAAAAACAAGTCTTGAAAATACAAAAGGGATAAAAAAGATTGAAATTGTTAATTTAGGTATTAAAGGTCTAAAAAGTTCCGATTTAATTGTTCAACTAAGAAAAAGATCCGTCCAAAATGAGCTTAAAAGCTCTAATATGGTCATATTAACAATTGGTGGAAACGATATAATGAAAGTAGTAAAGGGGAATATTTCGAATTTGCAAAAAAGCGATTTCACCCTTGCTAGGGATAAATTTGAAAGCAATTTGTATTCTATTATCGATCTAATTAGAAAATCACATCCACGTATCCCGATTATTTTAGTTAGTCTTTATAATCCTTTTTTTATTTGGTTTTCTGACGTGAAGGAATTGGAGGAAATTTTAACAGATTGGAATATGGTCGGCAATCAAGTCATTGATACATACGATAATACTTATTTTGTCAGCATTGATGACCTGTTTAAAGTACCTAATAGACAATTATTGTCCTCCGATAACTTTCATCCCAATGATAGGGGTTATCAATTAGTTTCTCGCCGCATTTATGAAACAATAACTGAAAAAACAATAGAGGACTATTCTCGTGATATTTATATGGTCCGTAAAGAGGAGAAATAATGTTGAAAAAGGCTAGTTGGAAAAGTTGGTTTTTCCTTTTGTTAGGTATAAACATATGTATTTTACTTTATTTTATCATATCTATTTCATTGCCAATAAAGGATTATAAAATTAGACATGAGAAAAATGCATTAGAGGGATATGTCCCATTTCTCATTCATACTGAAAAGGATAATCTTACTAGGGTAATTAACCATTATGTGGAAAAGGAAGTGTCAGGTGGGCCAATTCAATATCAGGTTGTGATTGGAGATGAGGTGGAACTTTACGGAACCATCCCTATTTTCTCAGAAGAAATTGAAATGAAGATGACTTTTGAACCAAAGGGACTTGATAATGGGGATTTGGTTCTCCATCAAAAATCAATGGCAATTGGCAAAATGCAATTACCTGTTGCGTATGTATTAAAATTTATAGCTGATCAATATCGATTACCAAAAGGGGTAACGATTCAGCCAAATGAAAAATCAATTTACGTTTCAATGGATAGGCTTAAATTAAAATCTGATTTTAAAATCAGGGTTAATGAGTTCGATTTAAAACGAGATCAAATTTCTTTTCAATTATATGTACCGATTAAATAAGGTGGCCTCCTTTTTGGAGAGTCACCTATATTTATTTTGATTTAAGTTTTCTTAAATAAAATTTAGTTTCATATACTCTAGTATATTGTCCATTTTGAGGTGGGGTGTAAAGGTGGGGGAATCCAATTTAATTAAACCATTGTTAGATGAAAATTATCCAACCATTGACTATGGCAAAGGCGTTTATCTGTATGATTTGGAAGGGAAAAAATATTTAGATGGTTCTTCTGGAGCTGTGACAGCTAATATTGGTCATGGTGTACAGGAAATTATTAATGCGATGCTTGAGCAAGCACAAAGGGTTTCCTTTGTGTATCGGTCCCAATTTACAAGTGAATCTGCTGAAAAGTTGGCTGAAAAAATAGCGGAAATGACGATGGGGGATCTAAATTGGAGCTTCTTCGTTAATAGTGGTTCCGAAGCTACTGAGACTGCTATGAAAATCGCCATTCAATATTGGCAGGAAAAAGGTGTAAAAACGAAAAATAAAGTTCTGTCGAGATGGGTAAGTTATCACGGAATTACATTAGGTGCTTTGTCTCTATCGGGGCATTCGGCAAGGCGCGCCAGGTTCGTTCCTTTATTGCAGGATTTCCCTATTATAAATCCGCCCTATTGCTATCGGTGTCCATATAATTTGGAAGCACCTGGGTGTGGATATTTATGTGCCCATGAGCTGGAAAATGCCATAAATCGAATTGGTGCTACACAGATTGCTGCGTTTATTGCAGAACCGGTTATTGGAGCAGCTGGGGGAGCGATTACACCACCTGATGGATATTTTCAAGAAATCAAAGATATATGTGAACGCCATGAAATTCTTTTTATTGCCGATGAAGTGATGACAGGTTTTGGACGTACCGGAAAAACACTTGCCATGGAGCATTGGGGGGTTATTCCTGATATTGTCGCTTTAGGAAAGGGAATGGGTGCTGGGTATGCCCCCATTGCGGCTGCTTTAGTAAGCGAACGGGTGATGGAACCGATTATGAAGGGATCAAAGGTTGTCATGAGTGGTCATACTTTAAGTGCCAATCCGCAAACTTGTGCGGTTTCCCTTGCTGTCCTTGAGTATTTGGAAAAAAACGAGGTTATTAAAGAAGTAGATTCCAAAAGTCATTATCTGCGTAATCTTCTGGCTAAATTGGAATTAGAATTTGAATTCATTGGTGATATACGTGGAAAAGGACTATTAATCGGCATTGAAATTGTTCAAAATCGTAAAACGAAAGAACCGTTTCCAAGACAAATGCTTGTCACACAAAAATTAGTTCAACTTGCGGGGAAGAATGGTCTCCTAATCTATCCAGCAGGTGCCGGGATTGACGGTGTTAATGGTGATGCCATTATCATTGCCCCACCACTTACGATTACGAAAAGAGAAATGCAAGAATTAACGAGATTATTAAAGGTGACAATGCAGAATTTTACCGAGTTTATCTCTACTAATAAAGGTGTGGAATAGATAATGGACAATTTATTTGGAAAATTAACGACTTTAGAGAGGATAACGCCGTTTTTTCATGATGGAATGTCACTCATGTTTGGAGGATTTGGTGGGGTGGGCTCGCCTCCGGATTTAATTGATGCGATTATCGAAAAAAATGTTAAGGATTTAGTACTAATAGGTAATGATACCGGATTCCCACATATCGGGATTGGCAAAATTGTCAGCCTTGGTCGAGCTAAAAAGGTAATCGCCTCTCATATTGGTTCCAATCCAATCGCCGGGAAACTGATGAATGAAGGGAAAATGGAAGTCGAATTCTCCCCGCAAGGGATTTTGGCTGAACGTATTCGTGCCGGTGGCGTTGGTCTCGGCGCAATATTGGCCGATATTGGGATGGATAATGAGATAGTTTCAGGGGATAAACCACGATTTGTGCTTAATGGAAAGGAATATTTGATTGAAACGGCTTTAACGGCTGAGGTTTCAATTGTTTTTGCCAAAAAGGCAGATCCGTATGGAAACTTGATTTATGATAAAAGTGCTCGCAATACAAATCCTCTTGTTGCGATGGCTGGAAATATTACGATAGCCGAAGTGGAAGAAATAGTACCATTAGGAAGTTTAAACCCAGAAGAAATTATGACACCAGGGGTTTTTGTGGACTATGTTATTCCATCGAAGGGAGTGAATTGGAAATGGGCATGGGAGTAGATAGTAGAAACAGAATGGCTAAACGGGCTGCTGAAGAGATTCATAATGGGATGGTAGTCAATTTAGGAATTGGGATTCCATCCCTAGTTCCGAACCATCTCCCTAGCCATTATCAGGTTATGTTTCATGCTGAAAATGGAATTATTGGTATGGGGGGAAGTCCTCCTAAGGGAGAGGAAGATGAAAATCTATGCAATGCAGGCGGGTTCCCGGTAACCATTCGCTCTGGAGCGTCCTATTGCGACAGTGCAATTGCTTTCGGTATGATAAGGCGCGGGCGCATTGATGTTACGATATTAGGGGCCCTCCAGGTTAGTCAATTTGGCGATTTAGCCAATTGGATTGTACCGGGTAAAAAGGTTCCGGGTATGGGAGGGGCAATGGAATTAGCCCAGAAAGCAAAGAAGGTCATCGTTGTGATGAATCACTTCGATAAAAATGGCTTGTCCAAAATCGTTCCCGAATGTACCCTGCCATTAACATCAGCAAAATGCGTTGACCTCATTATAACTGAACTGGGTGTGTTTGAAGTAACCAATAAAGGTTTACTACTAAAAGAAATCTTCCACCCAACCACCATCACCGACATACAAAAATCTACACCATGTCCAATTCAAATCACCAAAACAATCAAAACCATACAATACTAACACTTTAACGCTCTAAAGCAAGTACATGATTAAAACACCAAAACACTTTAGTGCTTTAGTGTTTTAATAGATTTGGGGACAGTCCCCACATGCTTTAAAGCGTTAAAGTTAGAAGGAGTGGAGCGGCTTTGGAGCAGCGGTTAGTTGTGAAGGAGTGGTTGAAGCAGAATCGGGCTCGTGGGGCAAGGTTGTTGCAGAAACTTGTACAGGAGGATAGTACACGTGGGAAGGAAAGTAGTGCCCAGGCGATTGTGATTGAAAAATGCCGTCAGCTCGGTTTAGAGCTTGATATTTGGGAGATTGGCCAGAGCTCATTGTTCGAACATCCTGCCTTTTATTCTGATAGGAAAGACTTCAAAGGTAATCCTAATGTTGTTGGGGTATTAAAAGGAACGGGAGGGGGCAGGTCCATGCTCCTTAATGGCCATATTGACGTCGTTCCAGCAGGGGATTTGTTAACCTGGAATGATGATCCGTTTAGTGGTCATATTCAGGAAGGGAAGTTATTTGGTAGAGGGACTACTGATATGAAAGGTGGCAATGTAGCTCTTCTATTCGCTTTAGAAGCCTTAATTGCTAATAGCATCAAATTGAAGGGTGATGTGATTTTTGAAAGCGTGATTGAAGAAGAAAGTGGGGGGGCAGGTACGCTTGCTGCAGTACTAAGAGGTTATAAAGCAGACGGAGCTATTATTCCTGAACCGACAAACATGAAGTTATTTCCGAAACAACAAGGCTCAATGTGGTTTCGGATTACTGTAAATGGGAAGGGAGCCCACGGTGGGACCAGATATGAAGGAGTTAGTGCGATCGAAAAAATGATGCTTGTCGTAAAAAGTTTACAAGAGTTAGAGACAGAAAGAAATTCACGAATCACGGACCCTTTATATAACAACATCCCAATCCCGATTCCAGTTAATATCGGAAAAATTGAAAGTGGACAGTGGCCTTCTTCGGTTCCAGACCTTGCGATAATTGAAGGAAGAATCGGGGTTGCCCCAGAAGAAACGATGGATCATGCTAGAGAAGAACTAGAAAATTGTATCCAAAAACTTTGCCTCAAGGATAACTGGTTAAAGGAACACCCACCTACTATCGAATGGTTTGGCGGACGATGGATTCCTGGAAGCTTAGAAAATAATCACCCTTTAATGGATTGCTTGACGAAATGCTTTATGGAAGTAAAAAAACAACCGCCTGTGATTGAAGCATCCCCGTGGGGAACCGATGGTGGTATTCTATCAACTATAGGTGGGACACCTGTGGTTGTTTTTGGACCTGGAGTAACGGAGGTAGCACATCATTCAAATGAATATATCGTCCTAGAGGAATTATTTGACGCAGCGGAAATCATCGCCTATTGTTTAATGGATTGGTGTGAACTTGCTAACGATACGACGGGGTGAAAAATTGACATCCATTCAATGTGAGTCAATTAACTAGAGAGGGGGAGATTTTTTGAAGAAACAACTATGGATTAATGGGAAAAATAGTGAAACAACACAATTTTATGATTTAATCAACCCTTACTCAGGTAAAAAAATTGCAGAAATTGCCACTGCAAATACACATCAAGTGGAAGAAGCGATAGCATCTGCTGTAGAAGCATTTCGAACTTGGAAAAATACGCCTGCTTATCGTCGAGCTGAAATATTAGAAAAAGTTGTTGACTTACTGAAAGAGCAACAAGAGGAATGTGCAAAAATGATTGCTTTAGAAGCTGCTAAGCCGATAAAAATGGCTAGAACTGAAGTAGAAAGAACAATCATGACCTACCAGTTTGCAGCAATAGAAGCTCGCAAAATTCATGGTGAAACGATTCCACTTGATGCAGCGCCTGGGGGGGAGAATCGCATTACGTTCACCGTTCGCGAACCACTTGGGGTAATTGCCGCCATAACACCATTTAATTTTCCAATGAATCTTGTTGCCCACAAGGTTGGACCAGCAATCGCATCAGGGAATACTGTTGTATTAAAACCAGCTAGTCAAACTCCGCTAAGTGCTTATAAAATGGCAGAAATATTTCATGAAGCCGGACTCCCATCCGGAGTATTGAATATCGTAACTGGCAGTGGTCGTACAGTAGGAGATGTCTTGATTAAGGATAAGCGTGTAAAAATGATAACGTTTACTGGAAGTCCTGAAGTGGGCGAATATATAAAAGAAAATGCAGGTCTTAAGCGAGTGACATTAGAGCTTGGTTCAAATTCTGCTTTAATTATTGATGAAAATACAGATATTGATTCGATGATCCCACGAGTTATCACCGGAGCTTTTAGCTTCCAAGGCCAGGTCTGCATCTCCATTCAGCGCATTTATGTCCATCAATCTTTATATGAGCCGTTTGTTGACGCATTTGTGAAAGGGACAAAAAAATTAGTAATCGGCGACCCATTAGAGGAGGATACCGATATATCAGCGTTGATTTCCAAAACGGATGTAAAACGCGCAAAAGCTTGGGTCGAGGATGCTGTTGCTAATGGCGCTAAGTTGGCATATGGTTCCGAAAAAGGGGAAAGAATCATGGATCCTACGATTCTCTTAAATGTCGCCCCAACAGAAAAAATTTCTTGCCAAGAGGTGTTTGCCCCAGTCGTGCATGTCAATCCTTTTGAAGATTTTTCAGAGGCATTAAACCTTGTAAATGATTCTGAATTTGGTCTTCAAGCAGGTGTCTACACCCGCAATCTTCATCATGCCTTTCAAGCCGTTAAAAAGCTTGAGGTGGGTGGTGTCATGATCAATGATATTCCTACCTTCCGCGTTGATCATATGCCGTATGGCGGTGTAAAGATGAGTGGTATGGGACGCGAAGGAATTCAGTATGCCGTAGAAGAAATGACTGAATTAAAATTGGTTAGTTTTAAATTATAAGGCTGAGGGGGTGACTTGGGTCGCCCCCTTTTTAAAAGGAGTGAATAGAGTGAATGAGACTGCTAAGCAGTATGAAGTAGATCAATTAGGCTTCTGGATAGAAATTTACGAAGACCCCTTTAATAAACGAGTTCGTGTGGATGATTATTATGGAGATACCAACAATATAATCGAATATATGGAAGAGTTAATGAAACGATCCCAGTTGGAAAAGTTGATCATCAAAGTGAGGAGCGAACACTTTCATCCATTCCTTGAGAATGGCTATATATGTGAAGCCGTTATCGATGATTATTACCTCGGATCGAAAATGTTCTTTTTTACTAAATACTTTGAATCCAAAAGATTAATAAATGACCACTGGTTGACGGAAGACCAGATGCTAAAGAGCATTCATCAGTTAGAAATCCAGAAGGATACAGTAACTCCCCCAAAGGATTATCACTTGAAAAGAGTTGAACAACATGATGCCGAGAGGCTAGCTAAAGTTTATCGTACAGTTTTTCAGATTTATCCTACTCCCCTACATGATGTTGAATATATAAAAAAAACCATCTCGGAAGGGACAATTTATTATGCATTCTATTGTAATGGGGAAATTGTCAGTGCAGCCTCTGCAGAGGTAAACCAAGTATACCGAAATGCTGAGTTGACAGATTGTGCGACCTTACCCGATCACCGTAAGCATGGGCTAATGAAAATTCTTTTAAAAAAACTGGAAGAAGAGTTGTTCCGTGGAGGAATATATTGCTCGTATTCAATTGCCCGATCGTTATCATTTGGCATGAATGCTTGTCTCCATCAATTAGGCTATAAATATCGCGGCCGCTTAAAGAATAATGTTTTTATTTATGATAAGCTCGAAAATATGAATGTATGGGTCAAAAATTTAGCATTAGAGCCAAATATTCGGCAGTAAAGTGACAATTTTTCGGCACTTTCTCATATAGATAGTATGGGAGAGTGATTGGGTTGGTATTATTATCCGAAGTTTCAAATGAGGTTTTGGCAGCCATCTTAAAAACAATCGATGAAGGAATTCATGTTGTAAATACGGAGGGAATCACGATTTTTTATAATGAAGTAGCGGCCAAGCATGATGGATTAAGGCAGGAGGAGGTTTTGGAGAAGCCATTATTAGAGGCCTTTCCTTCTCTTTCTAAAGAAACGAGTACCCTATATAAGGTTCTTTTAACAAAGAAACCAATTTTTAATAGAGTCCAAACCTATTTAAATAAACACAGTGTGAGAATTGAAACAGTTAATACGACTTTACCGATTTTTGTTAAAGGGGAATTTTTTGGTGCTGTGGAGATTGCTAAGGACTATTCACGAATGAAACTTTTGACGGAGCGTCTCTTGGAGCTCCAAAAAGGACTTCATCTTCACAAAGCTCAAAAGGAATCCCCAAAAAATACTCATTATACATTAGATAGTATTATTACAGGAGATGAAAAATTTGAAGATATCAAAGCACGTGCGTATAAGCTAGCAAAAACAGATTCACCGATTCTCGTGTACGGTGAAAGTGGAACAGGAAAGGAATTAGTGGTTCAAGGAATTCACGCAGCTTCTAAACGTGCACATGGGCCATTTATTGCTCAAAATTGTGCCGCAATCCCTGAAAGCTTACTAGAAAGTATGTTGTTTGGCACTGCTAAAGGAAGCTACACAGGGGCGGTTGACCGGCCGGGATTATTTGAATTAGCGGATGGTGGTACCTTATTTTTAGATGAATTGCATACGATGCCCATTGAATTACAAGCGAAGCTTTTAAGGGTGCTTGAAGACGGGATTATTAGAAGGGTAGGCGGCGCCAAAAGTATTTCTGTTGATGTTCGTATTATTGCCGCCATGAATGAGCATCCAAACGAAGCTCTTTCACAACAAAAAATACGATTGGATTTATTTTATCGGCTAAATGTTCTTACATTCGAGCTAATACCCTTAAGAGAAAGAAAAGGAGACATTCCTCTATTAACCAAGTCATTTATTGATCATTTCAACAGCAGACTGGGGAAGAAAGTTCAAGGGATATCTAATGAGGTAGAGGCTCTGTTCTTACAATATAACTGGCCGGGAAATGTACGAGAACTTAAGCATACCATTGAGTATATGATGAATATGAGTGAGGATTACCAGCTAACCTTAGACGATTTACCACCGCTTTTTATTACCAAAAATCCCGAAAAAAAGGAAGTAGAAGTAAAAACTACAAATCTCTCGCTTAGAAAAAATCTCCAAGAACTAGAAACTGAGTTAATTTCTAAAGCTTTGGCGACTTGTAAAGGGAACATTAATCAAGCTTCCAAACTGTTGGAAATTCCAAGGCAAACGCTTCAATACAAACTACAAAAGTTCGCTAATAACCTAACTGCCGATTAATTGGCATTAGGTTATTTTTCTTTTCTTAAAAAACGTTGAATCCTGTAAACTGGAACATTAGTAAGCGTCCAATCATAGGCTATTGCAACCATTTAACGTATTTTACTGACTATTTTTAGTTTTGGCACATTTCTTGCAAATTGAAATGATAAAGTGACGGGAGGAGATTCGTGATGAAATCATTTTTATATAAACCAAAAAGACATTGGAAGGATATTGAGCTTTGGAAGGATGTGACCGAGGAGCAATGGAATGATTGGTTATGGCAATTAACGAATACGATAAGAACGCTTAAAGATTTGAAAAAGGTTATTAACTTGACACCAGACGAAGAAGAGGGTGTCAGAATATCAACGAAAACGATTCCTTTAAATATTACACCTTATTACGCATCGTTAATGAATCCGGATGATCCGCGTTGCCCAATTCGGATGCAATCAGTCCCTATCTCAAAGGAAATTTATAAAACGAAATATGATCTAGAAGATCCTCTCCATGAAGACGAAGACTCGCCTACACCTGGGCTAACCCATCGATATCCTGATCGGGTGCTATTCCTTGTGACTAACCAATGCTCAATGTATTGCCGTTATTGTACACGGAGGAGGTTTTCTGGACAGATTGGGATGGGAGTTCCAAAGAAACAGTTGGATGCTGCCATTGAATATATTCGCCAAACACCGGAAGTGCGAGACGTCCTAATTTCTGGCGGTGATGGCTTACTAATTAATGATAATATTTTAGAATATATTTTAAAAAATCTTCGTGCCATCGAGCATGTTGAAATCATCCGCATCGGCACACGGGCCCCGGTCGTTTTCCCGCAACGAATCACAGAAAACCTTTGCAACATCTTGAAAAAATATCATCCGGTTTGGCTTAACACTCATTTTAATACTTCCATTGAAATTACCGAGGATTCGAAAAGAGCCTGTGAGATGCTGGCCAATGCAGGAGTACCTGTTGGAAATCAATCCGTAATCTTAGCGGGAATAAACGACAGTGTCCCAATTATGAAGAAGCTGATGCATGATTTAGTTAAAATCAGAGTTAGACCATATTATATTTACCAATGTGACCTTTCGGAAGGGATTGGACATTTCCGTGCACCGGTTTCAAAGGGGTTAGAAATCATTGAAGGATTGAGAGGTCATACATCGGGGTACGCGGTCCCAACCTTCGTTTGTGATGCTCCTGGTGGGGGTGGGAAGATTGCGTTACAGCCTAATTATCTGATTTCTCAAAGTGCGGATAAAGTGGTGTTGAGGAATTTTGAAGGAGTAATCACATCATATCCGGAACCGGAGAATTATATACCTGGCCGAGCGGATGACTATTTCAAGGGAATCTATCATGAGTATGAAAAGTACAAATCAAATGTAGGGATAGCAGCAGTTATGAATGATAGTAAATTCAACCTTGTCCCTGAAGACCTGAACCGTTTGAATCGTAGAAAGAAATATCAAGAGGATTCATCACATTCTTCCTTAAAGGATAAACGTGAGAAGCGTGACGAGTTGAAGGAGAAGAAATTCCAGGCGCAACAAACTAAATCGGTTGATAGCCAAGCAGCCCAAAAGGAAGGTTCAACTACCGTTGAATAGGAGTGTGAATATGGATATATATTGCGAATGGTGCGGAGGAAAAGCCTCGAAAGGGGAAGGGACAGTTTATTGGGAGTTGCCTGATGGTTCGAGAGCCATTGAGATTACAGAAACGCCTACCGTTATCTGCAAGGAATGTGATATGGTGTACCAGCCTGATAGTGTAACTAAGGAAATTGAGGACCAATTGTTTATAGTTGATACAAAAAAGATTGGTAATTCCATAAGTTTTAAGGAATTGATGGAACTGCCTAGATTGTTGAAGAGAAATTATTTTGATTTTTCTTCTTAGAATTATTCTATTATTACCAGGCACTCAGCAATGGGTGCCTTTGTCATGTGATAAATCTACCTTGGGTTTGTATTAATTCGTGAATTAAAGGGAGATGTGGGTTAAGAGAATCTTCATTTGCTTAATGCGTAGTAGATGTATACTGCGCAATAAGTATTTTGCATTTTGGGTGAATTTGTGAAGGAATACCAGGATATTAAAAATGTTGCGGACAGAACCTTTGAAGATTAAAGCAAAAGGCACAACTTCATCAGTTGTGCTTTTTGCGCGTAAAACTCTATAAGAATGGTCCAGGTGCATCAACGTCGTTAATGAATGTCTTGAATAACTTTTTCTAAGAAGTCACCCATTTGCTTAACGACTGGCTCTGAAAAATCAAAACGGACTCCCGTTTTTTCATAAACCTTTGCGATAGATTGATTTAAGTCCGCACTTGCACCTTTTTTGAAGGATTCCACAGCCTGCTCGGGGTTTTTCTGATAATTCTCAAGTAATTGAAGAGCTCCGAGCATCGACATGGAGATTTCAATAGTATAGAAAGGAAATTGGAAGAAATGAGGGATGCCTAACCAACTCATTCCAATTTCCTTCTCAAGCCCTGAAATATCGACAGGGTTTAAGTCATAACGTTTTGAGATTTCAAAGAATTTTTCATCACGTTCTTTGGCAGTGTGAGTAGGATTTGTATACATCCAGTGCTGGAAGAGATCCCCTGATAGTGGGCCGATTATCATGGTAAAGGCAACTCTTAGCTCTTCACGCTGTGCGTTCTTAAGATCTTCTTTTTCGGGATAAAAACGATCCAGCTTATCCAATAAGAGCATTTGCATCCCAAAAGAATATAGTTCAGTAACTTCCGCTCGTAATTGGTAGTCTTCAACCGGACCGTGCTCGGAAAAACCAAGGTACTCATTCACCGCTTGACCCATTGCATGAATTAGGGCAAGTACTGAATTAAAGGTTGGACTTAAGTTCGAAAAAACAAAGCTATCCCCTGAAACAGGTAAGAATTCACAGAAAGCACCCGGGCCTTTTCCTTTCCGGTCTCCAAGGTCTAGTAACCCATGCTCTCTCATATAATCAAATCGCTCTCCAAAACAGGGATCGGTCTTTCCTAACATTTCAGAAACGCCAGCCATAAGAGTAGACACTTCGGAGTAGGGTGGGTTTTTCAACAATTTAGCCGTGTTATCCCAAGGCTGATAGGTATCGACACCAAGCATAGACTTAAAGACACCTTCGAGCCTGTTCCAAGCGGGGATAATATGCTTTTCTACGTTTTCATGAAAGTCATAACAATCTTGAACACTATACTCACGATTTTTGGCTACAAACATATAATCACGATAATTTTCAAAGCCTGCATGTAAAGCCATTTGATGGCGCACTTTAACGAGTTCGTCCATGATGGCATCCATTTCGGGTTTAATTTGACGATGGGCTGACATAAGGGCATGATACGCTTTTTCTCTTATTGCTCTATCTAGATGATTTTGCTGAGATCTGATAAACGGAAAAGGCTTTTCCTCCCCCTCCCATTCAACGGTTAATCCTCCCATAATCTCACTATACTTCGTACAGAGTTCTTGTTCTTTTACCATTAATGGAATGTTTTCTTCTCTGAACAGCTTCACTTTGGTCTCGCGAACGCGTCGCATTAAGCCGTAACGTTTTTCATCTAATTCATGAAAGTATGGAGACTTACAGCATTTCTCATTGCGTTTTGCTTCATATTTAAGTAAAAGTGGCTGGATGACTTGCTGATCGTGAAGATATGTCGACTTCATCTCAGCATCCTCTGTGTTTCGGTAGAAGTCGATTCGGTGTCCTACCATCACCTCATTGATTTTCATCATTAATTCCTTTTCATCTTGTAACCACTTTTCTAGATCAGAAACGGATTCGATTGGTAGATTTAGTAAGTTTCGAAATTGAGCATCTACCCCTTCTAGATTCTTCAAATCAACTAATTCTTTATAAAACTTTTGACTTAATTCTTTTGACATTAAATCACTTCCTCCCCGCTTTTTCGTTACATAATATATATATTATTGATTCCTATTGCTTAAATCTATTTTATATTTTAAAAATTCTGATGATTTAGACCGATAAGATTTATGAAGACCAAAAAGAGAGGATGATAAGGTCCAAACTAGAGATAGCATTACGAGTATTGGTAAAGCTAATTGATACTGCAAATTAGCAGGATAAAAAATCATCTTGATATGCAGTTTTTTGTTTTTTATACTTACAATAAAGAACGCAGTCCCAAGCTTTGTGGTTAATGCTCCTGGTGGGGGCGGGAAGATTGCGTTGTGTAGCCGAATTATTTAATTTCGCAGAGTGCTAATAAAGTAGTTCTACGAAACTTTGAAGGGGTCAACACCTCGTATCCGGAACCAGAGAATTACGTGCCAGGTAGAGAGGAGGATTATTTCAAAGGAATCTACAATTATTATGAAAAGAATAAATCAAATGTTGGAATAGCTACGGTCATGAATGACAGTAAATTTAACCTTATCCCTGAAGACTTGAACCGTTTAAATCGTAGAAAGAAGTATCAAGAGGATTCATCACATACTTCTTTAAAGGATAAAAGTGAGAAGGTTCAACTACTGTTGAATAGGAGTATGAATATAAATATATACTGCGAGTGGTGTGGAGGAAAAGCCTCGAAAGGGGAAGGGACAGTTTATTGGGAGTTGCCTGATGGGTCTAGGGCTATTGAGATTACGGCAACCCCTACCGTACTTTGCAATGAATGTGATATGGTGTTCCAGACTGGTACTGTAACTAAGGAAATTGTGGATGAATTGTTTTTGGTTGATACAAAAGCAATCGGTAACTCTATAAGTTTTAAGGAACTTATGGGGTTGCCAAGATTGTTGAAGAGAAATTATTTTGATTTTTCTTCTTAGCGTGATTTCTCAGGGCACTCAGTAAAAATGGGTGTCATTTATTATGTGATAAACCTATTTTTAAATTGACCTTTATTCTTCCCCGATTAAATGAAAGTGTGTTATGAGGAAGTTCTCATAAATATTCAGAATAATACAACTCGCGCTGTTGCTCTCTATCCCAAGGATTTGAGTCGGATAAGATGGCCATAAGGCTATCCATCAATATGAAAGAAGTTAAGGATATAATTAAAACATTTGAAAATCAACGGTAATCAAGTGGTTATTCATTAGGGCTTTCCAGAAGTTTCGCGACTTTTTAGAGGACTTTATTTCATAGTTATTTCAAGGTATTTCAGAGGATAATTTTTTATTTTACCTCATGATAAAATATCTTGTCAATAATAAATTTGTAATATTTTTAAAAAATGTTATAATAGTCTTACTATTATTTTTTCAATCGTATTCCAAATTCCGCTGTATTTTTTTTTGCAGATAGAATTGTGGATACGTTTTTTTATATCCTTTTTTAAACCGAAGAAAAATTCAAATAGTTGGGAGCTTTAAAGGAAGTTAGTTGAATAAAATTATCAATTTACTATCGAAAGTAACCGAGTTTTTATTCTACAAGGAGGACTAGAATAATGAATCTAATCAATAAGAAAGTTACACACAAGCGTTTTGGCATGGGTAGTATAGTTAAACATAATGATTCTAGTATTGAAATACATTTCGCATCAGAAAATAAAAAGTTTGTTTTCCCTGATGTATTTGAAAAGCACCTAACACTACATGATAAAAGTGCCGCTAATTCACTTGGGGAAATTATACAAAAAAGGGAAATGGAACGAAAGGAGGAAGAATGGAAGAAGGAAGAGGAAAAAAAACTACAACAAAAAAACCTCGAACTTCGCTTGGAACATGAAAAACTTATGAAAAATTATAAACTTCATTCCGAATCACAAATGGTTTATTGGTGTGACACAGAAGAACAGAATAGTTCTTTTTCGGAGTGGAAGGTTTTTTCAGGCGTAATAAAAAGTGGTACTAACAAAGGGAAGCCAAACAAACCCATCCGCTTGCACCAAAATAGTGCTGTCCTGCTAACAACAATAGATTCTAGCATGCCTGAAAAAGACAGACGTATCCTAGGAGTCTATATGGTGAAAGAAGATTTTATCGGTAAACTTTGTGAAGATGGATATATTGCCGCTCATTCTAAATACAGACTCCAACTTACAGAACAGGAATCAGATCAGATGCTTTTCTGGGAATATTATGCAAATGAAAAATCCCCCCACAAAATGACATGGAAATCAGGTAAATACCGTTATTTTGATAATTCATGGATGGCTCAAATATTGCTTGATATAGTTTCGTTGAAAAGTGACCCAAAGGAACAAGAGCTGGCACAACAATTTTTTGAACATTTTTGTAAAATGAATCAGATAACAGATCGAGAGTTACCAAAGCCTAATGGGGCATTAATGCGTATTTAGACGTTGGCCCAAAGATAATAAGAATGACAGGGAACTGACACATTTTTCCCACCCATCACTAAAGGAGAAAAGTGCCTGGATATTGTGAAGCGTTCTGGTAGTTGGAGTTGGTATAATAGAAAAGCAGATGAAATAGAAAATATCTATACCATTTGCTTTTTTGTTAGGGGAAATACAAGAAATTTATGAATCTGCAAATGTGTAGGTTGTATTTAATACGAATAGAACCTGGGCCACAAACCCATCCCCCTAAAAAATGCGACCTGTGGAGGTCGCATTTTTTCTGATTTTTGAATGAAGGGAATTAAGTTATATGTACAATTCATGACAATAAAAAACTGCATAATTTATCGATATATATATTTGTTAGATTAACAGCGTAGGCATTATATCAACACTTTGGAGGTGACTAAAAATGGAAAGGTTTACGGTAGTTTCCATTTTTTCTTTAGGGTTAATTCTATCGACTTGTAGCAGTTCTGTTGGTCCTTGAATAAAGGAAATGACAGTTTTCTAAAATCCTGAAATTTTTTCATTGCTAATAAGTTGCGCAATGATACCAAATATACTTGCACACAAAAGGGTGATAAAGAATACACGAGTTAGTTGTAATTTCAAATTCAATTCGTTAATACAATCTCCGTAAATTCCTAAAAAATCAGATTCATTGTAAAGTTGACACTGAAAAAGTCACGCCAGTATTTCAAAAGCGCCATTTCCTTCAAATTGATATTGTTGGGTTTCTACTTTGTAGTCTATGAATTACAGATCTCTTGTATTAGGTTTTAGAGTGAGCATCGAGGCTTTTTAACAAGCGGAATATTTCAAGTGAAAGAATATTTAACCCTAACCAAACTCCACCAAAAACGTAACCAGCAGCAACATCACTTGGGAGTTCGACTTCCAAATACAATCGACTGATTGCAATGAGAACTAAAGCAATTAATCCAGCAATAATAACGAAGGTATGGACCCAAATTTTGTGTGTAGATCGAACAAATACAAATAGGAAAAACCCGTAAATCACAACGGCCATTAATGACTGTTCGCTTGGAAAAGCATAAAATAGCTGATCTATAAATGGCTGATTGATAGGAGAGAGCTTATTAAAAATTCTCCTTAAACTTTCTTCGTAGAGTTCCCCACCCAATGTAACGATTGCAACAGAAACGAATACAATTTTTTTATCACGTCCTTTAAATATAATCCAAACTAACGTAAGAAATATAAGGAGAAAAAGAATTTGTCTAGACCCCAAAAATGAAAAGATTTGCATAGTATCTGTCCAATTTTTATGAAAAGTTAAGGAAACCAATAAACCAACAATTTCATTAAAATCAAGAAATTCATTGCCAAGAAAGTCCTGTATCATCCCAATCATTAAGATAGTAAGTCCTAATGTTGTAATGCCGGTTAAAGCAATCAGTAGTCCTACCCGTTTTCTGGTATGAAATATATCTAAAGTTAAATCTAAAAACTTAATTGCTGTATTTTTTAGCACTATTCTATACTTTTTATATATATAGATAACCATTATTAAGATGGCCGCCAAAATACCTCCAATAATGAGGTATTTCTTTATTGAATTGTGGAACTGCTCCCATTGGGGACCTAATATTTTTCCAAGCGTAATAAAAACCGTCACCCAAATGAACGCACCACTATATGCAAAAAGAGCATAAGTACGGAACGGAAGCTTGGTAATCCCAGAAAAATACCCAGTAATATGTCTGACACCAGGTATGAAATAGGCGATAATGAGCAGTTTATTACCGTGCCTACTAAACCAAAGCGATGTTTTTTCAATTCGTTCAGGTCCCATATGAAACCGCCGACCGTATCTCTCAAAAAATGGAGTGCCTAACTTATAGCCTATCCCATAAGCAATAGTCATCCCAATACAGCTGCCCACACCAGCCACTAAAATACTTGTACCCCAATTTAAATGCCCTTGAAATACAAGGAATCCAGTATAACTCATAAGAATCTCACCTGGCATTGGAAGCGCAATAAGTTCCAGCATTAGAGCAAAAAATAAAATGATATACCCATACTGATCGAGATAAGGTGTTAAATTCATCAAAAATGGTCCCCCTTTTCGTTTTTTTATTATGTCCAATAACAGTAAATATCAATAGCTTCAATGCTATGCTTAGCGACTAAATCCGAACTGATCGTTCAGGATTCGGATGAGGGGCATACCGATCACAACAGTATCAAAGAATCAGTGCAGATATTTAAAAGTGGAGCTGGTGATGAACAACAAGAACATAGTGGTCACAACGATATACACAAGGACAGCGGAGAAGAACATTCTAATGGTGTCCATTCAGAAGGTGGTCATGAAGAGGAAAATGGAGGTCATCATGGACCTGTTGTGGAAACTCCGCCTAATGATAAAATACTCGGAACCTATGGAGCAGTAAATCTATCTTTTATCCTAATAGGAGTTTGGAATAAATGGTTTAGAAGACGGGGGGATATCTAATGGCAATCCCAGAGAAGAACTTAAAACCATCAGTAAAGCTGCCTTTTGATCTTTTATCCATCCCTTGGGTAAAGAAATTTGTAAAAAGTAAATGGTACCCGGGGATTTTTCAATGGATTGTCATCTTTGTGTTTTCGGTCATCGTGTTTGAACTTGTGATGGGTACAGTCAATCCTAGTAAAAACTTAGGGACAACGATGACATGGGCTTTCTTGGAGGACTTGCAGGAAATTATTCAAGATCAGGAGCAGTAAAGGTACAAGCGATTCCAGATATTTGTAAAACCTGTAAAGTACAGTCTTGTTATAGAGGAACTGAAAAAGTAGAAGGCTGTCCAATGTTTCAATTTCCAAAAACAATGGAATCAAGCGCGGAATGTAATATCTGTGCAAATTGTATTAAGAACTGTCCAAATGATTCTATTAAAATTCAAATTCGCGTTCCGACGAAGGAACTATGGGGTTTGAAAAATCCAAAAAGCTTGAGCATGCATCTTTAGCAGCTGTTATCATGGGGATTGTATTGTCCAAAATTTTACAATGCTTGAACCTTGGCAGGATATATTTAATACCTTAGGAATGGTAACTAGAACAAGTAATTATTTAGTGAACTTTACATTAGCCTTTATCATTATCATGGCTATACCGATTTTCTTATTGGTAGGAACAGCTAAACTTGCCTCTATTTTTGGGATGGAAGGAACCGTTAGAAAAAACTTTACTCACTTTGGATATGCGATTATTCCGTTGGACCTTGCTGGCCACTTAGGCCAAAACTTATTTCATATTTTCACAGAAGGTAAGGCGGTTTGGTATAACAGTATCGGATTATTTGGTATAGAATCCAACCCAACAAGTTTAGGATTAGCATCCACCCCGACTTAAAAGTTGACCTAGGTAAAAATAAATGGAAATAATCAACATACAAGTGATTTGTTGTGGAGGACCTGCCAAGACTTTATCTTGGCAGGTTTTTTATTTTCGTTTAATATGTTCTAAAGGAATAACTATCTTTAAAAAACAAAAGGGGCAAAGATAATGAGCAAATCATTTTACCATTTTCTAATGAAATTCCGCCATCCTGAACCAAAAGATGCACTTAGTCATTTTGCTAATGATGTTTATCTTGATCACGGATTCCCGAAGCAAACAACACAGTATAATGAATTAAGCTCTTATCTAGAACTGAATGGGCATTATTTGGGGAATATGACTCTATTTGATGAAGCATGGGAGCTTTTTTTAAATGATATCGATAAATAACTTGAAAATGGCCAGCTAAAGGGTTTTTGTGCTTTTCCCCCTAGGTATTTTTATTATCATGTCTGTTGCAATTGGCATATAATAAAATACTTATTCACGACTATCATTTGGAGGGAAGAGACGATGGGGAAAAGAAAAAAACCAAAATATTCAATTGGTGATAAAGTCGTGATTATTAATTATGGAACCATTGGGGAAATTACCGATGTTAAATGGATCGATGGTCGATTTATGTATGTAATTAATAATGATGAAGGATTATTTTTGGAAGAGCGACTCCAGTTAGTGGCCGAATATGCAGGACGAATTGTTGACAGAGAACACATTGACATTGAATATCAGTTCGTTATTGGCGATATAGTCCAAGTGGATGGCTATCATACCGATTTGTTTAAAGTGGTAGGATTTCGAACTGAAATATGGCGTTATCAAGAGGATGCCTGGGAGGACGTCATTTACGAGCTTTCAAGGATTACCGATGGGGAGTGGCTCGAAGCAAGTGAAGAAGAGCTTTCTTTAGTCGCAGAAGCCAAGTACGCCAATGAATTTATTCAGAACTTGGGGTATTTGTACATGAACGATCAAAAAAAATCCACTATCAAGCATCCCGAATCAAACACAACCTCAGGCTTGACCCCGATCATCATTTCAAATGAATTAGAGGAAAAACAAAAATTTATGGTTGATCAAATGCTGGATGTCTATAATGATTACGATTGTTTATATAGAATGTTTAAAGACACAGAATATGTCAAAATCCAAAAGGGCATTTTACGTAAATTGAAAAGGTTACTAACTCAAAATAACAACGATCCCCATTAAAAGATAGACCAAAATAGATAGATAAAAAGTGGAATGGCTATAAATAATACACTTTTAAACAAGAATGTTGTGATTCTTGTAAACCACGAGATAACAATCCCGTCTTCCTGATTTAAATCATCCTTTAACATTTCTATAAAATTTGCCATTTTTATTCCCCCTCTAGTTTTTACAAATATATGCTTGTCCAAGCCATTTATTCTTCGGGGCGACAAGCTTTTTTCATATTCGAAAATCACGCATGAAATAGTGAGTTGTATCATACATTTTTAGGAAGGGAGGGCGATTAAGGTGAAAGAAATCGAGGTATATATTGATACAGAAGAGATTGCTGAGTTTTTCTTTCAAGAGCTTGTCAAACGAGGATATGTCCCATCTGAAGAAGAGCTTGAAGAAATCGCTGATATTACCTTTGACTATTTATTGGAAAAATGTATTATAAATGAAGAAGTGGATGAAGAGGAAAAATAGTTCTCTTCTACAACCAAAAAAAAGTGGGTCTTTGGCTCACTATTTTTTATGGGGTGAAACTTTTTTTTATGACGAGGTGTATATATTAACCGAAAACTTAAATTTCAAAGTGAGGGGAATGTATGTCATTTTTTAACAAGGTGTTTGCGAGTGTAGGGATTGGTTCAGCAAAAGTTGACACGAAATTGGAAAAGGATAATTTGACAGCAGGTGAACAAGTAACAGGGGTTGTTGAAATCCAAGGCGGAAATGTGGAGCAAAAGGTGGATGAGATCTATTTATCACTCCATACAAATTATATTAAAGAGTCGGACGATAAGAAGTACAATGTAACGGCTACAATTGACCGTTTCCGTGTCGTGGAATCCTTTACTATAAAGCCTAATGAACGTAAGGAAATACCGTTCACCTTTGTATTACCACATGATACCCCGATTACGATTGGAAGAACAAGAATTTGGGTTACGACTGGCCTTGATATTAAAAATGCAGTCGATCCTACTGATAAAGATTATATTAAGGTATTACCAAATAAATTAGTATCCGCCGTTTTTAAAGCGGTTGAAGAAATGGGTTTCCGTCTACGTGAGGCGGATTGCCAGGAGATATCGTATCGTTTAAGGAAAAGATTACCTTTTGTGCAAGAATTTGAGTTTATCCCAGTTACAGGACCCTTTCGTGGCAGATTGGATGAACTGGAATTAGTTTTTTACCCTTATTCTGAAGAACAAATGGAAGTTTATATGCAAGTTGATCGCAAAGCAAAAGGATTGGGTGGGATTCTGGCTGCAGCAATGGATATGGATGAGACAAACCTTCGCCTGACTATTTCAACAAGTGATTTACCAAACTTACGAGCAAAACTACAAAGTACAATCGAAAGATATTCATAAATGCATAAGCGGTAGTGCCTACTGGGCGTTGTAGCTAGACGAAAAATATCCCTGGAAGGTCAATCTTCCAGGGGTTTTTTTAGCTTTTTCTATCCTTTGCTGAATGTTCCTTTGCATGTGCTTCATGCTCTGCGACTATCGCTTCAGCAGGAATATGGTTATTTTTCTTTTGACCTTTAATTCTGGCACGATGTTTTTTACCCATTGTAAAAAGCCCTCCTATTTAGGATTTTTCATTTTATCGCGATTTGTTGGTGGTTCTCCTCCTGAACGGGAGGTAGGATTCGTTTCATTCGCGTGTTGGACAGCTTGCTCAAGCTTTTTACTCATTTTTTGTTTAGGCATGGTTGACCCCTCCTTTGGACAATCTAAAATTAGCATTTCCATAAACGATAAAAAAATGCTAGGGTAGTGTTCGTTTAACAGGAATGTGTTATATTGTAATTGTAGGAAGTCTGACGACTATACTTGTTATTTGATTGGAGGATAATGAAATGAGCATTCATATCGGGGCTAAGGAAAACGAAATCGCTGAAACAGTTCTGCTACCTGGGGATCCGCTTCGAGCGAAGTATATTGCGGAAAACTTTTTAGAAGGGGCGACCCTTTATAATGAAGTACGTAATATGTTTGGATATACCGGTACATATAAGGGACAAAGAATTTCCGTTCAAGGAACGGGAATGGGGGTTCCGTCCATTTCGATCTACATTACTGAACTGATGCAAAGCTATAATGTTCAAAAGCTAATTCGTGTAGGAACTTGTGGGGCAATACAAAAGGATGTTAAAGTAAGGGACGTTATTTTAGCGATGACATCTTCAAGTGATTCGCAAATGAATCGCTTGACATTTGGTGGGATTGATTATGCACCAACGGCGAATTTTGAATTGTTGAAAAATGCCTATGATGTTGGTTTAGAGAGAGGGTTAAATCTAAAAGTAGGAAACGTTTTCACAGCGGATTTATTTTATAATGAAAATCCTAATTGGGAGAAATTGGCTCAATACGGTATATTAGCTGTTGAAATGGAAACTACCGCTTTATATACTCTGGCTGCCAAGTTTGGTCGTCAAGCTCTTTCTGTGTTAACTGTAAGCGACCACATTTTAACAGGTGAGGAAACAAGTGCAGAGGAGCGTCAATTAACATTTAATACAATGATAGAAGTAGCTCTTGATGCGGCATTAAAATAAAAGCTTAAAAAGTAAGCATAGGCTATTATAGCTTATGCTTTTTATTTTTTTGACGTTTTATTATAAAATAGTTATATTGCCTTTATGACTAAGATTAAAAGTTGGTGGATTTAAATGAAAAAGTTAATGCTTTTGGGTTTTATCAGTTTATTATTTATGACTACAGCATGTTCCAGGGTTGAATCAATGATGGATCATCTTCCTTTTATTAAAAATATCGTAAAAGAACCTGAAAAAAAACCTGGACAAGCCTCAGAGCCCAAAGAAACAATTGAGAAAAAAAATGAAAGTGAAAAGCAAGCTGATGATACCCAGCTTACCTTAGAAGATATCTTTTTTAATCAAATAAAAGATGCTAATGGCGAAAAGGTTATTATGAATCCTGAAAATACGTTGGCTTTGGTGAATAAACAATACAGTTTACCGGAAACTTTTTTACCTAATGATTTAACAAGGCCAGAGGTGGATTTTTCCTTCGGAGACTTAAAAATTGAGAAAAGCTTATTGCGAAAAGAAGCTGCCTCTGCGTTGGAAAAGCTATTTCAAGTTGCAAAACAAAATGGAATTGAGCTTTTTGCCGTTTCTGGATATCGGTCATACCAATATCAACATGGTTTATTTGAAACTGAGGTAAAAAAAGTCGGAAGAGAAAAGGCAATGGCGGCTGTAGCGTTTCCTGGTCAGAGTGAACATCAAACAGGACTGGCGATGGACATCACCTCAAGAAGTGCTAATATGGAGCTAACAGAAGATTTTGGAACAACAGAAGAGGGAAAGTGGCTTGCCGAAAACGCTCATCGATTTGGTTTTATTTTACGGTATCCAAAAGGAAAAGAATCGATTACCGGCTACCAATACGAAGCATGGCATTTCCGCTACATCGGGGTGGATGCGGCAACAGCCATTTATGAACACAACCTTACCCTTGAAGAATACTTCCAAATCGTCAAAAAAATCTAAGCCTACTTTAATGCTTATTCCAAGTAGGGACTGTCCCCGAATTATTTAACACTAAAGCACTAAGGTGCTTTAGTGTTAAATAATAATATACTTGGTTTAAAGCGATAAGGTGTTAATGAGTTATTTTTTTTTGTTCATTTTGGGCGAAAGATGGTATTCTAATTGGTAAGGATGATTTCTTAAGTTTTTGTTGGTGAAAGTGGTGATGAATTTGGATGATGACAAGTTAATGAAGAAGGTGGAGGAACCTGGTTTGGAACAACATCAAGAGCAGGATCCTCAACCAAAAAGTGCCGGATATGTAAAGATGAAAAGCTTTTATTTTTTTATGCTTATTTTCTCTGTAATATTTTTATCAGCGGGAATTACAACGTTTGTTTTGGCTTTTGGAGATGAAAGTCCCCAGGATATCGTCAATGTGGAAGAGGATCAATTTTACAATCAAGCAAGGAATGAATTTAGTAAATTATATGCTGCCTATGATACATTGAAAAAAAATTATTATAAGGACCTAGATGATAATAAATTGGTAAATGGTGCCATAAACGGTATGTTGGAAGCTTTAGACGACCCTTATTCAGATTATATGAATGTTGAAGAGGCTGAAGGGTTCCATCAAAGTATTTCCTCCTCTTTTGAAGGAATCGGTGCTGAAATCCAAGAAAAAGAAGGTCACATTACCATTGTCTCTCCTATCAAAGGTTCACCTGCTGAAAAGGCCGGTTTAAAGCCTAACGATATCATTTTAGCTGTAGACAAAAAGAGCCTACAAGGAATGAGTACAACGGAAGCAGTTCTCCTTATTCGTGGAAAAAAAGGAACAAAGGTTGAACTTACCATCCAACGAGCTGGAGTGGAAAAGCCAATAACGGTTCCAATTATAAGGGATACGATTCCAGTGCAAACTGTTTACGGCGAAATGGTAGAGGATGGAATTGCTAAAGTATCCATTACTAGTTTCTCTGAAAACACTTCCAAAGAGTTAATTGATACTTTAAACAAGCTTGAACAACAAGGAATGAAAGGGCTTGTTTTAGATTTAAGGCAAAACCCGGGTGGACTTTTAGATGAAGCCGTTAGTATTTCAAGTCTATTTGTTCCAGAAGGGAAAATTCTGTTTAAAGTAGAAGATCGAAATGGCAATGTAAAGGAATATAAATCAAAAAATAATTCTAACGTAAACACCCCATTAGTAGTCATCATCGATAAGGGGAGCGCTAGTGCTTCTGAAATTTTAGCAGCCGCCGTAAAGGAGTCTGCAGGAGTACCACTTGTTGGTGAAAAGTCCTTTGGAAAGGGAACTGTTCAAACAGCTCAAGACCTACCAGATGGATCAAATTTGAAATACACTACCGCAAAATGGCTAACTCCTAACGGGAATTGGATTCATCAAAAAGGGATTGAGCCAGACTATAAGGTGGAGTTACCCAAGTATGCAAATCTAACCTATATTGATCCGGAAAAGGAACTAACTATCTCAATGTCATCACCAGAAGTTCATACCGCAGAACAAATGTTAGAGGCGCTAGGTTATCAGCCTGGTAAAATTGATAGTTACTTCGATGAACAAATGAAAAAAGCCATTGTTCAATTTCAAGCTGATAACAATTTGGATAAAAGCGGTATTTTAAAAGGGGATACGACATTAATACTAATGGAAAAATTACGCGAAAAGCTAGCGAAAAACGATCCTCAGCTACAAACAGCAATTGACGTCATAAAAGAAAAGATAACAGAATAAATAGAGCGAAAAGCTGTCCCATTCAAATTGGGGACAGCTTTTTTGTATGAACTGCCTTTAGAGGGAGAAAATAAAAGTAATCCGAGCAAAAAAATGAGTGATAAATGATGAGAAAAATTGTAATTTGTGTTCTTTTATCAGTAACTTTATCTTTTCAACAACCTGTTGCAAATGCAAAAAGAACTGTAGAAAAGGTAGAGGTAATGCCGTGGAAACAGGCAAATCAGTTTTTGCCAAAATACACGGAATTTGTAGTGATTGATTCTGAAACTGGCCTTCAATTTAATGTCCAAAGACGGGCAGGTAGTAATCATGCAGATGTCCAGCCTATTACGAAAAAAGATACAGCAATAATGAAAAAAATATATAATGGAAAGTGGAGTTGGAAACGTAGAGCTATTGTCGTGAAATACAATAATCGATTGATTGCAGCATCTATGCATGGAATGCCACATGGTGCTGGAGCTTTAATTAATAACTTTCCCGGTCATTTCTGCATTCATTTTTATGGGAGTACGACACATCGAACAAATGAAATGGATCTGTCCCATAAATTAATGATCCTTAAGGCTGCGGGGGAATTGGAGGATCATTTAGCATCGGTAAATCCATATGAATTGGTTAACTCCTATATAGCCGGTTTTAAGCAGCAAGATAAACAAATCTTAAAGCGATCCTCACTACAAAAATTCAACTGGAGTAAAATCATTCCGAATGTTGAGAACGTATCTATAAGTCGGATGTATATGCTCCCGGCTGAAGACATCGGTGATGAGCTATATCTTTCTATACCAGTAGAGCTGGATTGGCAGATAAAAAAGGTAGGAAGAAAAACATTTAAGGATGAGATTCATTTAGTACGTTACTCCATGTATGGCCCATGGAAAATCGATAGCGAACACTTTTTGTCCAAAAATAAATTCTTGTTAGCAAAATAAAACACCCATCTAGAAAGGGTGTTTTACTTTTATTTAGCGCTCACCAAATTTAATAAAAGTTAGTTCGTCTTCAATAAGACCACATGCTCCGCATTGAACCTTCAAACTAGGTCCGTTATATGGTAAGTGAAAGGGTTCTAACGTGGTATTGGAATATTCTTGTATGACATCTCCAGTCTGTGGATCTAATTTTACTGAATGTGGTTCTTGTCTAATGAGATTAAATCTGCTTCGATTCGTTTTACAGTTTGGGCAACGATAAGGCGCGGTCATGACATTTACCCCTCCTAGAAAATATTTACTATATGTTTTGCAAAGGTAAAGGAAAATATGTAAAAATACCAATAGACGTAGGGAGGGAAAGGATTTGGAAAAAGACTTTAAGCAACTATTAGTGGATTACCGCTCCATTTGGAATAACCGATTATTAAATGAAGATGATAAAGAAAGTGTGGAAATTTTACTTGAAGCAATCAGACGGGATATTAAGGATGAAAATTCACATCCTAGGATTAGAAGAACCAAATACGAAAAATATTATTTGGCGACAAAAAGAATTATTGAATCACAAATCCCAATTGATTCAAAATTAGCTTTACTTGAAATTCATACAAGGGTAATGGAAGAATAAAAAGGCTCTTAGGAATAAGGGCCTTTTTTATTCAGGTATTTCTATTTCCGAAAATTGCATATCGACATTTTTAGGGATACGAACCTCGAGAATTTGATCTTTATAGGTGGTTACTGTTCCTTTTTTTCGAACAATCGATGGCAAGGTAATGGTATATTTGTCGTTCTGATTTGGAATATGCTCGACAATCAATTGATTGGAAGTATGAAATAGCTTTAATTGTGATAGCCATGATTCATCCTTTATGGAAATTCTTACAAATACATCATTATGCGTATCAAATACTGAATACGACAGACTTTCGCTTGATTGATTTTGTGCTTGCTCATTCGGTTGATTTCCGTTTTGATTTGGATTCAACCAATTCGTATTATTGAACATCCCTTGCATATCTTTGGGCATCATCTGTTCCATTATTTGTTTAATGAATTTTTCCATATCATTTGGATTAAGCTGGCCCATTAGGTTATTTGATTTTTTATTAAAAGGGGAAAAATTCCAGGGAAACATTATCAACATCCTTTCAAGCTTGCAGCACTTTTTCTCATCATATGCATTGGTGGGCCACAAAGTTCTTTACCTAAACTTTATTACAAGCTGAAATTGTAATAAAAGCGTTATGAATAGGCGATAATAATATTATGTAAACTAAATTTTAGTTTCAATTTTATGAACAATTTGATAAAAACGAATGAATTATGAATTTTTTGCTGAAAATAAAAGTAAAAAGCAAGGGGGATATTTTATGTTTTTTAGACTAAATCGGATCAATCCGAATCAAACCCAAGTTTTTTACCATGATGGTCGTTTCGAGACATTGACTAATGAGGAAGTGGAAGATTTAATGCTCCAAATGGGTGTGGGAGCAGATGAAGAGGGCATGGAACAGAATATTATGGATTAGTTAGAGTGAATCGGTTGTAAAGGATAATGGCCCGAATAAAAATATTCGGGCCAATCTAAATATTCATGCTTCTAAAAGCTCAGCTCTAATCTCCGGTTGTAAACCATTTCGTAATACATGTAGAGTATATAAATCTTTTGGAATCTCGTATAAATCAAAAATGGGTCCGTCACTGTTTATACTATTAAAAATAGCTGTTCGGGTATCATTCGCCTTTATCGCAAATGGCAACTTTTCAGCAGCTTTAATGGAGCGAACATTTTCTTTTCTAATTCTCATAAAGATGGTTTCAATGCCTAAATTGAAAAATAATTCCTGAAAGAATGCTTCTTTTGCAAGTTTATTATAGCCCTTACCATGATATGGTTTCCCGATCCATGTTCCTAAAAATCCAGCCTTTTCAGAAATATCAAAAAGACTAATGGTTCCAATTGGAGTTCCCCATTCATCAAGAATCGTTCTAGAGATTAACTCCCCACGATCTTCCGCTTCAGTCGTTTGTTTGGTCATAAATAAATATTCTTCATATGAATAAGCTTTTTGGCGCACAAAAGGGAAGACATCCGGGTGCGACATTAAATCATAAAGTTCGTGGCATTCATAAAGATCTCGTTTCTTAAGCATGCTTATCCCCTCCAATAAAGGGCAGTCCACACCTATCCCATCAAGAAATAAGCCCCACCCTCGAAATTTTTTATAATTTCTAAAAAATTTCGGGGTGGGAATCGAACCCACTAGAACCAGTTTTCACTGGTGGCGCACCATTTGCCTTCCCTAGTCATATGTTTCTACATTAGCTTGCTTTTGTATTTTACTGAAAAAAATCCTAAAAATAAATAGAAAAATTATTAATTTTTTGCGTCAAATTATTACAAATTTTGCACCCTTTAACACATTAACGCACTGAGGGACAGTCCCTCAGTGCGTTAATGTGTTAAAGGATTTTAAGGAATTGTAGGATGAGGATGATGAATCCAAGTGCCCAGACGTAGTAGGCAAATATTTTTAATGATTTTTGTTTTAGGAATCCAATCATCCAAACGACGGCAAAGTAGCCAAAAATGGCTGATGATAAAGTGGCTACAAATAAACTTCCGAATGTAACCGCTTCAACATTTCCGTTTAATATATCACTGAATTCCAGGACAATTCCACCTGCAATTACTGGTATTGATAGAAGAAATGAGAAATATGCGGCTGTTTCCCGATCCAATTTCCGAAATAAACCTGCTGCAATCGTTAATCCCGATCTTGAGACTGCTGGAAAAATGGCAAGTGCTTGAAAGCTACCGATGAATATAGCATCGAGATAGCCTAAGTTCTCCATTTTTTTTCGTCCTTTTTTCACACTCTCAGCCATCCATAAAATAAGTCCGGTAAAAATAAACTCCCACCCTAACGTAATTCCTGTTTTCGAGATCGAATCAAATAAATGACTGAACAATAAGCCGACAATAACAGCTGGAATTGTACCAATGACCAACAGCAGGCTTAGCTTGCTGAATGGTTTTTTTATCATTGTCCATAATTCTTGTTTATAAATGACCAAAACGGCAATTAATGTTCCGATATGAAGCATGGTATCGAGGAATAAACCTGCTTCCTTCAGTCCAAATAGTGCTCTTCCTAAAAATAAATGTCCCGTACTTGAAATGGGAATAAATTCAGTTAACCCCTGTATTATTCCTAAAATAAATGCTTCAAGTTTTGTCATCATGTTTGTTTCACCCTCTATGATTGATTCTTAACCACAACTTGTCTAATAAATTGTATTCCCAAAAGAGTATTCAAGAACAAATTTGTCCTAAATGAGAGGGATTCAACGTTTTAAAAATTTTTTTAAATAAATTTGAAAAAAGTGTGAACGTTTTTTCTTAATCAAACGTTTAATAAGCGAAAATAAAAAAAACGGGGGAAAACAAAATGGAAATTTTAGAAGTAATTAATTGGGCAATTTTTGCACCGATCTTAGTGATTCAATTTATTTTATTTCTTGTGGCAATCATCGATTTAATTCGTATTGAAAAAACAAATGGTCCGAAATGGCTATGGGCACTCATTATTTTATTTATTAACATTTTAGGACCAATTCTTTATTTCGTTATTGGAAGGAGAAACCAGTAATGGCGATTGTTCGTGTCAATGGTCTTAAGAAAAGTTTCCAAAATTTGGAGATTATTAAAGGTCTTGATTTCAGTCTAAATGAAGGGAAATGTATTGCCTTACTAGGGGCAAACGGAGCAGGGAAAACGACTACCCTAAGAATGCTTTCTGGACTAATGGAACCTTCGGCAGGCACCATCTCTTTTCCAAATCAGTCAAAAGGGGAGGATATTAGAAAGTTTATTGGCTATCTCCCACAATATCCTGTTTTTTATGACTGGATGAGTGGTTTGGAATTTTTACAATATGTCGGTGAATTAGGTGGTTTAACGAAAAAAGTAGCAAAAGATAAAGCGCTAGAGTTGCTTGATTTAGTAGGAATCAGCGATGCAAAAAATCGCAAGGTAGGTAAATATTCTGGGGGAATGAAACAAAGGCTGGGGATTGCTCAAGCTGTTATTCATGATCCGCTTTTACTTATGCTAGATGAGCCGGTTTCGGCTCTTGACCCATTCGGGCGCAGAGAAGTTCTTGAGCTTTTGGAAAAATTGAAAAAACGTATGACCATTTTATTTTCAACTCATATTTTGAATGATGCTGAAGAAGTTTGTGATGAAATTTTATTTTTACATAAAGGTCAAATTGTTGAATCAGGTACTTTACAGGAATTAAGAAATCGTCATCAGCAGTCAAAAATTGATTTAGAGTTTAAAGATTCACCTAATTCCTATCTTCAAGGAGTTCAATCTTCCGTTATTAAAGAAGTAAAAGTGGAAGGAACTCAAGCACATTTGACAGTCGAAAATATCGAAGACGCAAAACTATTAATTTTCAAAACTGCCCTAGAAAATAACTGGCCTCTAACTAAATTTGAGATTAGTAGACTAACGTTAGAAGATTTGTTTATGGAGGTCGTACAAAAATGAAACAATTTTTTGTTCTCTTTAAAAAAGAACTTCTTGAATCTTGGCGAAATTATAAATGGATTTGGATGCCGATTACTTTTATTTTATTAGGTGTCATGGATCCAATCACACAAAACTACCTTCCGCAAATTCTTAATTCAGTAGGAGATCTTCCGGAAGGTGCGGTAATTGAGTTACCAAAGCCCTCTGCAGAAGAGGTGGTTAGCATGAGTATGGCCAATATTGATATGCTGGGAATCCTTATTATTGTTCTAGCATCAATGGGGTTAATAGCAGGGGAAAGAAAAAGTGGTGTTGCGGCGATGATATTAGTTAAGCCGGTTTCCCACTCGTCCTTTGTATTTACCAAATGGCTTTCTTCATTATTGATAGTGTGGGTTTCCTACTTTGTAGGTATGATAGCGTCCTGGTACTATACCGGTATTTTATTCAAGTTTATCCCGTTTCCTGATTTTCTAATGTCGTTTGCACTTTACGGATTGTGGCTATCATTCGTTGTTACAGTAACTATTTTTTATAATTCATTTTTAAAAACCCCGGGTGTCGTTGCCTTTGCTTCATTAGCAACCATTATCGTCGTGAATATGGGCAGTGGGATACTAAAAGACTCGTTGGAATGGAGTCCAGCACGATTAATGGCTTATGCCAGTCAAACACTTGTTGAGACAAATGCACCCGATCAAACAATGGCAACTATCTTCCTAACACTAATATTAATTGCTATTTTACTTGTGGTAGGCATCTTCTTCTTTAGAAAAAAAGAACTAGCAGCATAGTAACGTTAAAAGAAGTAACAATTGTTACTTCTTTTATTTTTTATACATGATTTGGTTAGAAGTTTAATAGAATAGAATATCCTATGCTATTAAGGAGTTAAGAGTGAATGAATATCCGCCAAGTTTACTTCAAACAAGCTCAACTATACTTGAATTCCAGTCTGGTTACGGTCCTGCTAGGTTCTATTTTTATATTTTTGAATGTGTTCATTTTTTCAGAAAAACGATTGATGGTGTTGTCATTTCCTTTTCTATTATATAGTTTATTATTGTTCCAATTCTATCTACTTCAATATAAAAGAAGTATTAGTTTATCTGATAAAGTTATCAGATCTCCACGTTCCTCTTTGCTATTTAATCAGCAAATCATTCTCTTTTATGAAAAGGAGGCCAAGACTCTCTTATTTTTCAATTCATCAGGTGCGTTAACCGGAAAACTTTTTGCTAAACAAGGAAGCCTAACTTCCCGAATGGATTATTATTGCCCAAAAGAATTTATTTTAGAAGATTACAATCAGAACAAACTAGCATCTTATTTCTATCAAGACGAAACCGTTGATGTCTATTTACCGGAACATGGCTACATTGGGGGAGCTGTCTTAAATAAAGACACGCTTTTTCATAATTTATCTGGGGATGACAAAGGTGAGGCAATTAAGGCAAAACTTTTCTTAGATGAACAGGTAAAAAATTCATTTGGACAAATTATTTTTCGAATTAGAAAAGGCTGGATGCCAATTCGTTGCCAAAAAGTTTTTCACACTCCTAATTTGCCGATTGTTTTCATCAATCCTACGATAACGAATGAAGAAAAGTTGTTATATTTTTCATTGTTAATAAAGAGATTGGCAAAAAAATAGATTACGCTTTGCTATACACCGATAAACCGTTGTAAAATAAGATATTAGATGTTCTTTTATAGATAAAAACAATGGTTGGAGGTAAACAATTTGCAAATTGAATTTTTAAAGGTACATGGCTCAAATAATGATTTTATTCTCATAGATGAAATGACAAAGGACTATCATTTTTCCGAAGAAGGAAGACAAAAATTAGCCATCCTCCTATGTGACCGCACCAACGGGATAGGTGCTGATGGGATATTATATACGATGAAAAGTAACCACGCACACGCACATGGAAGAATGAGGGTTTTCAATGCTGATGGTAGTGAGGCCTCAATGTGTGGAAATGGCTTACGCTGTGTAGCCAGATATATTTGTGAACGTTTGAATGTTGAGGAAGCTGTTATCGAAACAATGAAGGCGAATTTGTTCGTCAAAAAACGGGAAGATATATACCCTGATGTCAAAACCTATCAAGTAGAAATTTCGCCAGTGTCATTTAGACTGGAGGATTTGCCTTTAGTTTTACCCCGAGAGACACTCGTAAATGAAAAAATAACGACACTTTCAAATGATTTGCATTTTACTGCAGTGGCAGTACCTAACCCGCATCTAATTGCAGTAGTCAATGATATTGATGCCCAATTACAAACGCAGAAAGAGCTAAGTGAAACAGTAAATCGGCCGAATGAGCTGTTCCCAGATGGAGTGAATGTAAGTTTTGTCAAAGCAATAGAAAAGGGTCATATTTATGTTCGAACTTTTGAACGTGGTGTTGGATTTACAAATGCTTGTGGCACGGCCATGTCCGCATCTAGCTTAGTAACATGCCTATTGAACCTAAATGATTTTGAATCAGACATTCATGTTTATAATGATGGTGGAATGGTTCATTGTGTCGTTCACCAAAATCATGATACTTATCAAATTGATTTAATCGGTAATGCTACAAACGTTTACCAAGCAGAAATAACTATTGACAACGAAATCCAATCCTTTCAGTTCATCAACAAAACCGTTTTTGAAGTAGAAAACGAAAATTATCTAAAGTTACAGGAACACGTAAAAAAATACTTGCAGAAATAGTAAAAAAAGGCCAAACCATGGCCTTTTTTTATTTATTATGTTGTTTTAAAAATTGCAGTACAGGTTCGAATGGTTGAATTTCTTTTATTTTGAAATAATCTTTGAAAGGGTCACCCATTTTTTTAACCCTTTCTACTGTATTTCGAACCGTAAAATCCTCGATTCTAAGAGTATCATTCACTTCATCCCAATACAACGGGGTTGCAACCCCAGCCCAATCTCTTCCTCTTGCAGAGTAAGGAGCGATAATCGTTTTCCCTTCTGCATGTTGAACATAGTCAATATATAAACGATTGCCGCGATTTTTTTTCAAGCGTTCAATCGTAAATAAGCTAGGTTCCTTTGTGATAAGATAATTGGCGATGAAAAAGGTAAATAATCGTGTGTCATCATAGGTAAATTGATTTTCAGGTAATGGAATGTATATTTGCAAACCTTTACTACCCGAAGTTTTAATAAAACCGGAAAGCTGAAGCTGAGATAAAATATCTTTAATTAATAATGCTGCCCTAACCGCTAAAGGGAATTCTTCTTTTGAAGGTGGATCAAGATCAAATACAATTTCACTCGGACCTTTACTTAAGACTGTTTGAAAAGGAATGTGTAACTCAATCGCTAATTGATTTCCCAACCAAACGAGTGTTTGAAGGTCATTGCACAATATATAGTTAATATCATCCGATAAAAATGTGTTTATAAAATTCGGTGCGTAATCCGGACAATTTTTTTGATAAAAGGGCTCTCCTAATAACCCGTGTGGATATCGAATAACCGTTAACAATCGATTCTCTAAAAACGGTTGCATGAAGGGTGAAATTTCCCTCAAGTAATATAGATATTCCATCTTATTTATTAGAGGTTGTTTCCATATTGGTTTTTCCGGATGTGTAATCTCAAACCTAGAAGGAAGATTCTTTTGCTGAAAATAAAATTGTAGATAAGTACACTCTTCCGGTATTAAATCAAATCGAAACTGATGAAAATGTGGTTCGCGAAGCTGCCCTTCATACCACTCCAAGTATTTGATTTCTAAACAAATTCCTGGTGGGGCATAGACAAATTTTTTATCCTCATCGATTTTATTTTGTTTTACAAATTGACTCAGAGTTTGTTTCTCTTCCGGTTTAAAACCAAATAGGACCGCTCCAAGTGGAAAGACTTCCGATTCCTTAAAAACGCCAACATGAAAATACCCGTTTTCCTTGTCAAAGGCAGTGACAAAACAGGAAACCATTTTCCAATTCTTATGTTTTATCCAAGACGTACTTCTTTTCCCTTCTTCCCAAATACTACTCTTTTGTTTTGCGACAATCCCTTCCCCATCATAAAGAACAATTTGGTTCCATAATTCTTCAAAATGATCGTAAGGAGGAATGGCTTGGATTAGATACTCACTATTAAATTCCGGGTGAAGAGGTAAATCTAATTTTAAAAATAAATCCATCAACTCTTTTTTTCGCTCAAAATAAGGTTTATTTGTAAGTGAGGCCCCTTTATAAGTTAAAATATCAAATGCTAAAAATGCACACGGTCTCTTTAAGGTTTCCTCTTTTATCTTTGACTCTGTTCGCATCCTTCCTCTAATTTGGACCGCTCCAAAATCTGACTTAAAAGCATTATCTAAGATGACAATTTCCCCATCTAATAGAAGTGGGAGCGTAGGTGCCAGCCGGTCGATGATAGACAAAATAAATTTTTCTATTTCAGGAAATAAAGAGGTTAAACTATTTTCATTTCGACTTATTAATGAAACTTCATTTGTATCCACATAACAAAAGCAACGAAATCCATCAAATTTTGTTTCATACACCCATTCTTCACCGATTGGCGGTTCAAAAAAAAGACTAGGAAGCATTGGTTTCATTTAAATTTTTTCCCTTCAAACAAGTTAAGCTTATTTTTTCACCAATCACGCTTCTTACTCATTTTCCAAGCATTTAAACGTATGACAAATCCTTTAAAGTAAACATTAAGACTAAAGGATGGGATGATGATGCATACAATGTGGAAGGGTAGTATTAGCTTCGGGTTAGTAAATATCCCGATAAAGCTTCATACTGCAACAGAAGATAAGGATATCAAATTAAGAACATTACACAAAGAATGTCATTCTCCAATTAAATATGAAAAGGTTTGTACAACATGTGAAATAGAAGTAAAACCGGAAGAAATCGTTAAAGCATATGAATACACAAAAGGAAAATACGTTATTTTAGATGATGAAGAGCTAGAAAAATTGCGGAAAGAGAATGAGGAAAAAGCTGTTGAAATCATTGATTTTGTAAAAATAGAGGAGATTGACCCGATATATTTTCATAAAAGCTATTATATGTCACCGAATGAGGGAGGTGGGAAAGCCTATTCTTTGTTGAGAAAAGCTTTACTGGAATCTGGAAAAGTGGGCTTGGCAAAAATAATTATTCGCGCCAAAGAACAAATGGCAGTTATCCGTGTATATGAAAATACATTAGTGATGGAAACGATTCATTACCCTGATGAGGTTCGGCGAGCTGGAGATGTGCCGAATGTACCGAATGAAGATAAGGTAACGGAAAAAGAGTTAGCAACAGCGATCATGCTAATTGATCAATTAACCTCCGAATTTGAACCTACTAAATATACGGATGAATATCGGACCGCATTACTTGAGTTAATTGAAGAGAAACGAAATGGACAAGAAACGGTAACATCAACGGAGAAAGCGCATGTCTCTAATGTAACGGATTTGATGGCAGCCCTTCAGGCATCCATCGATCGAACAAAACCGAAAACAGCTGTCAATTCAACGATGCTAAAACCAACTGTTGTAAAGACGAAGACAGCAAAAGCGGTAAATGAAACGAAACCGACGGATGATATAGATATTCCAAAGGAAACAGAAACTCCAAAAACAGAAGTTCCAAAACCGCCGAAACCAAAACCTAAAAAGAAAACCACGATGCCAAAAATTAAAAAGGAAGCATAAAAAAACACCGATTTCCATTTGGAAATCGGTGTTTTTAATGAAGGATTATGTTAACAAATGTCGAAAAGGTTATAGGGATTGAAAGGAGAGTGTTTTATAATGAAATCTGTATTAATTTTAGGTGGGACAAAGTACTTTGGTAAAAAACTTGTAGAGCTTTTACTAAAAAATGGTGTCAATGTAACGATTGCCACCCGAGGAAAAGAACGGGATGGGTTTGGCGAACAAGTTAGTCGACTAATCATCGACAGACAGAATCGAGAATCGCAAGAAGAAGCCTTTAAGGACAAAAAATGGGATGTTGTGTTTGATCAAACCTGCTATTCTCCTCAAGAGGCATTAGACTCTGTTTCTGCTTTAGCAGGCAAAGTTTCACGGTATATTTTAACGTCAACCCAGGCAGTTTATGACTCAGGTTTAAATTGGAAGGAAGAAGATTTTAATCCCCAGAACTTTCAATTTGAATATAAAGCTAGGACTGAATACCAAGGATTAAGAGGATATCAGGAGGCTAAAAGGGCTTCCGAAGCTGTTCTCTTCACCCAACCTAATTTAGAGGTTGTTGCGGTCCGTTTCCCGATTGTCGTGAGCAAGGACGATTACACCGAACGATTGAAGTTTCATGTCGATAAAGTCAAGCAAGGAAAACCAATCGGAATCCCCGATTTAAATTCTCGGTTTAGTTTTATTTTAGCGGATGAGGCAGCCAACTTTTTATATGAAATCGCCAAATCCTCTTATGTTGGTCCAATTAATCCAGGGTCAAAAGGAAGCATTTCTTTAAAAGAAATCATCGCGAAGGTTGAGAAGGTAACCGGGCAAGAAGCGGTAGTTGAAAAGGAATTAACGAGTGAGAATGCTTCACCTTATGCTATGCCCGCCTCATTTGAAATTAATACAGACCGGGTAAGAGGTTTGGGTTTTACTTTTGTTGACCTCGATACTTTAATAGATGAATTAATCACCTACTATGCAACTGCAAATTAGGAAAAACGGCTCACCATTTTGGCGAGCCGTTGTTTAATTTTCCGAAATAGCTTGTTCGCATAGTTCCTTTAAATACTTTTCCTCTTCATCTTCAAGGCCAATATCAACAAAATTATTGGTATCCTTTTCAAAGATATGGTAATGAGATAGACGAGAAACGGATTCTTCGACTATATAAATGATCTTAAGCCACAATCCCGCTTCATGATATAGCTCGTCATCCTCTGGAACTTCTAAATGGAAAAACAGTTCATAACGTTCCCCAGATAAAATTCCGAATGGATCTTCTAATTTTTCAATCGATTCTAAAGTTAAGTTCATATATGTTCCTCACCATTCCAAATTCTTTTTTCCATAATATATCCTACATCTTAACGAAAAATGGTGCAGATGACAAATAAATATAGAAAAAATTCTAGACATAATGAAAATAGAGGACTATAATTTGTATATTCAAAGATTCAAATATTCCAATATACAAAGAGGGGTTGTCTGGTGGGGAAACATTTTTCAGTCAGCTTAGGCAATTATTCATTCCATCACTTTCGAAAGGATTTATTTTCTGGCATAATAGTCGGGATCATTGCAATTCCCTTAGGAATGGCATTTGCGATTGCTTCGGGCGTTAAACCTGAATACGGAATATACACGACAATTATCGCAGGGATTTTAATATCCCTTTTAGGAGGTTCTAAGTTTCAAATTGGAGGTCCAACTGGAGCATTTGTCCCGGTCTTATTAGGGGTTGTTATGACTTTCGGTTATGAGAATTTATTAATTGCTGGATTTTTAGCAGGGGTCATGCTTGTTTTAATGGGAGTGTTTAAACTAGGTTCGTTAATCAAATTTATCCCTCGTCCGGTAACAATAGGTTTTACGGCTGGAATTGCTGTGATTATTTTTACTGGGCAAATTGCTAGTTTCCTAGGATTAACAGGGATAAAAAAACATGAAGAATTTATCTTAAATATGAAAGAAATTTTCGTTCATATCGATAGCATAAATTTTTATAACATACTTGTTGCGGTTATTTGCTTACTATTAATCCTCTTAACACCGAAATTTTTTCCAAAAGTTCCTGGACCATTAATAGGGTTATTTATCTCTACTTTAGTAGCATCAATACTTTTTCCTGAAAAAATTGCAACAATTGGGTCAACATATGGTAACATTCAAAGTGAATTACCAAAATTTAAGCTCCCTGAGTTTTCTTGGGAAAAAGTTACCCAGTTAATTCCACCTGCCTTTGTGATTGCTGCCCTTGGTGGAATCGAGTCATTACTCTCAGCAGTAGTGGCTGATGGGATGACAGGCACAAAACATAACAGTAATAAAGAATTAATTGGTCAAGGGATTGCTAATATTGTTACCCCGTTATTCGGTGGAATCCCTGCTACCGGAGCAATTGCTAGAACAGCAACCAATATTAAAAACGGTGCGACTTCTCCCATTTCGGGTGTAATCCATAGTTTAGTTGTTTTACTAGTATTATTGTTGCTTGCACCATATGCTTCTAAAATTCCATTAGCAAGTATGGCGCCAGTTTTAATGATTGTCGCTTGGAACATGAGCGAACGTAAGGCATTTATAGGAGTCTTGAAAACGAAAACGAGTGATTCCATCATTCTTGCCATAACCTTTTTATTAACTGTTTTTACAAATCTCACTTTAGCTGTTGAAGTAGGACTAATTCTAGCAGCCATTTTATTTGTGAAAAGGATGAGTGAGGTTAGTTCAGTTGAGAAAGTTCTTCCAGACCAAGGTGACAAAGGCAAAAAGGTAAGCCCTAGGATAGTGAGTGAGGGACATAATTGCCCTCAGATAAGTATATTTACAGTCGAAGGTCCTTTATTTTTTGGCGTCGCTCAAATGTTTGAGAATTCCATTATGAATACCATTAATCTTCATCCAAAAGTGTTAATCCTAAGAATGGGTAGGGTCCCATACATGGATACTACTGGAGAAGCCAATTTAAAAAGCATTGTCCGTCATTTTCAAAAGCAAGGTGGTACCTTGATTCTGTCCGGTTTAAACAAACAGCCTAATGAAACATTAATAAAAACCGGTTTGTTTCAAGAAATTGGCGAGCAGTATATGTTTGAACACACAGGTGAGGCAATCAATTATGCATTAACGATTTTAGATCGCAGCCAGTGTCAAGGCTGCAAGCACTTTGCTTTCCATGAATGTACCCGATTTTCAAAAGCCAACACACAAGTGAACATGGAAATAAAATCTTTAATGAAACAAGTAAATTCTTAGAGAGGAGATTGAAATGAATTTAAGTTTACAACAATTTAAAGCAGATTTCTTTAAAGCCCTTGCTCATCCACTGCGGATTAGGATTCTTGAATTATTAGCAGAAGGTGACAAAAATGTTAATGAATTGCAGAGTATCATAGGATCCGAAGGTTCTGCTGTTTCTCAACAACTTAGTATTTTACGGAGTAAAAATATTGTCTACGGAACGAAGGAGGCTAATCGGGTTACGTATTCTTTAAGAGATCCAATGATTATCGATCTTTTACAAATTGCCAAACAAATCTTTAATAACCACTTAATTGACACGGCTACCATGCTAGATCGATTCAGTGATGACTTATCTAAAGATATGGAGGAAAAAACGAAAGCTTAGATTCAATACAATCCAAAAAAGTCGCATTGAGTAGTTTCAATGCGATTTTTTGGGTTTTATTGCTACTAAAGTGACTAGAGCAGCAACAACAGAAGTCGAACTTAGAAGAATAAATAACATCTTTTCATTATTTTTCATTAACAAAGCGATAACTGGAGGTCCAACTGCAACGCCGATAAACCGCATTGAACTATAGATGGATGTAATTGTACCCCGCTCTTTTTTTTCAACACCATCCGTAATTAAGGTATCTAAACAAGGGAGGCTAGCACCAATTCCTACCCCGCTAATCAAAAACATGATAAGCATGTACCAAATACCTTTTGAGATCATTAATAATCCGATGGAAACGGCTAGAAGGATAATGCCAATGACAGAAATCCATTTCATTAGTAATTTATTCTTTTTAATCATTTTTCCTGTTAGGTAAGAGGATAAACAAAGAGCTCCTAATGGTATTGCTAAAAATAAGCCTTTTTTAACATCTTTTATATCATAAACCTTTTCAAATGTATCGGATAAATAAAATAAAATCCCAAAAAGGACAAACATTAGTACTGCTCCAACGAAGAAAATCGCGAACAACCATCTTCCACTGTCAGAAAATGTTTTCTTAACATTAATAAAAAATTCTTCAAATGGAATTTTTTTTGTGTTATTTTTGGGGGTTTTAACTAATAAGAGCACTAATATTATAGAAATGGTACAAAAAACTGGAAAGGCAAAAAACGGTAAAAACCAGACGAAACCTGCCAAAAACGATCCAAGAATCGGGCTAAGAACCTTCCCAAATGTATTGGAGGTTTCAATTATACCAAGACAGCAGCTCACGTCCTCCTCGTTTTTAAACATGTCTCCAACTAAGGGTAAAACAATGGGGAATGCTCCTGCAGCCCCAACCCCCTGAAAAGCCCTTCCGATTAAAATTAGCCAATAACCATCATTCATTTTCCAAGAGGCATATCCCGAGATAAGTCCACCAATGGCTGCAATAAATAAACTAGGAATGATTACTTTCTTTCTACCAATGAAATCCGATAAATATCCTGCTACCGGAATTAATAATATGGCCACAATGGAATAGACCGTGATGATCATACTCGCTTGAAAAGCTGATATGTTTAATTTATTCTCCATTGTAGTTAAGACCGGTATTAACATTGAATTTCCTAATGTCATTACTAAGGGAATGGAGGCTAATGATATAATCGCCCATTTTTGTTTTGCTATTTCTCCACTCTTTGCAGTACCTTTTTTGCTGGATTTACTTAAATTTAACTTTTCCGTGTATTCCATTTCAATAATGACCGCCTTTTATATGAAATGACATTGATTATATTATTAACAAAGCTTAAGAAAATTACCTTACCTCTAATTGGTAAAAGGTATGATATAATAATGGGAAAAAATGAATGGATGTGGAGTACATGAATTTACAAAGACTATCTATAGGTGGAATAAAAACATATGATTGGCAAGGTTCCATCACTCCATCAGCAATCGAAAAGGAACCGGTCCATGAAGCCTTTCTAACGGTAAACGGTTTTGTTGGAGACGAGGTAGCTGCTACTGAATTTCATGGCGGACCTGATAGGGCAGTTTGTCTGTATCCACTAGAGCATTATTCTTTATGGGAAAAAGAATTTGGAGTTACATTACCAGGAAATTTTGGTGAAAACCTTTCGATAAACGGAATGAAAGAGGATGCTGTGTTTATCGGAGATACATACGAATTGGGGGATTCTGTGATCCAGATAAGCCAAGGACGAATTCCTTGTTCAAAGATATCAAAATTTAACAGAATAGACAGATTATTAAAACGTGTTGTTGAAACAGGCTATACAGGTTATTTCTTTCGGGTCCTTAAAGAAGGAAAGGTTGAAAATTCTTCCGAATTGAAGCTGGTGTCAAGGAATGAACACAATGTTTCAATCCTATTTGCTAATCAAATTTATTTTCATGATCGAAAAAATAAACAGGCAATTGAAGAGATCTTAAAGGTGGAGGAACTTGCCTTGGTGTGGAGAAACCTCTTAACAGATTTGTTGGAAAAATAAGTTACATTAAAAAAAGCTGCTCACTAGAGACCAGCTTTTTTTAATGTAATTCCCTCGTTTTCAAGGGCATTTTTAATGTTTTTGGCAAAAGAAACCGCATGAATTCCGTCTCCATGAATACAAATGGTATCCGCGGTAATCGAAATCGTTTCACCGGTAACAGCAGTTACTTGTTTATCTTTAATCATATTTACGGTTTGTTGGATGGCCTTTTCTTTATCTGTAACAAGTGCATTAGCATGATTCCTAGGTGTTAACGTACCATCGGCTTGATACGTTCTATCGGCAAAAACCTCTTGAGCCATTTTTAAATGATATTTATTTCCTGCCTCTATGTGAGCACTATTTGCAAGACCGTAAAAAGACAGCTCAGGATTAAAATCAAAAATCGCTTTTGCGATTGCCTCAGCAAATGATTGATTGGTTGCGCTCATATTATAAAGCGCGCCATGAGGTTTTACATGGTGGAGCGTTGCTCCCATTACCCTAACAAAAGCCTCTAATGCTCCTATTTGGTAAAGAACCATCGAATAAACCTCCTCTGGAGATAGGTTCATATTTCTGCGTCCAAAACCTTGTAGATCAGGAAAACCAGGATGTGCTCCAATTTTCACTCCGTGTTTAATAGCCATTTCAACTGTTTTACGCATGATAATAGGATCGCCTGCATGAAACCCACAAGCGATATTGGCTGAAGTAATATATTTCATTATTTCTTCATCTTGACCGATTTGATAGGCACCAAAACTTTCCCCTAAATCACAATTCAAATCAACAGTTACCATTCTAAATTCTCCCTTTACTCCATTTTTCAGTTACCATTCTTTTTATGAGGCTAAGTTCTTTTTCTCGTTCGATTACTAACAGCTGTGCTTTCTGAAAAGATATTTCTGTAAAGTAAATATCATCTCCTGGTTTTAATTGGGCGAGTCGAGGCAAATCAACTGAACAAATTTGGGCTATTTTAGGATAACCACCAGTAGTTTGGTGATCAGCCATTAAAATAATCGGTTGACCATTTGCGGGAACTTGAACAGATCCAAAGGTAACCCCTTCAGTTAAGAGTTCTTGAGGTTTTAATAAATTTAATTCCGGACCAAGCAATCGGTAACCTATACGATTGGCATCTTTGGTTACCGTAAAAGCTGACGCTTGAAATTTATGTAGGCTTTCATTAGTAAATAGGTGATAATGCCGCCCCTTTATAAAGCGAATGGGATCTCTATTAAATAAAATGTTCTTAAAACGAGGAGAGAGTCTCCAGTTGGATGTTATTTCCTGTATTGTTTGTTTAATCGGCAATCGGTCACCTTTTTCTAATGGTCTTCCATTAAAGCCACCAAACCGTGCAGGTAGGCAAGTACTGCGACTTCCCAACACTTTATTTACATTGATTCCACCCTTAAAAGCAATATAGCATCTGGAACCTTTTTTGTTTGGACCAAAAGCTAAGCAATCTCCCTTTTTTACAATTAAAGGTTTATTTAAATTACAAAAGTTATTGTTAATAGTAGGTGATAAATCTCCTCCACAAATAGCGATTATGGTATCAACTAAAAACAAGATTGTTGGACCAATCAGAGTGATCTCAAGGACAGCATCCTTTTCACTATTTCCAACAAGAATATTGGCTAATCGCATGGATAATGAATCCATCGGTCCTGATACAATGATACCATCACGTTGGTATCCGAAACGTCCGAGATCTTGAACGGTTGTTAATAACCCCGGCTTTTCAATTAATGCCCCCATTTCTCCGCCTCCCATTGATTGAACTCTTTTTTTGAGATTGGAAAAAATGAAACTTGATCTCCTGCGGAAAGGAGTGTTGGATGGGCTTTAGCAATATTGAATAAAGATATTGGAGTCCTCCCGATAATTTGCCATCCGCCTGGAGAATCGAGAGAATAAATCCCTGTTTGTTTCCCAGCAATTCCTACAGAACCCCTTGCGACTTTCAAACGAGGAGTAGCTTTTCTAGGAGTATAGAGACGCTCATTTAATCCAGAAAGAAAGGGAAATCCTGGTGAGAAGCCGATAAAAATGACATCATATACGACTTCTGTATGAAACTTTATGATATCTTCAACCGCGAGACCCTTATTCTCTGCGAGTTCGAATAAGTCAGGTGCAAATTCTTCTTCATAACATACCGGGATTTCGATGAATTGCTTATTAATTGAAAAAGTTGTATTTAACGTTTTGATAATGGATTCTACACGAGTTTTTACTTGTTGAAAAGGAAACCGAATATCTAATTGAAAAGGATCATAATAAATGGTAATTGTTTGGTAAGCAGGTATTAATTCAACAAAACCTTGAAATGTTATATTTTCAATATGTTTAGCCGTTTGTAGTACTTTTAAAGGATCTTCATTTTGACTAAACTGAATGATAATCGAATTCTCACTGAGGGGATGGATGGAATAGTTCATAAAGATTCATCTCTCTTTCGTAAGTCAAAGATACCAGAAATAGTTGGAAATGATAATAGGATTAGTGAAAATTCTTCCATTTTCATTCTTGCTATCTTTGTATAAAATAGAGGAAGATTAATTTCGTAATACTAAAGAGGCGAAAAAAATGTTAAAAGAAATTACGGTAGAACAATATCTTAGTTTAGATAACGTTATCGCGGTGGATGTTCGGTCACCGATTGAATTTAAAGATGGTGCTATACCTGGTGCGATTAATATACCACTTTTTTCAGATGAAGAAAGAGCGGATATTGGCACAATCTATAAGCAACAAGGTCAATCAATGGCAAAGTGGAGGGCAATGGAGATTGTTTCACCCAAAATTCCCGTTTTAATGGAACAAATAAAAAGGTTGATAGATGCCGAATTTACTCCAGTGATCCATTGCTGGCGCGGCGGTATGAGAAGTAAAGCGATTAGTACCTTTTTGGAATATTCCGGGTTACACTGTTTAAGGTTAATAGGTGGCTACAAAGCTTATCGACACCATATTTTAGAGAAACTGAATGAAAACCTAATAGGTAAAACTGCTATCGTAATCCATGGGAAAACAGGAGTAGGCAAAACTGAGATTCTTCATCAATTAAAGGCTAAAGGATATCCTGTTCTGGATTTGGAGGGAATTGCCGGGCACCGCGGTTCGATTTTTGGGGCGATAGGTCTTGGTGAAGGTCACAACCAAAAGACCTTTGATGCGTTGTTATTTGATGCTCTTGTGAATGTAAAAGATTCCTCTTATATTATTATGGAAGCAGAAAGTAAACGCATCGGAAAAGCTGTTCAGCCGCAGATACTTTTAGACATGAAAGAAAATGGTATCCATCTATACCTTCAAGCACACATTGAAACAAGAATTCAGCACATCATGAATGAGTATGTTTTACCTTTTTCTGATTTATCTTGGTTTGAAGATAAAGTTAAAATCGGTCTTGAGAAAATTGAAAAACGTTTGAAAAATATAAATAAACAAAATGAAATAAATCAATGTTTTTTAACGAAAAACTGGGTAAATCTTATTCAACTTCTCCTTGAAGACTATTATGACCCTATGTATGATCATAAACGTTCGGAATATAGTGGTCATTTTGAAGTTCTTTATGCAAATAATATCGACCATGCAACTAATGAAATCGAAGAAATAATCACCAAAAAGATGAAATCTGAAAAAGTATCACAATAATAATCAATAAATGAACCCGCCAGGACGAGCCTAGCGGGTTTTTTTATTTTTTCTTTTTAAATGGTTTTAATCCACGTTTTGTAATTTCTTCCTTTAAGATCCTTGCCACCGATTCCTGTTCCTTACCAGACTTTACAGCATCCCGATACGAAATCACCAATTGCTCGTTACTTAAAATTTTCACTTGCAAGCCTCCTCGGATAGGATTTTAAATATTCAGTTTTTTATATTGTAATGGTTTAACGGGGGTTTGTGAACCCATAAAGGCAATTTTATTTTTTACAAATATATTTCAATAGGCTTATTTGATGATCAAGGTTCTCATCCTTAAGAATGATTTGCATTTGAAAATATTCGTTCCTTAGCAGGAGAAAGAATCATCCGCTTTACCAATGTTTTCAAGCGGATTCTTTCATAAAATAAAACTGTAAATAAGAAAATAATTGGAAGGGGAATCGAATATGTTCGATCACCAATATAGATTAAAAGAATTACAAAAGCAGCGTGCCAATGAAATTAAAAAGATGATGGTTGAAACTAATCACTCAAAAAAGAAACCATTAAAATGCTATCTTCCAATATTTAAAACAAATGGCCAGTGTGTTTATGAATAGGAGACAGAACCCCTGTCTTCTTTTTTTTTTGAATATTATAGAAGTTGGATGATATTCTTATAGATAAAAGGGGGATAAGTGAATGTTTGTTTTTGTTTATGGAACACTTCGGAAGTATGAAAGAAATCATTACTTATTAGGAACTGCGAAATTAATCTCAGAGCAGGCTTGGACATATGGAGAAATGTCTGATACAGGATTAAATTATCCAATGGTTAAACCTTCGTCAAGTAAAAAGATATACGGAGAAGTGTATGAGATTAACCAAGAAGTATTAGGGAAATTAGATCAATTAGAGAGGTATAATCCGGAGAGGGCTGACAATCTCTATGAAAGAGTAACTCAAACCATTTATACGGATAATGGCGTCTTAGAGGCATACCTATACTTGTCAGATAAAAACTGTGTGGCTGACATCCCATATGGTGACTGGAAAATTTACCGATTTCTTCAGCACAAGCCAAAACAATTCCTATATTTTGCCTATGGCTCCTGTATGGATGTTGAACGCTTTAAAAAGGCAAATGTCGACCATTATTTTGAAAACGTAGTGGGTGTAGGAAGTTTAGAAAACTATTCCATGCGCTATTTATATACGTCAACGGATGGGGGGCGAGCAGATATTATTGAAGACGGTGGTGTCACGGAAGGAATCTTATATCAATTACCTTTTGAAGCGGCTGAATATCTTTTTAAACGGGAAGGCTACCATATTGGCATGTACCGGGCGACATTTGTTGATATTATAGTCAATGATGAGGTGAAAAAGGATGTTTTAACCTTCCATGTATATGAAAAGAAAAAGGAGATCGCTCCTTCTGAACATTATGCAGTAGAAATTTTAAGAGGTTCCAGAAATCGTGTAAGCAGCGGTTATTATCAAAAACTATTGCAACAGTTAAACGAGTTAAAAGTACCTTATGAACTTCGTGAGTGGCAATAAGTGCCAACTCCTAGATGATGTTTTATACAAGCAACATATGTGGTAAATATCCACCACCATCATCTAGGAAAGAGGGTTGAGAGAATGGAATTTTTTTCAACACTTGCGTTTTATGAGATGGAGTTTGAACAAAATCATTTTCAGCATTTACAATTTATTAGGCTAGATATGATCTGCGAAGTGATATATATTACAATGAAAAATGTTATGACAGGTGAATGGCTAACCTTTGAACATACAGGTATTCGATGGATTCGGAAAATGGAATTGTCCTTTGACATTATTCCTCAGCCAATCCTAGGTATTGCACAATAGTAGTCGGATTCTTTATACTAGATTAATGAAATATTGGAAGGGGGAAAAACATTGCTACATTTAGTTTGGCAAAATAAAGAAACAATTAAAAAAGTGAAATGCGTTCACACTGTCGCCAAAAAGTTTGTGGTTAATCAAGTTCTAACAGCCGGAAAAGAATATGAAGTAAAGAATGAAACAGAAGAATTTTATTTTGTAGTTGATAATTCCGGTAAGGTTGGCGGTTTTTATAAAGAGTACTTTGAGGAATTATCATAGTTAAATACGCCTTTTTGGGGCGTATTTTTTTTGCTGGGATGGATATTTTGCATGATTCCCTGAATTGTTACAATGAGTATAGCGTTAGTAGGTGAGGAGAGATGTTCATTGAAATTATGGGACCAGCTTTTTGGTTTATCGGGAGAGATGATAAAATTAGTGCCAATGGAGGAACAGCATATTCCAGAACTTTGGGATGCGGCGAAACCCGAAGAAATTTGGGAATTTACATATAGTAAAGTGAAAAGCTTTGAAGCGGCTGAGAAAATGGTAAGGTTCGCGCTCGGGGACCGCGAAAAGGGTTTATCCTACCCGTTTGTTGTCATAAATAGACTATCTGGAAACATTGTTGGGAGCACCCGGTATTTAAATATCTCCACGGCACATAAAAGTGCTGAAATTGGCTGGACATGGTATAACCCTAGTGTCTGGCGGACAAGAGTAAACACAGAATGTAAATATTTATTGCTTCAGCATGCGTTTGAAAGTTGGAATTTAAATCGGGTTCAAATCAAAACCGATGCCCGTAACCTTAGATCACAGAAAGCGATAGAACGTTTAGGCGCAGTCAAAGAGGGGATTTTACGAAAGGATACGATTATTGAAGATGGGTATATCAGAGATACAGTTTATTACAGTATATTAAAAGAGGAATGGCCAACTGTGAAGGCTCATCTTTTAAAAAAATTATCCCAGTAAATGAGGTGAGAGGTAGGTGGTTTATCTTTATGTGGGAATCGGCGGGATTATAGGAAGCATATTAAGATTCCTAATTGCCAATATTCCTTTTCCTAATCTGGGAGACTTTCCAATCGGAACATTAACAGTGAATTTAATTGGCTCCTTTGCACTTGCTTGGTTTACAGGAATAATGTTATGTAAACCTATTTTGAATCCAGAGATAAAAACAGGAATCAGCACTGGAATAGTAGGTTCATTTACCACTTTTTCAACATTATCCTTAGAGGCATATCAATTATATCAAGGAGGACTCTTTCTATCTCTGGGGATATATTTGTTTCTAACTATAATAGGTGGACTAGGATTAACCATCGTTGGACTTAGAATCGGGAATAGATTTATCAAGGAGAACCCAATATGACTATACTATTTGTAGCGGCTGGGGGATTTGTCGGTGCCATTCTTAGATTCTTCATTTCGAAAAAACTAAATCATCAGTTTCCAATTGGTACATTTGTTGTAAATATTTCTGGTTCATTTTTACTTGGTTTTTTCTTTTCAAAAGGAATCTCACAAAACATGTATGCTTTTTGTGGTGTTGGCTTTTGTGGAGCATTTACGACATTCTCGACGTTTAAGTTGGAATCTTTTCAACTAATGAAAAGAGGAGATCTGTTTAAGAGCATAATATACATGTTTGCAAGTTATTTAACTGGAATCTTGATGGTCATGTTCGGTTTTTATTTTAATATATAAAAAAATGCCGGGAGTAACCCGGCATTATTTATGACTTTCCTTTGAAGGCTGATCTTGTTTGGCTGGTGGATATAGTTTACGACCAAGGATCGTTTGAATAATTAAGAATGCTCCACCTACAGTCCAGTATAATGGCAATGCAGCAGGAGCTTTCAATGAAAACATGACAATCATAATCGGGGAAAGTAACCCCATGAATTTCATTTGTTGCTGTTGCTGAACAGGCATATTGGATTGGGATACTTTAAATTGAAAATAATAAGCAACCCCAGCAATTAGAGTGATGACGATATCGGGCTGCCCTAGACTGAACCATAAAAAAGAATGAGTAGCTATTTCTTCAGATCCTCTAATAGAATAATAAAACGCCATCAGGATGGGCATTTGAATAAGGATTGGCAAACACCCCATCGATAAAGGGTTAAGACCATGTTTTTGATATAGGCCCATCATTTCTCTTTGAATTTCTTGCTGTTTGGCCTTGTCCTTTTCTTCTTTAAGCCTTTTTTGAATCGCATCCATTTCGGGTTTTATCCGATCCATTTTCACTTTCATTTCCGCTTGGTTTTTATATTGCTTTAACATGAGCGGTAAAAGCGCGAAACGAACGATTAAAGTAATTAGAATAATAGCAATTCCATAGTTTCCGTTAAAAAAGTTAGCTGTATAGTGGATGGCCAATTCAAAAGGATGAACTAAGTAGTGTTGGAAAAAAGAGGGGTCCTCTTTTGTCCCTTGTGAACATCCTGACAGAGTTAATAGTAATACAGGTAAGATAGACAGATATAATTTTTTCATTGAATTCCGATTTCCTCCTCGTAAAAAATTCTAATTGAAAAGGAGGGTGGAATCTGTTTCATCACTACCAGCTTGTTTCCTTCGAACCATCTTAATAATCCATTTAAAAACATGATTGGCTTGTGTTCGGTAGATTTTTAATATAATTGCAGGGGACATAAAAGCCAATTCAGTACTATAGTGTAAAAAGCTTGTTGATTCAATATAATCACTATTTAAAGACCAAATATATTTTATGGTAAGCCCTAAAATAATACCAGTATATAGGCAATAGAGAGTATTTATTTCTGTTATTTCGGTAAAAAACTCTAAAATAGGACTCACCTCTTTTATCCGCGAATGTTTCAAGTTTAATGCTGTTTTACGAAAAATACAATGGAAGATTATTTCCTATATAACATTACGAACGAGATGAAAAATAGTTTCAATTAAAATTAAAAAAGTGCTGTACATTATATACAGCACAATTAGTAGGGGGAGTTAAAACAAGTTATGAAGTAAACTGACACTTCTTGGATAATATATGCAAAGCATTTGTTACTTGTGCATCGCTTGGAGGTTCAATATCTTTTAAAGGATATTCCAATCCAAGCGCCTCCCATTTATATACTCCTAGTTTATGATAAGGGAGGATTTCGATTTTTTGAACATTTTTTAATGTCGAAATAAAATTGCCCATTTCCTCTAAGTCGTTTTCATCATCTGTTATACCCGGGACTAACACATGTCGAATCCAGATAGGGACTCTATGCTCGGATAAAAACTGAGCAAATTCAAGTATATGATAATTAGGCATTCCTGTTAACTTAATATGTTTTTTTCTGTTAATATGTTTTAAATCAAGTAATATTAAGTCAGTATAGTGCAAAAGTTCTAAGAGCTGCTCCTGAAATAGCTTTGAGTTTGAATAACAGCCCCCTGAAGAATCAATGGTCGTATGAATTCCGTTTTTTTTACATTCCTTAAAAAGTTCGATTAAGAAAGGAATTTGCAATAAGGGTTCGCCGCCACTAACGGTAATTCCACCACCAGATGCTTGCATAAAGGGGAGATAAGACATTAAATCGTTCATAATTTCAGAAACAGACATTTGTTTTCCTGTTCCTATCTCCCATGTATCTGCATTATGGCAAAACTGGCAGCGTAACAGACAACCTTGGGTAAATACAACATATCGGATCCCAGGACCATCCACTGTACCCAAGGTCTCTATCGAATGAATGTTTCCAATCATGAAAATTTCCCCTTTCGTTAATAAAGGGAGGTCTCTGATGAACAGAAGATACCTGGTCCTTTAATTTATAATGAAGCATGGAAGGTGCGGTTAATGACGTCCAATTGTTGTTCGCGAGTCAGTTTAATAAAGTTAACTGCATAACCGGAAACACGAATGGTTAATTGTGGATATAATTCCGGATGCTCCATTGCGTCGATTAAGGTTTCGCGGTTAAAGACGTTAACATTTAAGTGGTGCCCATTTTTAATTGTATAACCATCTAAGATGGAAACTAAATTTCGAATTTGACTATCTACATCTTTTCCTAATGCTTTCGGTACAATCGAGAAGGTATTAGAGATACCGTCTTGTGAATATTCATACGGAAGCTTAGCAACGGAGGATAAAGAAGCTAATGTTCCTTTCGTGTCACGTCCGTGCATTGGGTTCGCTCCCGGTGCAAATGGTTCACCAGCACGTCTACCATCTGGTGTATTTCCTGTCTTCTTACCATATACCACATTTGAAGTAATCGTTAAGACTGACATGGTGTGAACAGCATTGCGATAAGTTTGATGCTTTCGAAGCTTTTTCATAAATGTTTTTAAAATTTCAACAGCAATACTATCAACAAGATCATCGTTATTTCCGTATTTTGGATAATCTCCAGCTATTTCGAAGTCTACGGCCAAGCCACTTTCATCTCGAATCACTTTTACTTGCCCGTATTTTATTGCACTTAATGAATCGGCTACAACACTTAATCCAGCGATTCCTGTAGCCATTGTTCGCACAATTTCTGAGTCATGTAAGGCCATTTCAATTCGTTCATAGCTATATTTATCGTGCATGTAATGAATGACATTTAAGGTGTTGATGTAAAGGTCTGCTAGCCATTCCATGACTTGATCGAATTTAGCCATTACTTCATCATAGTTCAGAATTTCTGAAGTGATTGGGGCAAATCCAGGTGTAACTTGAATTTTTGCCTTTTCATCGATTCCACCATTAATGGCATAAAGTAGTGCTTTAGCAAGGTTGGCGCGAGCACCAAAGAATTGCATTTGTTTTCCTATTCTCATCGCAGATACACAGCAAGCAATTCCGTAATCGTCACCATAATCTGGACGCATAATGTCATCATTTTCATATTGGATGGAACTAGTTTTAATTGACATTTTTGCGCAAAATTTCTTAAAGTTATCTGGCAGTTTTGTTGACCAAAGAACGGTTAAGTTTGGTTCAGGTGCAGGTCCTAAATTATCTAAGGTGTGTAAGAATCGAAATGAGTTTTTTGTTACTAGTGGTCGACCATCTAAAGTAATACCACCAATGGATTCTGTTACCCAAGTTGGGTCTCCGCTAAATAATTCGTTATAGTCAGGAGTTCTGGCAAATTTCACGAGACGCAATTTCATAACAAAATGATCGACGAGTTCCTGGGCTTCTACTTCGGATAATGTTCCGTTTTGTAGATCGCGTTCAATATAGATATCTAAGAATGTGGATACCCGCCCAAGGCTCATGGCTGCTCCATTTTGCTCCTTTATCGCGGCTAAATAAGCAAAATATAACCATTGAAATGCTTCTTTTGCATTATTAGCAGGTAAGGAAATGTCGTAACCATAAATCTTTGCTAATTCTTTTAGTTCTTGTAAGGCGCGAATTTGTTCTGAGACTTCTTCACGAAGACGAATCGTTTCCTCAGACATCACTTTACTTGTGGAACTCAAATCTCTTTTCTTTTCTTCAATTAAAAAATTGACACCATATAGTGCGACACGACGATAGTCTCCGATAATACGGCCACGACCGTAGGCATCTGGTAATCCTGTAATTATACCTACTTTCCGAGCTAACATCATTTCATCGGTATAGGCGTCAAAAACACCTTGGTTATGAGTTTTACGGAAATCTGTAAAGATTTTTTCGATTTCTTCGCTCATTTTGTACCCATATGCCTCACAGGCCGCTTTCGCCATCCGGATACCACCATAGGGCTGTAAAGAACGGTTAAAAGGTTTGTCCGTTTGAACACCTACTACCTTTTCGAGTTCTTCATTTAAGTAGCCTGGTCCGTGTGATGTAATGGTGGAAACTGTTTCAGTATCCATTTCAAGAACGCCACCATTTTCACGTTCTTGTGCAGTTAATTGCATTACTAGTTCCCAAAGTTTATTTGTTGCTAGTGTTGGTGGTGCTAAAAAGCAATCATCACCTACATATGGTTGATAATTATTTAAAATAAAATCACGAACATTCACTTCTTTTTTCCAAATACCTTGGTTAAAGTTTGTCCATTGGTTCATTGTTCTCACCTCATAAATTTATAATACAGTTTAACTGTGATAATCATATAACTTATACAACAGATTATAAGTGAAGAAATTCACATATGAAATAGGTTAACACTACCTATTTGTTAAGAAATTGTGAAAACAAGGTTAATTCACAACTTAGACACAAGTATCACATAGTGAAAAAGAATTTATTATGTACGTTCTGTAGTTCTGTATTATTATTTTTTTGATTTTTTTCTAATCTGTTATATAGTAACAACTTTGTTTTTACCATTAAAGAAACTAAAAAAAACAGAAGGAGATATAAACCCTTCTGTTTCTAATATCAAGTTTAATCAACATTAATATACGCAATCATTGGTCCACTTTGGTCTTTTGTAGAATGGATTTCACAAATTAATCGGTATGTCCCTTCTTTGTTAAACTGTAGGGGTACGACTGTTTGTTCCCCTTTTTTTACTGTCCCTTTTATGTTCGTTCCTTCAATATAAAATGGATGTTCAGCACCATTTACACCGTATATTGTAAGGTTAACCTTTTCACCTTTTTCCATCATAATGGTACCGGGATCCCAACGATACGATTCGATTTCTTTTCCAGATGCTGTTTTTGTTTTAAACTCACCGGTGACTAAATGAATTTCTCGTATCTTTACATCTACTTTTGCATTCATCGCCGGCACTTCTGGTGATTTGATAATAAACCAAACTGAAGCTGCAAGTGCAGATAAAATACAGACAAAAAACATTAAAAGAGTACGTTTTTTTAACACAATAAATTTCAAACTTTTTTCCTCCTTTTCAATTGTAGAATATGAATATTATGCTTGTTCATGCTTGTCTTCAAATATATATGCGGAGGCCGTGTTAAATACTATTAATCTAACGAAATATAATAAATTATAAGAAAATTATTCTATTATTGTTGTTTTATATGTTATACACTTACAATATAAAGGTTTTGGAGGGATAAAAATGAAAGCGGAAACAAAACGGGTAATTAAGAATTATACGGGTACAGAACTACATACAAAGGGCTGGATTCAAGAGGCGGCTCTAAGAATGTTAATGAACAATTTGGATGAAAATGTGGCCGAGAATCCATCTGAGTTAGTTGTATATGGAGGAATTGGAAAGGCTGCTCGTAACTGGGACTGCTATGATGCAATTGTCGACACATTAAAGAATCTTGAGAGTGATGAGACTTTACTAGTCCAATCAGGAAAACCGGTTGCAGTATTCCGTACGCAATCTGACGCACCAAGAGTTTTGATTGCCAATTCTAATTTAGTCCCTGCTTGGGCTAATTGGGAACACTTCCATGAACTTGATAAAAAAGGTTTGATGATGTACGGACAAATGACGGCAGGTAGCTGGATTTACATTGGGAGCCAAGGGATTGTTCAAGGTACCTATGAAACTTTTGCTGAGCTGGCAAGACAGCATTTTTCGGGGACATTAAAGCATACAATTACGCTAACAGCCGGTTTAGGTGGAATGGGGGGAGCTCAACCACTTGCCGTCACGATGAACGAGGGAGTTTGTATTGCCATTGACGTAAGTGAAATTAGCATTCAACGACGTCTAGATACAAAGTACCTTGATGTAAGAACTGACTCGCTAGATGAAGCCATTAAAATGGCGAAAGAAGCCAAAGCAGAAGGACGCCCTTTATCAATCGGTCTATTAGGAAATGCAGCCGAAATTTTACCACTTATGCTTGAAAAAGGATTTATTCCAGATGTACTAACGGACCAAACCTCGGCACATGATCCATTAAACGGCTATATTCCTACTGGCTACAGTTTGGAAAAAGCAGCTGAACTAAGAGCGGTAGACCCTATACACTATGTACAGCTTTCTAAGAAAAGTATGGCGATACATGTGGAAGCCATGCTAGAAATGCAAAACCGGGGTGCCATTACGTTTGATTATGGAAATAATATTCGCCAGGTTGCGAAGGATGAAGGGGTAGAAAATGCCTTTGATTTTCCTGGCTTTGTTCCAGCCTATATTCGCCCACTGTTCTGTGAAGGAAAAGGACCTTTCCGTTGGGTAGCTTTATCGGGTGACCCGGAGGATATTTACAAAACAGATGAGGTCATTTTGAGAGAATTTGCAGACAATGAACATTTGTGTAAGTGGATCAAAATGGCTAGAGAGAAAATTCAATTTCAGGGACTACCTTCACGCATTTGTTGGTTAGGATATGGTGAAAGAGCACGTTTTGGAAAAATCATTAATGATATGGTTGCTAGTGGAGAGTTAAAGGCGCCAATCGTTATTGGCCGCGACCATTTGGATTCTGGTTCTGTTGCCTCACCAAACCGTGAAACCGAAGGAATGAAAGATGGCAGTGATGCAGTTGCAGATTGGCCAATTTTAAATGCAATGATAAATGCAGTTGGCGGGGCAAGTTGGGTATCTGTTCACCATGGTGGTGGCGTCGGTATGGGGTACTCCATACATGCAGGTATGGTCATTGTTGCAGATGGAACGGAAGCTGCTGAAAAACGCTTAGAAAGAGTGTTAACAACAGACCCGGGTATGGGAATTGTTCGCCATGTTGATGCTGGTTATGATCTAGCAGTCAAAACAGCTAAGGAAAAAGGTGTTCATATACCAATGATGAAATAGGAGGGATTAATGGTGGTTAAGCCAATTTTAATCGAAAATGCTGAACAATTAATCACCTTAAAGGGCCTTTCGGAAAAACCTGCTACTTATGAAAAAATGAGTGATCTTTCCATTATTGAAAATGGTGCCCTTTATATAGAGGATGACAAAATTATAGAGGTTGGGACAACTGAAGACTTACGTCACAAGTATTCATCCATTGGGATAGAGCGGATCGATGCATCGGGAAAAATTGTTCTCCCGGGATTCGTCGATCCCCATACTCACCTTGTGTTTAAAGGGAGTCGAGAAGAAGAATTTAATATGCGCTTAAAAGGTGCGACATATATGGAAATTATGAATGCGGGTGGGGGTATTCACTCGACTACATCTAAAACCCGAATAGCAACAGAAGAGGAGCTATTTTCTGAAAGTTTCCAACGCTTAGAGAAATTTCTTCTTCATGGAGTGACAACAGTTGAGGCAAAAAGCGGATATGGGATGGATTGGGAAACCGAACTAAAGCAATTACAAGTGGCAAGGCGATTAAACGATTCCCATCCGATTGATATCGTTCGAACCTTTATGGGTGCCCATGCTGTTCCGAAGGAGTATAGGGAAAATCCTGATGCTTTTGTAGACCATGTCATAAACGATATGCTCCCGAAGGTCGCCGAGCAGAATCTGGCAGAATTCAATGATGTTTTTTGTGAACGCGGCGTTTTTACTCCTGAACAATCCCGGCGTATTTTAGAGTCAGGCAAGCAATACGGCTTGATTCCGAAAATACACGCTGATGAAATAGAACCGTATGAAGGTGCCGAGTTAGCTGCGGAAGTTGGGGCCATTTCTGCGGACCATTTGCTAAAAGCATCTGAAAATGGCATTAAAGCAATGGCTGAAAAAGGGGTAGTCGGTGTACTGTTACCTGGAACGGCCTTCTTCTTAATGACCGAAGCAGCCAACGGACGAAAGATGATTGACTTAGGCTTGCCGATAGCGATTTCAACGGATTGTAATCCAGGTTCCTCACCGACTGTATCTACACCATTAATTATGAACCTAGCCTGTCTTCATATGGGTCTAACCCCTGCTGAAGTGATTACAGCAGCAACAATTAATGCCGCACACGCTATTAACCGTGCTAATCAAGTCGGAAGCTTGGAAACTGGAAAAAAAGCCGATGTAATCATTGCTAACGTGTCAAATTATATGAAATTACAATATCATTTTGGCATGAATCATACCGATACGGTTATAAAAAATGGCAAAATCGTTGTTCGGGGAGGTAAAAGATGTTAAATTTGCCGATCGAATTGCCTTCCTTTTTTTGGTCGCAAATGAAGGATGCTCAAGACCTTAAGGTAAAAGATTGGATTTATCAACGAAAAACAGGTGAAGATGAGACAATCTTAAAAAAGCATTGGGATATCGTTTTGATGGGGGCACCATTATCACGTTCTTCAATTAGTGCATCAGGGGCTTCCGAGTTTCCCGACCATTTTCGCAAATTATGGAAGGGCTTTATGACCTATAATATCGACACTGATCAGGATTTACGGGAAGTTAGCGTTTTGGATATTGGAGATATTGAAATGCATGTTACCGATATTTCGCGTTGCCATCTAAACATAAAGAATGCGATGAAGGGGATTGCTCATTACCTACCAAATTCTGTCCCGTTTACGATAGGAGGCGACCATTCCATCACCGCGATGCTTATTTCAGGATTGAAGGAAGCGGAGCCTGCTAGAAAAATTGGCATTTTACAGCTTGACACGCATTTGGATTTACGTGATTTAAAGGAGCAAGGACCTTCTAATGGAACTCCCATTCGTAATTTAATTGAAAATGGAGTTGTCGAAGGTAAAAACGTTTATAATATTGGTTTACACGGTTTTTTCAATGGTCCTTCGCTTATTCAATATGCAAAGGAACATGGAGTAAATTATATTACCCTTAAAGAAGCAAGGAAAAATGGGTTTATGGATACAATCGAGAAAGTTATCGAAGAACTTGAGTCAAAGGTCGACTCTATTTATTTGACCATCGATATGGATGTTTTAGATATTTCTTATGCACCTGGAGTCCCAGCCTCAACTCCGGGAGGAATGAGAACGGATGAACTATTTGAGGCGGTTTTTATGGCAGGAAAATCCACTAAAATTAGAGCAGTCGATATCGTCTGTTTAGATCCTAATCGAGATTTAGCAGCACTGCCAACCGTGAAGGCCGGTGTTCACACATTTTTATCTTATGTTTCAGGGTTTACTAATGATAACTAATTCTTTTTACGAATGTGGACTTGGGATTTTTCCCAAGTCTTTTATTGCATAAATCTAATCGTGGAAACAAATTCTTATTAAAGTAAGGAGGTAGGTATTGTGAAAAATAATAAAAATGATAAGCCGATGAAGCTTAGCTTTGAATCTGATGGAAAAATGGGGGGAAAAACAAATCCGAAAGAAAATAGCATAAAACCGAACGAATTTTTTAATACAACACAGAATAGTGAATAAAAACCAAAACCGGACAGAGCTATTGTCCGGCTTTGGTTTTTAAGAGAACGTACGATTTCTTGTTGTTAGAAGAAGCATGGTAAATGAGATAAGAATCATACATACGACGAGAATCCAAGCTTCTTTTGTTTTTCCCGATTCTAAAGCAACATAGATTGCGGTTGGTGCAGTTTGAGTTTTTCCCGGAATATTTCCAGCAAACATTAGTGTTGCACCAAATTCCCCAAGAGCCCTAGCAAAACTAAGAATAAATCCTGAAATCAGTGATTTATAGGATAAAGGTAAGGTTATTTTTAGAAACACAAGCCATTCACTTGCACCATCGACACGTGCTGCATCCTGAATTTGTTTATCAATTGACTGAAACCCGGTTTTTGCTGATTGGTACATAAGCGGAAAGGCGACAACTGAAGAGGCGATGACTGCTGCCCACCAGGTAAACATTAGACTTGACCGAAAGATCGTTTCAATGAAGGACCCGAGCCAGCTATTTCCTCCAAATAAAAATACTAATAAAAAGCCAATTACCGTTGGCGGAAGAACCAATGGTAGCAATATAACAGTTTCAATGATTACTTTTCCACGAAAGTATCCTTTTGTCATGATTTTTGCTATTAAGACACCGATGATCGACACAAAAATAACAGATATCAATGCTACCTGTAAGGATAATTTGATTGGAGCTAATAATTCAAAAATATTCACAACATCCATCCCATTTTTTCTTTATCTATAGAGAATTATAGCGAAAAACGGGAGAAACAAGAAGTAAATACTCTAGAAGGATACATATTTTTAATGGAAAAGGTCTGCACATCCGTACAGACCAGTAATATTATTGAAGACGACTTTCGACTGCCTGGCAAACCTCATCTGCGGTCATTCCACTTGCCTCGATGACAGAACCTTTTGTAAACGTATCACTCATTCCCATCATATTTGTATCTAGGCCAGTTACAACACAGCAGGAGCATTCTTTTGCATCCGACTCATTTTTGAGCTCAACTACATCATAGCCTTTTTCACGCAATGCTTGTTGAATATTTGTTAGAGATTGTTCAACACCAATTTTAGTCATAAAAAACACCTCCTCCAAAATTAAGTTTACCTTTTTGGATTAGAGTTATTCCCACCAATAAGGAATAAGGAAGAAAACTTTTTGAGACGCTATGTATATGGAGGTGTTATTATGGCAAAACGTAAAAAAGACCCATCGAAAGTTGGATTGAACTCACCACAAGTTGAAGGACAAGGAACTACTAATCGTGAAACAGGGAAAATGAAAATGGATTCAGCGAGGAAGAAACAGGACAAGAATTTATAAAAAATGGAGCCGAAATCTTTCGGCTCCAAATAGATTATGCGTACATCGCGGAAATTTGCTTTTGTAAATCAGCATTCTCTAAATATTCATCATAGGTCATTACTTTATCAACTAAGCCATTAGGTGTTATCTCGATAATACGATTCGCAATCGTTTGAACAAACTGATGGTCATGGGAAGCAAATAGTAATGAACCTTTGTAATTGATTAGACCGTCATTTAATGCGGTAATCGATTCTAAGTCTAAATGGTTAGTAGGTTCATCAAGGATCAACACATTTGAACCACTTAACATCATTTTCGAAAGCATACAGCGAACTTTTTCTCCACCCGAAAGGACGCTAGCTTTTTTCATGACTTCTTCACCAGAAAATAGCATTCTTCCTAAAAATCCGCGCAAGAAGCTTTCACTATCATCTTTCGGCGAAAATTGACGCAACCAATCAACTAAGTTTAAATCGGAATTCTCAAAGTACTGTGAATTATCTTTAGGAAAATAAGCCTGTGACGTGGTAATTCCCCATTTAAATGTACCGCTATCCGCTTCCATTTCACCCATTAAGATTTTAAATAATGTCGTTTTGGCAATTTCATTTTTACCAACAAATGCAATCTTATCGTCTTTATTCATGATAAAGCTAACATTATCTAATACTTTAACACCATCAATGGTTTTCGTAAGACCTTCGACTCGTAATAAATCATTTCCGATTTCACGTTCAATTGAAAAACCACAGTAAGGATATCTTCTTGATGAAGGACGAATATCATCTAAAGTGATTTTATCTAATAGCTTCTTTCTAGAAGTTGCTTGTTTAGATTTAGATGCATTTGCACTAAAGCGGGCAATAAACGCTTGTAGCTCTTTAATTTTTTCTTCCTTTTTCTTATTAGTATCTGAAACCATTTTTTGAGCAAGCTGGCTTGATTCGTACCAGAAATCGTAGTTACCAACGTAAATTTGAATTTTACTAAAATCTAAATCGGCGATATGTGTACATACTTTATTTAAAAAGTGACGGTCATGGGATACGACAATTACCGTGTTTTCGAAATTAATTAAAAATTCCTCCAACCATTGAATTGCTTTAATATCCAAGTGGTTCGTCGGCTCGTCTAAAAGCAGGACATCCGGTTTTCCAAATAAAGCTTGTGCCAGCAAGACTTTCACTTTTTCGCCACCTGTTAGATCGGCCATTAGTTTAGTGTGTAGTTCTTCACCAATACCTAAACCTTTTAACAGAATAGCAGCCTCAGATTCCGCTTCCCATCCATTTAAATCAGCGAATTCTCCTTCAAGCTCAGCCGCTTTCATACCATCCTCATCAGTAAAGTCCGCTTTCATATAGATTGCATCTTTTTCCTGCATGACCTCGTACAAGCGGGTATGTCCCATTATGACAACCTTTAAAACTTCAATATCTTCATATTCAAAATGATTTTGTTTTAATACAGCCATACGCTCATTTGGTCCCAAAGTAACAGTACCTGTTTGAGCTTCTATTTCACCTGAAAGAATTTTTAAAAAGGTTGATTTACCAGCGCCGTTTGCTCCAATTAATCCGTAACAGTTACCTGGAGAGAATTTAATATTAACATCCTCAAACAACTTGCGATCGCCATATCTTAAACTAACATTTTGTACCGTAATCATTTATAAAGCCTCCAAAAACCATAATTATCGTCAAAATTATAACATACATTAAAATAAATTCCTATTTTTTCGGGATAAAGAGGGAGAAAACCATAATTTTTTGATTTATTTAAAAATAAAATTAGGCAAATCTCACAAATTTCATTAAAAAAAAGGTATAATAAGGACAGTTGTTTTAGAGAAGGGGAAATTTACCATGTCCAAACCGAAATTAGTTGATTTTGTAAATAGGTTAACACAATCTGGAATAAAGGTAAGTCTCACAAAACCTAAATCCTACTATCATTTGTCAATCCTAACAAACCACTCTTGTAAAGTAGAAACCTTAATGAAATAAAAAGAGGTCATTAATGTAAAATGACCTCTTTTTTTTAATCAATATTTTTCATTATTTCATCAAATACTTCTTGTTTATTGAAATCTGTCCCCATCGGGAATTTTTCAATAAATTTATTGTTTTCATCTAATAAATACGTTAAGGATGTATGGATATAAAAGCCATCTCCTGGATCGCGATACTGAAACTGTAGTGCATCAGCAGCTGCGCGAATATTTTTATGACCTTCTTTTATGTCATTCTGTTGTCCCGTAAGAAATAGCCATTTACCATCATTATGAATTTCAAATTTGTCCATATATCCTTTTAAGACTTCAGGAGTGTCACGGTATGGATCAATGGTGATGGTGATAAATTCCACCTTATCTCCAAATACCCCGGCCTTTTCAAGGTCCTTTTTTAATAGATTCATTTTTTGAGTAGTGGTCGGACAAATATCAGGGCAAAAGGTATAAATGAATTCAATTAATTTGACCTTAGTATGATCTTCTCCAAAGCGGTATTCTTGACCATTTTGGTCTACCAACTTTGTATCCTCGGGTATTTGAGCATTAGCATCCCGAATCATAAAAAAAGAAACACCGGTAATGATTCCAAGTAAGACTAAGCCTGCACATATACTTATTACTTTCTTCATAATAAAAACCCCCTTATCCACTAAGATAAAGAAGTTGATGTGAAAATGAAATGGATAATTTGTGAACAAATATCCTTGTGGAATGAAATATTTGGCTTATTCAATGTTACAGTATGAAACCGGACAGTTTTCACAATCAATCGCTTTTTTTACGTAGTCAAGATTATGAATAATAATCGTTTTTCGCTCGATCGTAATAATCTTCTGTTTCCGCAATTCAGAAAGCATTCTACTGACACTTTCCCTCGCTGTCCCTGTAAAATTGGCTAAATCTTGATTGGTTAGAGGAACGGTAATGACAATATTACCATTTTGTTTTTGTCCATAACTATTACTTAATCGAATTAAGGTTGAGTATAGTGCTCCTTTGCGACCATGAAGTACTAGGTCACGAAACTTTGTTATTGTTTTACGGAAATGGTTATTCATCCATTTCATAAATTCATAGGCTAATTTTGTATTTTGTAACAGGGCCTTTTCTAAAGATTCTATATTTAGTGCGGCTACTTTACCGTCCTCCAAAGCCAACACATTAAATATATATCTTGGATTATGAGTGAAAAGGGTAAGCTCACCAACAATATCGTTCCTCTTACATAGGCGAAGACTTAATTCTCTGCCTTCAGCATTCATTTTAAAAACTTGAAATCTTCCTTCTAAGATAATAAACAACTCCGCGGCTGGCTGACCTTCCCGAAAAAGAAAATCGCCCTTTTTTATGTCCATTTCTCTTTCTGCTGAATTTAGCAATTCGTTTATTTCAGCTGAAAAAGGAGAAGCAAGCTGTAACGGTTCCAAATTAATCACCCTATCCTTGCGTGTATATTTTAAATTTAATGAAATTCCAATAATCTGGTCAATGAAGGTTCTGTGACATTTGTAACTTTTCTATAAAAGTGACAAAGATATGAACGAATTGGTTATTATACACATAATTTTCACAAGATTTTGTACAAATTGTTAAATGTGGAAATAGTCACAGAATTGGTTTTATAGAAAATTCTAGGATGAAGATAAGTAAAAAGTTATCGTTTCCTAGGGGGAAGAGGTATGGATTTAACAAGGAGATCATTATTAAAAGCCACTGCCATATCGTTAACAATGGCAGCGGCAGGGTGTAGTAAAAAGGAAAGCATACCCGCCGTAAGTGAAGCACCAAAAGTAAACACTGTAGAGCCTGAAGAATGGAAGGCAGCTGCCTGCCGTTTTTGCGGCACAGGTTGTGGGGTTTTAGTTGGAGTAAAAAATGGAAAGGTTATTGCGACAAAGGGAGACCCTGATAACCGTTCAAGCAAAGGGTTAAACTGTATCAAAGGATTTTATGTTGGCAAAATTCTTTTTGGTGAGGACCGCTTAACGAAGCCATTGATTCGTGTGGATAAATCGAAAAAAGGAACAATGGAAGGGTTTAAAGAAGCATCATGGGAAGAGGCACTTGATTTAATCGCGAAAAACTTAAACGAAAACTACAATAAGAATCCTCAATCGATTGCCTTTTGGGGTTCTGGGCAACAAACCATTGCTGATGGCTATGCCTCCGTTAAGCTTTGGAAGGTGGGTTTACAATCTAATAATATCGACCCAAACGCGCGACTTTGTATGGCAAGTGCAGTAACCGGATTTATGTCAACCTTCCAATCGGATGAACCAATGGGGTCATACCGAGACTTGGATGAAGCGGATGTATATGTGACTTGGGGGGCAAATATGGCTGAAATGCACCCGGTATTATTTTCAAGAATCACAGCCCGGAAATTAAGCACTCCTGGGGTAAAGTTCTATGATTTGACAACTAGAATGTCAAGAACGTCTGAAATGGCAGATATTATGATGGTTTTCCGACCACAAACGGATTTAGCAATCGCCAATGCCATTGCTAATTATCTCATTCAAAATGAAAAGTATGATAAAAAGTTTGTTGAGGAACATCTTCAATTTAAGGCTGGTACTGAAAACTTAGGTCATTCTTATGAGGATGGTTATGATAAATCGGAAGTTGGATTAGTTGCTGACAAGGACTGGAATATTACTTTTGAAGAATATAAGGAAATGGTAAAGCCATATACCTTTGAATATGTATCAAAGCTTTCCAATGTTCCTGTAGCGGATTTAGAGGCACTTGCCAAAGAATTTGCCGACCCGAAAAAGAAAATTGTTTCACTTTGGACAATGGGGATGAATCAGCATACTCGTGGAACATGGATAAATAATCTAGTTTACAATATTCATCTTTTAACAGGAAAAATTAGCAAGCCGGGAAGTGGTCCATTTTCATTAACAGGACAGCCTAGTGCTTGTGGTACTGCTCGTGAAGTAGGGGTATTTTCCCATCGATTACCGGCAGATTTAGTTGTGAAAAATCCAGAACATCGTAGATACGCCGAGTTAATTTGGGATCTTCCTAAAGGTTATTTAGATGCAATTGAGAATCCGGGGTTCCATACTGTAAAAATGTTCAGAGAGTTAGGAAACGGGAATGTCAAGTTTCTTTGGAGTATGTCCAATAACTGGGGACAAACGATGCCAAAATTAAACCGTTTTAGAGGCCGTGATGAGAACGGAAAAGGTGTTTTGGATGCTTTTATCGTGGTATCCGAAGTGTATCCAACGAGATCTACCGAAATGGCTGATGTTGTTTTACCTGCAGCGATGTGGATAGAACGTGAAGGACAATTTGGTAATGCAGAACGCCGGACAAATATCTGGAGGAAAGCAGTCGAAGCTCCAGGGGAAGCAAAGTATGATATTTGGGCGATTGTTCAAGTGGCTAAACGTGTACTTGAAGGAAAGAAAATCGGTGATAAACCGGCTTTTGATCTTATATTTGGAAATGTTTGGGATTATGATAAAAATGATTTGCTTGAGGATGAGTATGAAGTAAACAAACGTTTATTTGAAGAGTACCGTTTGTTTACAAATCCACATAAGAGTGACAAAAAAGAAATTCAAGAAATGGGTAAAAAGTTAAAGATGAAAGCGAAGCAACTGGCTCCTTATGATGAGTACATTAAGCAGCATGGCATCGCTTGGCCAGTTCGTGAAGTAAAAGGTGAATGGGTTGAAACCAACTGGCGTTATGCAAATGGAAAACAAGAGGATGGTTTTGATCAATACGGTATTGAAGAATTTGGAAGTGCCGGAAAGTATGATGATATCGATTTCTATAAGTCTACCGATCATCGTCCATCTGTTATTTTCCGTCCGTTTGAAGATGCAGCAGAAACTCCCGACGACGAATATCCATTCTGGTTATGTACAGGACGCGTTCTTGAACATTGGCATAGTGGTTCCATGACTAGAAGAGTTCCTGAGCTTCATCGAGCTGTACCTGAGGCGCTATGTGAAATTCATCCAGAAGATGCAACAAGCTTGGGAATCAAGAATGGAGATATGGTTAAGGTCGTTTCCCGCCGTGGGGAAGTGGCAGTAAAAGCTACGACAAATGGAAGAGGAAAACCTCCTAAAGGACTAATCTATGTTCCTTTCTTTGCCGAAGAGACGTTAATAAATTTAGTTACACTAGATTGTTACTGTCCAATTTCTAAACAGCCGGACTATAAAAAATGTGCTGTCAAAATTGAGAAGGCATAGGAGGGGATCACAATGAAGGCGAAAGAACTCATTTTCCTGGTATCTTTTGTAATTGTTTTACTAGCGGCTCTTGGCATTGCAAAATTAACCGAACCCACATCTGAAAAGGTAAGTTCGGTAGCAAATAGCACTCAAGTTCAACCAATAGTTGTGACACAGCTTGAAGAAGAAGGCCGTGAAAAGGCCGCGACAATGGTTTTAGTGGGGGCACCGCCTATGCAGCCGGCGGACCATATTGATCGATGGAATCCTAAACTTCATCAAGATAGCTGTATGGCTTGTCACAGCAAACCGGAAACAGGCGCACCAACACCACCTGCGAACCATTTTTATAATGATAATACAAAAGATAAAGTGTTCCGTGATAACTGCCAGCAATGTCACGCTACACAGAATGATACAAAAACTGCGTTCAATAGCAAGTAAAGTAAAATAATGAGAAAGAGGGACATGGGTTATGAAAAAACCATCGTTCCTCTTAGTTCATTTTCATTGGAGGAATCATCGATGGTCATATCAGGAATGTATATCGAAACCTTAGAGGGTACAGCTAAGAAAGTAGCTGAACAAATAGCTAATGTTGAGGGTGTTGAGGTCCATCATATTGAAGACAAATTGAATAAAATTATTATCACCTTAGAGGCGGAAACCGTCGATCGAAGCTATAAGATATCAGATACGTTCAAACTAATTGATGGGGTTCTCTCCACTTGTTTAGTTTACACCAATTTTGAAGAAGATTCTTTTTACCTGAAGGCAGCTGATGCTAAATGACCGAGGAATTGAACCGAAGAGGTTATTTAAAACTAAACTGGAAGGGTAGTATCGGATTTCTAAGCCAAGCATTGGCGCCACAATTTGAGCAAGAAAAAGAATGCTTTAGACCTCCGGGAGCCGGGACTGAGTTGGATTTTTTAACTTCATGTACCCGTTGTGGAAAATGTAAAGATGTCTGTCCAGAAGGAATCATTAAACTTTTTCCCTCCCAGGCTGGGGCAAAAATGATGAATACACCTTATTTAGATCCCAATCAATCCCCATGCTCCTTTTGTCTAGAATGCATTGATTCATGTCCAACAGATGCCCTGCTTTTATCTCATTACACAACAAATCCACCTATTGGAAAGGCTAAAATCCGCCTCAATGCTTGTATCGCATATCAAAATGTCATGTGTGATTATTGTGTTAGGGCCTGTCCAGCAGAAGGAGTAATGAAACTAGTAAACGGTAAACCTGTTGTAGACGAGGAATATTGTATTGGCTGCGGTGCATGCGTTTCCCAATGTATTACTGACTTTAAAGGAATTTGGGTACATTTAGATTATTAGAATATGTATAGTAGTATATTGACAGGATTTTGCAAAAAAAGTATTATTAGGATGAATCTTAATTGTAAGGGAGTATGTTGTATGTTAGGTGTCGTTCTTAACTAACCGTTAATTTAATACGGACATTCCAAGTATAGGCTTCGGGACAATGACCGAGGTTTAGTTTCCTATTGCTTTGGAATGATTGTTAAGAACTATGTCATAGCAGACAATATCATTTTTACTTAAGCTGTAGCTTTGCTCATTTTAGGCATGGCTTAAATTTTTGTATAAATGTTTATTTGCATGTTTCCAGTAATAACTACAGGGGTGACCTGTCTTTATTTCGGGCCTTAATGACGTTTGTTCATTAAGGCCCTTTTTGCATTGGAAAGGATAGTCCATATTGAATCGGTTAGTAATCATTTAAATCCTGTGTAGAAAAATTGAACCATAAAAGGAGTTAGAGACATTGATTAATCAAGCATTTGAAATTTTAGAATTTAATCGGATTAAGGAATTGGTAGCGGACTTTTGTTTAACTCAAGAAGGTAAAAGTGTGATTTTTAATCTTAAACCATCCACAAATAAGCGACAAATCGAAGCATGGTTAAGTGAGCTTAACGAAGCAGTAGAGATTTTGAAAATGAGCAGTAGTGTTCCTGTACATGGACTTGAAGGAATGGAGCAAATTTTAAAAGGATTAAATAAAGGTATTTCTCTAAAAACGGATCAGTTATCAAAGTTACTTCACTTTCTTGATAGTTGTGGAAAAATGCGGAGATTTATGAAGGATAAAGAGTATGTGGCGCCAGTTGTATCCATGTATATACACTCTATTTCTGAACTTCCTTTTTTGACAGAAGAAATACAAAGATGTATCCGTAATGGTGGAATTGATGATTATGCAAGCAAGGAGTTATTAAAGGTACGAAAACAAAAGGCTATATTAGAGGAGCGTTTAAAGGAAAAAATATTACAAATCTTAAAGTCTTCAAAGTACAAGGCCTTTCTACAAGAAGCAGTTGTAAGTCAAAGGGAAGGCCGGTTTGTCATCCCGATTAAAAAGGAGTACCGAAATAAAGTAAAAGGAAATGTCATCGATACTTCTTCATCAGGTTCTACGATATTTTTGGAACCGGAGGAGTTAGCGATCGGTCAGGAACAATTAAACTGGGTCCTTCTAGAAGAAGAGCAGGAAGTTGAAAAAATTCTCTATTATTTAACCGGTTTAGTGGAAAGTCACGAATCAGAAATTCGTTTGGCGATGGAGACGATGATTCATTACGACTTTTTATTCGCGAAAGCTAAATATAGTCGTGCTATTGAAGGGGTACCAGCTGAAGTAAATGAAGAACATCATATTTTCCTTAAGAACGCCAAACATCCATTATTGGGCAAAAATGCGGTGCCTTTGAATGTAGAGTTAGGGAATGGCTGTCATTCATTAGTTATCACTGGGCCAAATACAGGAGGTAAAACAGTCACCATTAAAACCGTCGGATTACTAACGTTAATGTTTCAATCTGGTCTTCATTTACCTGTGGAGTTGGGTTCGAAAATGAGTATTTTTCATCATGTGCTTGTAGATATAGGTGATGGGCAAAGTATCGAACAGAATTTAAGTACATTTAGTTCGAGGATTGTCAACATCGTCGAAATTCTAAAACTTGCCAATGATCGCTCACTTGTCTTATTGGATGAACTCGGTTCAGGTACAGACCCAGGTGAAGGAATGGGGTTAGCAACGGCTATTTTAGAGCAGTTATATTTAAAAGGATGTACCATTTTTGCAACGACTCATTATAGTGAAATTAAAGAGTTTGCTCATCAACATGAAGGATTTATTAACGGTTCGATGGAGTTTGACTTAGAAACATTAAGACCAACTTATCGGTTGATTATTGGTAGAGGTGGAGAAAGTCAAGCGTTTGCCATTGCCTTAAAGCTCGGTTTGCATCCTCAAATTATCGAAAAAGCTCATATGATAACCTATAAAGAGGAAAAGCGATATTCATTTGATGTTGATACACCAAAAATTAAACTGGAGCTAGATAAACAGATTATTGTTAATCGTCATCAAAGTCGGGTGAAGATGTCGAAAGAACCGGTTATTTCTTCTGTATTTTCGATGGGGGATAATGTCAAAGTAAGTCCAACAAAGGAAATTGGAATTGTCTATAAGGGTCCGGATTCACTTGGCAACTATATTGTTCAAATAAAAGGAAAGAAACTAGAAATTAATCATAAACGGCTACAATTATATATCTCGAGGGATGAATTATATCCGGCAGATTATGATTTTGATATTATTTTTGACACGAAAGAAAATCGCAAAATAAAAAAGCAACTTGGGAAAAGGCACGTTGAAGGGCTATCAGCGGAGTATAAAGAGGAATAAGAAATAAACAAGGTAGGTTCTACTTACCTTGTTTATTTTTTTGATTCAGATATTGTTGAGCCAAAAGTGCCTTTACTTCGTTATATGATAATCCAGATTTGGCATTTAATCTTTTAACTTCTTCAATATCTGTTCCAGCAATAGTCTTTTTATTTACCATAAAGCAACCCCTTCTTAATTATTTTGTTAAAAAGTACAAAATGAGGTAATACTAAGAAAAAGGAGGCGATTGTCATTTTTTTCGGAAAGAAGTCCCTAGAAGAAAAGGAACAAATGGTCTACGAAACAACTGATGTTTATGCTTGTTCTGATGAACATTGCAAAGGTTGGATGCGAAAGGATTATGCTACAGATGATTTATTATGTCCTATTTGTGGCAATGAAACAAATCATGAATTGAGAGAGTTACCGAAAATTTAATCTGACCCATAAAAATGGGTCAGACCATACTCTATAGATTTTCGTTTTGCTGTTTAATTTCTTCACCAGTCAAAATCGCATTTGCCAACTCTAATTCTTTATGAGCATCAACTGAGTCTCCAGGTATGTTTTTGGAAATTGCAACTGCTTCACCAGATTGCACGGTTACTGCTTCTCTTTTGGGACTATTGGTAAGGTATTTATTCTGTTTATTCATGACATCCACTCCTTAACCTTAAGGTTTTACTGATTGGTGCGCAAATATTCAAAGGTTCATTTATGGGAAAAAATTCACAACTCTGTCACATTTTTACCGTTTAGATAGAAATTAACGTGTTATAATATGGGTGTAAAGAAAAAATTTAACATCTTTGGAGGCTCAACCATTCGGTGTTCGTTCCGTAATAACGTGAACGATGACAAATGAATAGCTCTTAAAAAACGCTCAGGGAATGAGCGAGAAAAATCGAGTCTTTTGGTAAGATTCAATGAAAAGTTTTGTTTCCGATTGATTAAAATAAACAATACGGAACAAACACAAACACATATTGGGAATGTAAGGATTCCAATATTTATGGTTGGGTCTCCAAAGATGTTAATAAAAAAACTCACTGGAAAACTTTCCAGTGAGTTTTTTTATTATTCTTGTTTCTTCGACAGACAGCGATCACATTCTAATAGATATGATTCTGCTTGTTCTTGAATGTGTTGACCACATTCAGCGCATACCTTTTTTGGCAAGTTTCTAAAAAATTCAACTGGACTTTGTAACATTCCTATCACCTCTTTATTACAACAGTTTATTTATGTTCATTTTGTTATAGTACAGTATAATCTGAAATTATCATTTTGTGTATGCTTTTTTTAATTTTTTAGAAAATGGACAAAATAATTAATAATACCATAAAGACTAAATTGGCGAAATGTAGATTCGGGGGAAAAATATGAACATTTTTAGACAATTTACTTCTTTCCTATACGGATTATTTTTATTACAATTAGACTAGAAGATTTATATTAATGGGAGGTAGATCCCTTTACATGATCATTTCAACTTTAACATCCAATCCCGCAATTATTTTAATTGCTGTGCTTTTAACCATAATGTCAACCTACACAGCATTGGATTTATTCACTTTAGTTATTTCATCCAATCGGAATAAACAGTTCCTATTTTTAGGGGGCACATTTTCATTTGGTATAGGTATTTGGGTAATGAACTTACTTGGAATGTTCGCCATTGATATGGTACAGCCCATATCTTATGATGTTTCCTTTATTTTATTATCAATGGTTTTAGGTATATCATTTACCGGCTTGGCTTTTCTTGCATTAATTGGAAAACTATTTAAAGCGACTCAACAATTAATAACTGCAAGTTTTTTTCTAACTGCTGCCGTTTTTAGCGTTCATATTCTTGGCATGTACGGTATGAATATGAATATCAATTACAATATTGGGATTTTACTTGTCTCACTGGTCTTAATATTCGTCTCCTTTTTATTTTCTTTATGGATAATGTTTTCGTCGCGAATAATTTCTAAGAGCAATCAATTATGGTTAAAACCTATCAGTTCCTTCATTATAACTGGTGCGATTGTAGAAGGACATTTCTTGTTAATTAGGGCATCTAATTTTTCTCAACAAAATTTTCAAGCAGGAACAAATTCACATGAAATGACGATCCTATATATTTTTCTTATTGCTGCACTAATTATTCTTTTTAGTTTAATTGGAACTAGCGCTATTATTAGTAAAAGACTAGCCCATAGTGATTCATACCTAAAGGATAGTAATGCGGCCCTTGACGCCTCTTCCATCGTTGCGATTACTGACGAAAAGGGAAATATCACGTATGTGAATCAAAAGTTTATCGATATTTCCGGCTATGAGGAGCATGAATTAATTGGTAAGAATCATAATATCGTTAATTCTGGTTATCATTCTACTGAATTTTTTAAAAACCTGTGGAAGACGATTGGTCGTGGCGAGATTTGGAAGGGAGAAATCCGAAACCGTGCCAAAGATGGGTCTATTTATTGGGTTGCTACAACCATTGTTCCGTTTTTAAATGATAAAGGTAAGCCATATCAATATGTTTCAATAAGAAGTGATATCACTAACCGGAAACTTGCTGAAGAGAATTTTGCAAACTCATTAAAGGAAATAAAGGATATTAAATTTGCCCTTGATCAATCGTCGATTGTTGCGATTACCGATCAAAGAGGAATCATTACTTATGTAAATGAAAAGTTCTGTGAAATATCCAAATATAGTGAAGAAGAGCTTCTCGGTAAGGATCATCGAATCTTAAATTCTGGACATCACTCTAAAGTATTTTTCCAAGAATTATGGCGAACAATTGGCTCCGGAAATGTGTGGAAGGGTGAGATTTGCAACCGTGCCAAAGATGGTTCAAAGTATTGGGTAGATACGACGATTGTTCCATTCTTAAACGAAAATGGAAAACCATATCAATATATTGCCATTCGGTCAGATATAACTGCCCGGAAGAAGACAAAGGAACAGCTAAAAGAATCATTAAAAGAAATTAGTGATTTTAAATTTGCTCTAGACCAATCGGCCATTGTTGCAATCACTGATGAAAAAGGGATTATTACGAAAGTAAATGATAATTTCTGTGAGATTTCCAAATATAGTCAGGATGAATTAATAGGTCAAGATCATCGCATATTAAATTCTGGAACCCATTCTAAAGCATTCTTTAAAGAATTATGGAAAACCATTGGCGGTGGTGAAGTTTGGAAGGGTGAAATTCAAAATCGTGCTAAGGATGGAACTTTATATTGGGTTGATACAACGATTGTTCCGTTTCTGAATGAAAATGGCAAGCCATACCAATATATTTCTATTCGAAATGATATCACGGAACGGAAACGAACAGAGGAAATCATACATCGTCAAGATAAGTTAGCAGCAGTAGGTCAGTTAGCAGCGGGAGTAGCTCATGAGATTCGCAATCCTCTCACATCGATGAGAGGATATACCGAGTTTTTAAGCTTGGATGAAACCGATCCACAACGTAAAGAGTTCTTGGATATTATCTTGGATGAAATTGAAAGAGTAAATACAATTGTAGAAGAGTTTATGGTACTTGCAAAACCAAAAGCGATAGAGTTAGAAGAAAAAAATATTATTCCGATCATTACAAATGTTGTATCGTTACTTGAGTTTGAGGCGCGCAAAAAGAATGTTCGTTTGCATTTAGAGTGCCAGGATGAAATTATTCAGGTTGAATGTGATGAAAACAGACTAAAACAGGTGTTTTTAAACTTTATTAAAAATGGAATTGAGGCCATGCCGAATGGCGGTGATTTAATTGTTCGTACTTCAATCAATAATCATAATGTCCAGATTTCCATTCAAGATACCGGAATCGGAATTTCGGAGGAAAAGTTAAAAAAACTTGGTGAGCCGTTCTTCACAACAAAGAAAAACGGTAATGGACTTGGTTTAATGGTGAGCTTTAAAATTATTGAAAGCCATAACGGTCGAGTGTATGTTGAAAGTGAGTTGAATAAAGGAACCACCTTCAATATTTATTTACCCGCTAAAATTGCATAATAATTACTCTAACAGGGAATTTTATTATCCCTGTTTTTTTTTTGTCTAATAAATTTTTTGAAAAAATATAAAAAATTCATAAAAAGTTCAACAAACTTTTCCGATTATAGACTAATATGTTAGTAGGGATAATTTTTTTATTATTGCAGGTTTTTACTTAGGGAGGAGAGTTTAAGTGGAAGCAGCGAAGCATGTCAAAACGGTCTGCGGTTATTGCGGAACCGGATGTGGCCTAGTTCTCGAAGTAAATAATAACCGGATTACGAAAATTCGTGGGGATAAAGATGCTCCGGTTAATAACGGACAAACATGTGTAAAAGGTGCATTTGCGTATGAATATGTACATGCAAATGAGAGATTAACACATCCGCTTATTCGTAAAGCTGGACAGCTTGTACAGGCAACATGGGATGAAGCGTATGACTATATTTCAGAAAAATTAACATCCATTAAAACTACCTATGGCACAGATGCAATTGCTTTATTTGCTTGTGCAAGAAGCACTAATGAATCCAACTATGTGACCCAAAAATTTATGCGTACGGTGATTGGCAACAACCATATTGATGGTTGTAACCGAACCTGACACGCCCCGAGTGTTGCCGGTCTGGCAACTATGTTTGGAAGCGGTTTCCCTACCAATACGTTAGATGATTTTTACGAAGCAAAAGTATTACTATTAATGGGTTCAAATACAACCGAAGCCCATCCAATTATTGCAAACCGCATGAAAAAGGCTGCAAAACAAGGATTAAAGATCATTGTCGTGGACCCACGTAAAATTGACATGGCCAAAGTAGCCCATCGTCATCTGCAAATTGAAGTCGGGTCTGATATCGCTTTGATCAATGCCTTCATCCATGTCATTATTAAAGAAAAACTGTACGATCCTAATTTTATCAAACAATTTACCGTTGATTTTGATGCATTAGAAAAACAGGTGGAAAGATATACACCAGAGTTTTCTGCAAAGATTACAGGGTTATCCCCGGAAGAAATTGTAGAGACAGCTAGGGAGTACGCGACCTCAGGAAGTTCAATGATTGCTTATACATTGGGAATAACGGAACATCATTGCGGAGTAAACAATGTTTTTGATATTGCAAACTTAGCCCTTTTAACAGGTAATATCGGTAAAAAAGGAACGGGAATCATGCCCCTTCGTGGACAAAATAATGTTCAGGGTGCGGGAGATATGGGTTGCCTGCCGAATCAATTAACAGGGGCTAAAAGTATTTTAGATGATGAATATCGTGGCCGTTTTGAAAGTGAATGGGGTGTAAAAATTCCAACTAGAGTTGGTGATACGCAAACCAGAACGTTTGAAAAGATGGAAAACGGTGAAGTGAAAGCGCTTTATTGTATTGGTGAAAATCCAATTCTTGCTGATGTGAACATGAATCATACGCGGCAGATTTTCCAAAATTTAGAGCTCTTAATCGTTCAAGATATTTTCCTAACTGATACCGCAGAAATTGCTGATGTTGTTTTACCTGCGATGTCTTGGGGGGAAGTAGAGGGAACTTACACAAATACAGACCGTCGTATTCAGAGGGTGCGTAAAGCAGTTGAACCACATCCAGGAATTAAAGAAGACTGGGAAATTCTCTGTGAACTAGCGACACGCATGGGCTATCCTATGAGTTACAACAACAGTGAAGAAATTTGGAATGAGGTTAGAAAACTTGCTCACGAAATGTATGGTGGGATATCGTATGAACGATTGGAAACGGAATATAGTATTCATTATCCTTGTCCAACTGAAGATCATCCGGGTACATTAGTCATGCATGAAAAATTCCATCAAGCCAATAATCCGACAGGCTGGAAGTCTAAGTTTGTTCCAGTTACTTATACAGAACCAGTTGAACTGCCTGATGAAGATTATCCTTTTGTGTTAACGACCGGTAGACGCTATGAGTCATACAATACTCATTTCCAAACAAGATACTATGCTCCTGGGGTGAAAATTAAGCAAACCGAAGAAACGGTCGATATCCATCCTGAAGACGCTGCACGTCTTGGTATTGAAGATGGAAGTTTAGTAGAGGTTTCTTCAAGACGAGGTTCATTAAAAGTGAAGGCAAAAGTCACGGAACAGGTAGCAAAAGGGCTTGTGTTTATGAGTTTCCACTGGAGAGAAGTTCCAACAAATGTTCTTACCATAAACGAATTTGACCCAATTTCAGGGACGGCTGAATTTAAAGCTTGCGCAGTCAATATCGCCTTAGCCTAAACAGCAAAGGGTTCTCCACTAATTGTGGGGGACCTTTTTATTTATTTTAAAAATCCTCACCCATTTTTATTTTTGAATCGTCTAATGTAGTAGAAAAATATGTAAAGAGAATAGAAGGTGAGAAAATGCCGATTGCAAACCAGAAAAAAAAGCAAGATGACTTTCATAAAGATGAATTATTGGAAAAAATCATGCTAGACCATGGAAATGACGTATTGTATTTAGCTTTTTCCTATGTGAAAGATCGTACGATTGCTGAGGATATAGCTCAAGAGGTGTTCATTAGTGCTTACACAAATTTGGAGCGTTTCCAATGGGAATCTTCCTTGAAAACATGGCTATACCGAATAACAGTCAATAAATGCAAGGATTATCTGAAAAGCTGGTCTTATCGAAGTACCGTTCTTAGCAATGTTTTTGAACTTACAACGGGAAGTCAAAAAGAAAAGGGAACAGAAAAAATTCTAATCGAAAAAGATGAGAAAACACAATTAGCCAATCTCATTTTTTCATTGCCTTTAAAATATCGGGAAGTTATTTTTTTATTTTATTTTGAAGAAATGAGTTTAAATGAAATAACCCAATTATTAAATATTAATTTAAATACCCTTAAATCAAGGTTAAGTAGGGCGAAGCAGTTATTAAAAAAAGAATTGGAGAAAGGAGGGAACAAAGAATGGATGATCAATTAAAAAAACTTAAATCAACTTTAACAGAAACCGCTTATAAGGATTTTCAATTTGATACTAAAAACCGACAAGCTGTCTTTCAAAAGATCAAAAACGGAGGGGATTTCAAAAAGATAAATACGAAGGAACGATTTCATAATCGATTTCGGGGACTCTTAACTGTAGCAGCCTATTGTGGAATGGTCTTGTTGATTTCTTCCTTTTTAGTTAAATACTTTGATTCTTCTGATGACCCAAATCGTAGTGCTCATAAAAATCCAGATCCTGATAATAGTGAAGTAGTCATTAAAGATCCTTCCTTTCAACCTGAAGTCGGTGACCTTTTAGATTCAACAAGTTATAAAAATACTCAGTATTCATTTGAATTAACCTTTCCCGAGGAGTGGAAAGATAACGTAAGAGTAGAGAAGTTGGAAACGGGCGTTCGATTCTTTTTTCCTAGCCAAGAAGATTACCAACAAGATTTGTTTAGAATTGAGGTTCAAAAGGTTGCTGACCGCTTGAAAACCCTTTACGAAGGAGGTCCAGATCCATCAACTGATATCGCCGTTTTAGGAGATAATGTATATCGCTTTTCCACACCGCTTGATCTCGCGTTAACTACGGAAGAAGAGATACAAAAATATGGGGAATTAAGTAGTGGACTACCAAACATTATTAAAAGCTTTCAGTTTATGGATAATAAGAGTGGTAATATTGGCGATACTCCTTATATTTATGGATCTACCTCACATTATAATAAACAATACGGATTTGAAATAAACACACCTAATAAGTGGAAAAATATGTTTGAGGTCAGGAACAGTGATAAAGCGATGCAGTTATTATTTACCAAGCCAGGAACCGAGCCGACTGAATTTTTTAGCATTCTGTTTTTAAGCACGGAGGAATGGGAAACTTTAAAATCTTCTACCAATAAAGAACAGGAGTTCAGAGAAATCACATCAAAAGATGGAATAGTGTTTGTTGCCGCAATCGTAAAAGAAAACCCATTCCAAGATCCGGAACTACTATATCCTTTTGAAATGCTAAAAAACGAGGCTAATTTGGTAATTGAAACATTTGGTTTTTTAGATTAGTAATGAAATACAAACAGAGGGGGTAATTTAACCCCCTCTTATATAATCGTTATTTTTTTATCAATGCTTTGATCCCCATATAAATAAGGACAAACGAAAAGACCAACATCGCCAGAACGCCTATTAAATGAACTAAGCCATTAAGGGTCGCAGGAAATGTTAACACCGGTAATCTTGTTAAAGCAAAGCCGGCTAAAATACATGCTAAAAATAATGCAACAGGATTCATTAAAATCCCCCCTTCCTTGCTATATTAATATTTGAACCTACCCTATATGTTGCTCGGACTATTTTACTGAATTTATTGATCATTTAGAGGTAGAAAGAACTAATAAATATAAGAGACCGGCCAATTGGCCGGTCTCTTATATTTAGCATTTTACTTCTGAGTTTTTTCGTTGGTAATAATACCAGTTTAGGATAATTGATATGATGTAAACAGCGATAAAGAAATAAAAAGCTGTAACTGGTGTTCCTGTTGTATTCACTGACCAACCAAATAATTTAGGTATTACGAAAGATCCATATGCTGCAAATGCTGCAGTAAAACCTAGAACTGGCGCAGCTTCTTTTGGAATGAAAATATTAGGAATCATTTGGAATGTAGAACCAGAGCCTATTCCTGCTGCACAAAACAGGATTAAGAATGAAATTAAGAAACCGGAAAATTCCTTTTGATTAATAAAGTAAATGACTGATAAAGCACCGATAGTCATAACCATTAGCACCAGGAAGGTAACTTTTGAACCACCCCATTTATCAGATAACCAACCTCCGACAGGACGGGCTGCTGCAGCGATTAATGCTCCTAGGAATGCCAAGCCGATTTGACTTGGAAATAACGATTTTAATAATAAGGGAAATGCAGCAGAGTATCCAATAAAGGAACCGAATGTTGCGATATATAATACTGACATAATCCAAGTGTGTTTACGTTTAACAATGACAAATTGATCTTTAACAGATTGAGTTGAATTTGGTAAATTATCCATTTTGAAAGCCGCAATCAACGTTAGTAATACAATGGGAATCACCCAAATAAACGCTGCGTTTTGTAACCATACTTCTGAACCATTAGGTAAAATTTGACCTTTTCCACCAATAAAAGCAAATGTCCCAGTTGTAATAATAAGTGGTGTTACAAATTGAACCACAGAAACGCCCATATTTCCTAGCCCACCATTAATACCGAGTGCTGTTCCTTTTTCTTTTTTAGGAAAGAAAAAGCTGATATTTGCAACAGATGATGAGAAGTTTCCTCCTCCAAGCCCACATAGCGCTGCCAAAAGTAGCATGACAGAATATGGGGTATCAGGGTTTTGCACAGCAATTCCAATACCAATCGCAGGAATTGCTAAAATAGCTGTTGAAAACACTGTCCAGTTTTTACCGCCAAACTTCCCAACTCCAAACGTATAGACAAATCGGAGTGTTGCGCCAACTAATCCAGGGATGGCTGCTAAAGTAAATAATTGTTCTGAAGAATATTGGAATCCAATATCCGTTAAGCGAATAGCTACCACAGACCATATTTGCCAAACAATAAAAGCAAGCATTAGCGCAGGCACCGATATCCATAAATTTTTCTTTGCTATTTTCCTACCTTCAGAGTTCCAAAACTTTTCATCCTCTGGGTTCCAATGAGTAATTTTCGTCATATTATTTATCCTCCACTTTGTTCCTTCATTTTTAGTTTTCACTACTAAGAACTTTATAATGTAAATATAGTGATTTGGATTACTTAATAGTGTGATGTTTGTCACAAAAATAGTGAAGGAAATGTGAACACCAGGGGATGGACATAATTTTGTAATAAATCAAATCAATCGAATAAAGATAAGAAAACTCCTACTAGAAAGTAGGAGTTATGTTTTATTTATATGGTTCGTTTCTTCATCAGACGTTTTTTCCTTTGGTCTTCCTTGTAACAGGAATGGTTTGGAAAACCCAGCCTTTGTAAAGATTTCTTGAAAATATTCACTTGTCGATTGAAAGGATTGTTCTACCTTTTCCAAAATTAAGGTAGCTCTTTCATAAACAATTGATTTTAGATGATCAATCTGACGAATGATTTTTTCGTTTAGCGCTTCTTGCTTTTCGAGTTTATTCATTACAGTGGTATGATACACATCTTGCACATCAAGTTTTTGCCCCATTCCCTTTAAAATCTGTTCTTGGATTAATAATTGTTCCGAAAGCTTGGTTGCTAATGTTACATAGTTTTCTAATCTTTTATTTGTTTCACGAAATTGTTGGTCTTGAAAATTTAATTGGTCTAGTATTGCTTGATTGATTTGCTGTTCCGTTTGCAAACTTTTACCCATTTCGATGTGATTGCCTTTAAGCTGGTTTAATGAAGTGATAATTTCCTCATTTATTTTTTCTTGACTAAGGATTTTATTAATAAATTGGTTCGATTGCAGAGTTTGTTGCTGTTGACCGGATATGATTTCGTTCATTTTTATAACTTGATCTTTTTGCGTTTCATTCATGCTTGAAGTGATTTTATTTAAATTCTCGGTGATGGATTGATTTTGTTTCATTTGTTCTGATAGGTATTCCGAAAGATAGTTTAACCGATAACTTTGCTGATTACTTAGGTTATCTCGTTTTTTGGGCGTAAAGACTTTTGAATCTTGATATTTATTGATGGACAAAAGTGTCACTCCTTTTTAAAAAATATTTTTTATGTTATCTTATGTTGGTTTAGCACGATAAGGTGAATCTTGGTATAATTTTCATAAATATTGTCGAGAGGAGTTTTTTGATGATTGATTTAAGAAGTGATACAGTTACAAAACCGACAGAAGAAATGAGAAAAGCGGCTTATATGGCTGAGGTAGGAGACGATGTTTATCGTGAAGATCCGACCGTGAATAAATTAGAAGAGACAGCGGCAGAACTTCTTGGCAAAGAAGCAGCTTTATTTGTTACCAGTGGCACACAAGGAAATCAAATCGCGGTACTTTCCCATTGTCGTCCTGGAAATGAAATTCTTCTTGAAGCTGAATCTCATATTTTTTATTATGAAGCAGGTGCTGTGTCAGCGCTAGCCGGTGTTCAGACCAGAACGATTAAAGGGGTAAGAGGGGCAATGGACCCGATAGCCGTGCAAGAGGCAATAAGAGGGGAAGATATCCATTATCCAATAACCGGCTTGATTTGTTTAGAAAATTCACATAATCGGGCGGGCGGAGCGATATTACCTGTTGAAAATATGAAACAAATTTATGATATTGCTAAAGATCATCAAGTTCCAGTCCATATTGATGGAGCCCGGATTTTTAATGCTGCCGCAGGATTAGGGGTGCCTGTTAGTGAAATAACCCAATATAGTGATACGATCCAAGTATGCTTATCCAAAGGCCTAGGTGCCCCTGTGGGCTCATTATTAGCTGGTTCAAAGGAGTTTATTCAGTCTGCCCGCAAATGGCGTAAAATACTTGGCGGTGGCATGAGACAGGCTGGAATAATTGCTGCCCCTGGACTTGTTGCTTTAAATACGATGAGAGACCGGTTAACGGTTGATCATGAGCATGCACAAGTTCTTGCTGAAGGATTATCGAATATATCAGGAATCCAGGTTGTGAATAGGGTGGAAACCAATATTATTGTCATTGATGTAAGCGGTTTGAATATGAATTCCAATGAGTTTGTTGATAAGTTAAGAGAAAGAGGGATACTTTCTGGCACCTTTGGTCCGAAACTGGTTCGTTTTGTGACTCATTTTGATGTGAGCGGAGCCGAAATCGATGAGACCTTAAAGGTAGTGGCGAATTTATAGACGTTTTTGAATTAGGGGGAATATCATCTGGGGTTTACCATTAGACAAATCATAGGGCTTTTAGCTATTACCTTATTGGGTGTATTATTGGCAGTTTCTTTACATAAACCATTAGTTGTAGGCTTTTTACCGGGTTTCCTTTTGCTAGTAGGATTGGCCAAAAGGAAGGGAATGACCTTCCAACAAATTTATACTATTTGTCAACAAGGTGTTACCCGAACTAGTGGGGTTATTTGGATTTTATTCCTTGTCGGTTTTTTATTACCTTCTTGGTATTATGCAGGAACAATTGAACAAATGGTTGCAATATCCCTCCATTTTATAAGAGCTGAACATTTTTTAGTATTATCCTTTATTATTTCAATTGTTTTTTCGATGATTTTAGGGACATCTGTTGGAACATTAAGTTCCATTGGAATACCTATTATTGGTAGCGCCATTACGTTACAGATTCCTGTAGAAATGGTTGCTGGGGCGGTAATATCAGGTGCGTTCGTAGGTGATCGTACCTCACCATTTTCAAGTGCGCATCAATTATTAGCCCAAACGCTTGAAATTCAAGTCAAACATCAGTTTAGGGCCATGTTAAAGACAACGATACTTGCGATTATTTTCGGAATTTTGTTTTTTAGTTATTTGGACAATCATTTACAAGTAAATGGAAATTTAAAACCAATCTTGTTAGAAGCTCTCTCTATTAGTAAATTTATTCCACCTGCCATTTTGGTTCTGGTTGTAATGCTAAGGATTAAAGTTCTTTATGCCTTTATTTTTAGCATTAGCTCTGCTTGCGTCATTGCACTTAGTAATGGTGTAAGCTTTAGTATGTTAATTTTTTCCTTATGGACCGGGGTTTCAGGTCTTGGCGGTGGTTTATCTAATATGTATTTATTACTTCTATTTTTAGCACTTGCCGGTGCTTATAATGGTCTTTTAGAGGAATTAAAAGTAATCTCAATCTTGCTTAATAAATGGGTACAGTCATCGCATTCGTTATTAGCAGATACAGTAAAAACTATGCTTGTAACATTAGGTGTTACTCTAATTGCTGCTAATCAAACTTTACCGATTATTTTAACTGGCCGGACGTTTTTAGAACATTGGCGAAAGAGATATCGCAACGGAGAACTTTCCAGAGTAATGGCAGATTCAACAATGCTTTTTCCTGGAATTGTCCCTTGGAGTGTTTTAACTATCATGTGTAGTACAATAACAGGTGTTTCCATTTTTTCTTATTTTCAGTATGCGATTTTTCTATGGTTATTACCTGTCCTAACCATCTTAGTTTCACTAACGAATAATGGAAAAGCCATTCAAAAGCTCTGGAATGTTTAAATTCTCCATTAAGACTTTCCCAGCTATTAATGGAATAGTGTTAATCTCTTTGAGGCATCGTAAATGTAACGGGAGGTGGCAAATGTGTTCCATTGGGAGTTTTTACTTAGCCTTATTGTTGGGGTTGTAATTTTGGTAGGTTTGATTTACACATTACAATTGGCTAGAAGGCAGCGTTATCAAAGTGAATATGATGCTGAGATAAGTGAAAAAGTTCAGGCACATCCATACACAAGAAATCCCGTCTTCCTTGCTTATATCATCGGGCTTGGACTAGCGCTTTGTTGGATCATTTATGTTGCTTTAAATTATTAGATCTTTTAAAAAGGTTTTGTTCTTCACTGAACAAGACCTTTTTCATTTAGAACCATTTCCAAAATATCGAATAAGTTGTAATAGTTACTAGATATGAGGAGATGGAGCATATGCATAGAGAAATTGTCCAACCAGATATTCAAGCGCCATTATTTATGGCCGAAGCCTACAATAATGTTGAAAAGAAAATCGAGCATATTCGGCTCGATCAATATTTCGGTAAATGGGTTGTTTTATTATTTTATCCAAGTAATTTTACTTTTGTCTGACCAACGGAATTGGCAGCGGTCGCTGCTTCGTATCATGATTTTCAAAACATGCATGCTGAAGTATTAGCAATAAGTACAGACAGTGTGTATTCCCATAAGGTATATACCGAAGTTTCCAAACTGTTAAATCAAATTCCGTTTTTATTGGTAAGTGATAGAACTCAACAGATTAGTCAGTCGTATCAAGTTTTAAATGAGGGCACAGGTGCGGCTAGTCGAACTACCTTTATCATAAGTCCTGAAGGAATCATTAAAGCCAGATTAACAAATCCAGCCGAGGTTGGGAGAAATATATTTGAAATTTTAAGGATTTTGGCTGGTATGCAGCATAGCCAGAAAACAGGTGAAGTGGTTCCGGCTAACTGGATGCCGGGGCAGTCAGGGATTAGAAGAGACATACAAGGTATTGGTAGAATATAAAAAAGCCCCCAAAAGATGGGGGCTTTCGCGTATTGCGGCGAGAAACTGCACTCCACATTGTGCATGTCAATAAGACTTGTTCCTCGACTTATGCAACTCAGCTCATCGCTTTATGAATATAACATGTTTATTAGAATAAAACAAGACATAAATAATGGTCTAAAGAAAAATTATCAGTATCAAACAGCCCACTTTCGTTCATCTTAAGAATGGAAGAGTATTTTTCTTTTCCTAAAAATGATGAGGAGGGCTATCATGAACATTCAGAAGTGGCTAACTCCGCTTTTGCTATTAGGGAGAAAAAAGAGATCATCCGGTAGAGGGATGATGTGGGCATCAATTCTAAGCGTGCTTGTTAGCTTTATTGCGCTACGAGGCTTAAAGAAAGGGCAAATTGACATTCCAAAAAACCCTTTAAAAAGTCTTAATATCCCTAATAAAGTGACCGATATCCAGCAATTTCTAAATCCGAATGATCGTAAGGTGTTAGCGGAAATATCTGATGAATTTACCCCAAGTAATTTATTGGTTGAGCATAATCAATCAAATCATACAAATGTTGAACATAATCACGAAATTTAATATATCGTTTTTGGCTAGCCTAACTTTAGGGTTAGCCATTTTTTATTAGAGGATTTTTTATGTTAATGGAGAATTATGTTAATAAATAATACTTGGAGGTATAAAGGGATGGATTTTCAGTTTATTGGTATTGATCATGTTCAATTAGCGGCACCAAAAGGTTGTGAAGAAGCAGCGCGTGAATTTTGGGGAGAGAAGCTCGGTTTAAAGGAAATTCCCAAACCAGAAAGTTTACAAGGTCGTGGAGGCTGTTGGTTTGAAATAGGTAATCAACAATTACATATCGGTGTTGAAGCAGATTTCCAACCTGCAAAAAAAGCTCACCCCGCCTTTATTATTGAAAACTTAGAAACTTTCGGTAATCATCTTGAAAATCGTGGTGTCACTATAAAACATGATGCGCCAATCGATGGGCGCAATCGCTTTTTTGTAAGCGATCCATTTGGAAACCGTGTTGAATTTTTAGAGTATAAAGGAAATTAGTCTCCATTAGTCTTGAGAATCACATTTAGTGAATCTTAAGGCTTTTTATTTTCATAATTACCTCCGAACAGGTGAAGAATCTTAATGAGGTGAGAGTGATGAATAGAGTAGGAAGGTATGCTCAGAATGAAAGTATTGACGAGATCCTTTTGATGAGAATGGTATTTGAATTATCGGAAAAGGACCGGATGTTGATGTGGCAACAAGGCTATATTGATTTAGTCATTGAAAAGATGCCGGGGTTTGCTAAAAACATTTTAGAAGATAGATTGGCTATTTGGGAAGATAACAAGGAATATGCCTATGAACAATTAAAGGCCGTTGTTCAACAAAAAGCATTTATCGAGGCGACAAAAAAATTGCGGAAAGAGTTTGCGATTTTTGTTATGAATAACTATCCTGACCTCCAATCACTATTATTCAAGTATTATGATAGAAAATTAACTGACGAAGACTTACGAAAATTTGTTTACCAACGTCGATTTGGCACTAAAAAATATTTACATTAATTTGTAGATTTTTGCTAATGGTTGTCTATAAATATGCTAGCATTCTGATATAATGTTGCTAGGGGGGTGTCGGAGATTGTCAAATGAGGGAAGAATCCAATTGAATATCAGAATGGAAAAAGAAACCATAAAAAAACTTGATGAAATTGTCGCCTATTATCAGGAGAATACAAAACTTGGTCGTATTTACAAAGCAGATGTATTAACGGATATTATCGATAAATCCTACGAATTAATGAAAAAGCAAATTAACAGTGGCAAAAAATTTTCATGATTTTAGAAGGGAATTAAAAATGAATTCAAAATTATATTACATGGACCCGTACATAAAAACTTTTTCATCAAAAATTAATTTTCAAGAGAAGGATGATAACGGGCAAAATTATGTTGTGATGGAGGAAACATGCTTCTATCCAACAGGTGGCGGCCAACCGTTTGATACAGGATTAATAAATAACATACCCGTAATCAACGTCGAGGAAATTGCAGGGGAAATTCGCCACTATACAGAAACCCCTGTTTCATCAGTTAGGGGGATAGTACACGGGGAAATTGATTGGTTACGACGATTCGACCATATGCAGCAGCATGCAGGCCAGCATATTTTATCGGCGGCTTTTGAAGAAATTTTTGACTATCATACCGTAAGCTTTCATTTGGGTCAAGAAGTGCTAACAATTGATCTTGACGTAGATGGAATAACAGAGGAAGAAGCGGCTGCTGCTGAGAAGCGGGCCAATCAAATTATTTTAGAAAATCGCCCGATTGAAACAAGATGGATACAGCCATCAGAAGTTTCCAGCTACCCATTACGAAAGCAATTATCCGTAACTGATAATATTCGATTGGTGATTATCCCTGATTTTGACTATAACGGATGTGGTGGGACACATCCGAAATCGACTGGAGAGATTTTAGCGATTAAAATTTTGGATTGGGAAAAGCAAAAGAAAAAAACACGCATTTCATTTGTCTGTGGTAATCGCGTTTTACAACAACTTCATCGCAAACATCAAGTTCTCTCTGAACTGACCGTTTTGTTAAATGCACCAGAGGAGGAAATGGCGAATTCGTTGAGACGACTATTGGAGCAAATGAAGGGATTAAGTAAGCAATTAGATGAAACATATGATAGAATACTTCAATTTGAGGCAAAAGAATTGATAACAAATCAGGAGTTCATCCAAAGCCAACCGATTATGAAAAAGGTTTACCAAAACAAATCAATGAAAGAGCTCCAAAGACTTGCGAGCTTAACCGTAAATCTAGCTTCCATGGCTATCATCCTATTAGTAACAGAAAATGAATCTGGGCAACTCCAAATTGTCATGGCTAGAGGGTCTGAGTTGGGAGTAAGTATGAAAAAGCTACTAGATGAAGTGCTCTCCTTTATCGGCGGAAGGGGTGGCGGAAACGATCGGTTGGCCCAAGGCGGTGTTCAAACTGATTTAACAGGAAATCAATTATTGGAAATTGTTATAAATAAAATATATGAACACTAGGAAGATCCCTTCAAAATAATGGGTGATTTATTTTTGAGAAATTTTAGAAAATAATATTGTCAGACGATTAAACTTATGTTTTAATTAAATAGACTGAATGGTCTATTTATGATTATTCACCTCAATATTTTATTGATTTGGAGGTAAATCAATGATTAAAACGAAGTCGACTGTAGAGCAATTTAAAGAACTAGATGAAAGAATTACCCATTTGTCCTCGGTTTCCGCACTGGTAAGTTGGGATCAAAAAGTAATGGCTCCTAAAAAAGGAAGAATGTTATTTTCAAAGGCTTATTCGGCATTAGAAACAGAAATTTTTAAATTAAAAGTTTCCAAAGAATTGGGCGAATATTTAGCCGAGTTGTCACAAGAAGGTGTAATGAACAGCATGGATGAAGTGACTGCAGCTCGAGTTCGTGAACGTAAGATGATGTATGATAAATATAAAGCAATACCAACTGAAATGTATCAAGAATATGCTACCTTAACAGCTGAAGCAAATCATTATTGGGAAGAAGCTAGAGCAAACAACAATTTTAATCATTTCTTGCCACACTTAGAAAAAATCATCGAGATGAAAAAGAAGTTTGCCGAAATTTATGGTTACGATTATCATCCATACGATGCTTTACTCGATGAGTTTGAGCCTGGCTTATCAGTTGAAAAGCTTGACGATTTATTTGCAGAATTACGTGATGTTAGTGTTGAGTTATTAAAGAGAATCCAAAATTCAGGGACCAAGACGCCTGTAGAAGTCTTTGAACAAAATTTCTCTGTGGAAAAACAAAAGGAGTTTAATCAATATATTTTACCAATTATCGGTTTTGATGTAGAAGCAGGCCGCCTTGATGAAACGGTACACCCATTTGCCCAGTCAATGAACACAGGGGATGTCCGATTAACAACGAGATATTTGGAACACAATGTCCGTTCGGCGATTTTCGGAACCATTCATGAAGCCGGTCACGGAATTTATGAACAAAACATCAATCCTGATTTTGAAGGAACCATTTTAAGAGATGGAACATCCTTTGGAATTCATGAATCCCAATCAAGATTTTTAGAAAATATGGTAGGGCGCAGTAAGGAATTTTGGACCTATTTCTATCCAAAGTTACAGGAATCTTTCCCAAAACAATTAACGGAAATGTCATTGGATGAGTTTTATCGGGCGATTAATACGGTACAGCCCTCCTTTATTCGTGTCGAAGCAGATGAGCTTACATACAACCTTCACATTATGATTCGTTACGAAATTGAAAAGGGATTAATTTCTGGTGAGCTTCAAGCAAAGGATCTACCAGCCATTTGGAATGCAAAAATGGAAGAATATTTAGGAATTGTTCCAGGAACTGACCGTGAAGGAGTACTTCAAGATGTACACTGGTCCTTCGGTGGCTTAGGCTACTTCCCTTCCTATACGTTAGGAAATCTATATGCGGCGCAAATTCTTCATACGATACAGAAAGAGTTACCAGAATTTTATCAAGATATTGAATCTGGAAAGTTCGATTCAATTATGAAATGGTTAAAAGACAATATTCATCAATACGGAAAATTAATTCCGCCAAATGAGTTAATTGTAAAGGTGACTGGCGAGGAGTTAAATGCAAAGTATTTAGCTGACTACCTAAATAACAAGTATTCCAAAATTTATAATCTGTAAATGCTCTGTGGTCATATTAAAGGCGCCTGAATAATCAGACGCCTGCCCCTTCTGGTCCGAACTGGTTAAGTGTCCCGCAACAAGCGAATTGTTCCAGAAGGGACATTATTAATATATACCATATGAACCAATTTTATTATAAGTGTTTGGGATTATTACCAATATATTTTAAAATGAACTTATCTCTAAAGGGAGATGAGTTTTTGTTTTTTTGGAAGGAGTTTTTTAGTGAATTCAATTCCAGATTATCTGAAAGAGGGTCTAGACATTTTGTTTGTCGGCTTTAACCCGAGTATTCGTTCGTCGTTAACAGGGCATCATTTCGCAAATCCGAATAATCGTTTTTGGACAATTTTGCACAAGTCGGGGATTACTCCAAGAAAATATCATAGTACGGAAGATGCTTTACTATTGGAATTAGGATATGGTCTTACCAATATTGTGGCAAGACCGACAAAGGCCGCAGATGAAATCACAAAGGATGAGTATCTAACCGGAACGATTGAGCTAAAACAGAAAATCGAGAAATATAAACCAAAGTTTGTTTGTTTTGTAGGTAAAGGTGTATACCAAGAATGCAGTGGGAGAAAGCAAGTATCATGGGGCGTGCAAGAAACAAGTGTGGTGAGTGGAACAATTGAATTTGTCGCTCCATCGTCTAGCGGTCTGGTTAGAATGAAGTTAAAGGAGATTATTGAGATTTATCTGGGACTTGCTCAGTTGGTTAAAGGAAATAAATAAGGCTCTTGTATAGGTTTTCTTCCTTTTTAGTAACCTAACAAGGAAGGAAACTTATAGAAGGAGCTGTTTTTTATGGGTGCAGTTGAGAGAAGTGGTTTCGTTTTTGAACCCGAGTTTAGTGTTATCAATCAAAAAGGTGCGATTCATGTTTATCATGAAGGGGAGTTTATTGAGGAGATTCAATTTAATTTTTCTGGTAAATTTCCGGAGCCTGGGCTCATCGAGGATTTGATTACTACCTATTGTGAAAATCATAACCTGTAATCCGGAGGACGTGACAAGTGCCAGAGCTACCGGAAATGGAAAATTATAAATTATTGCTACAACAAAAAATCGGCGGGAAAATGGTCACAAATGTCGAAGTGAACCGCGAGAAATCCATAAATATTTTTCCCGAAGTGTTTATCCGCGAGATTCAGGGACAAAGGATAGTTAATGTTGAAAGAAGAGCAAAACAGTTATTGTTTCACCTTGAGCATGGGGCAGTGCTCTTATTGCATTTAATGCTAGGGGGATGGATGTTCTTTGGAAAGGAAGAGGACAAGCCGAAACGAACGATTCAGATTCAATTATCATTTGATTATGAACAATTATTTTTTATTGGTCTTCGACTTGGCTATTTGCACTTTTATCCATCAAGGGATGAAGTAAATAAGGAACTATCAGACCTGGGACCAGAGCCATTGGACTCGTCATTAACAATCGGAGCTTTCCTTTCTTTACTGGAACCTAGGCGGGGCCGTCTAAAAACAAAACTAGTCGACCAAAAATTTATATCGGGGATTGGCAATTGCTACTCTGATGAAATTTGTTTTCATGCAGGAATCCTTCCAAAACGGGAAATTGAGGACCTCAACTTCACGGAAAGGAATCAGTTATATCAATCCATGAAAGTCGTTCTTCTTGATGCCACCAAACATGGAGGATATATAGAAACTCCTTTTTTTAAAGAAGATACTCTTACAGGTACCTATAATAACCTCTGTTTGGTCTACGACCGTGGAGGCGAACCATGTTTAAGATGTGGTGCTAAAATTATAAGAGACACGATTTCATCGCGAAAAACATTTTATTGTCTCAATTGTCAAAAGTAATCAATTCGACAGGCTTTAGTCTGTCGGTTTTTTTATTAAATGAAACCTCTTTGTCCACATTCGAAGAAAACCTTCTTTTCGCTCTCAATCAATACTCTATTTTTAGCTTAGAAGCTGAAATAAAATCCCTTCACACAAAATCTATTTGTTTCGCAATTTGTCAAAAATAAATCAAAACTTTGTTTCCTATTTCACATTAATGTTATATACTAAATGTATAAAAAGTATAACACAATTCATTAAGTTGTTAAGAAGTATGACATAATTGGTTGAGATTAAGGTGGTGATTCCTATTAAACTGACAAAACGCCAAGAAGAAATCCTTGAAATTGTGAAAGAAGAGGGACCGATCACAGGAAAGGATATTGCAAAGAAATTGTCACTAACTCGGGCAACATTAAGACCAGATCTTACTATTTTGACTATGTCAGGTAATTTAGAAGCACGTCCCCGGGTTGGCTATTTTTTAAATGAAGATACTGAAATTAGTATGCAAGTGACAAAGTTTACTAATCAAATTGTTAAAGATTACAAGGCCCATCCAATTGTCATTCAAAAATCGGCTTCTGTATATGACGGGATTGTACAAATTTTCCTTGAGGATGTTGGAACCTTATATGCTGTAGATGAGAAGGGGCATTTGGCAGGGGTCATTTCGCGGAAAGATTTACTCCGAGCTGCAATCGGAAACAAAAATTTGGAGGACCTGCCAGTTAGCGTAATCATGACACGAATGCCTAATATCGTCACGATTAAGCAAGAAGATACCTTATTAAACGCAGCCAAAAAATTAATCCAAAATCGGATAGATTCGTTGCCAGTTGTCCGTGAAGTCGTTACAGATTCTGATGAAGATACATATGAAGTAATTGGAAGAATCACTAAAACGACTATTACAAAAGCATTTCTAGAAATGATTGAACGATAACGAAAATAGGAAGTGAGTACGATTTTGAGCCAAAAAGAGGTTGTTTACGTTGTATCTGATTCGGTAGGGGAAACAGCTGAGTTCGTTGTAAAAGCGGTTTCAAGTCAGTTTAACGGGGGGTTTGTAGATATTCGCCGAAGTTCTTACGTTGAAGACTTCGAAGATATTGAGGATGTACTTTTACTAGCCAAAAAATCAAATTCGATTATTGCCTATACCATTGTTATTTCGGGCCTAAAAGAATATCTTGATAACCGTGCAAAGGAGGAAGGGATAGTTGCGGTTGATTTAATGAACCCATTAATGGATGCTTTTGCCAAAAAGTTTAACAAGCAGCCTAATCATCAACCAGGAATGATGCGCAAGCTGGATGAAGAGTATTTCCGAAAAATTGAAGCAATTGAGTTTGCTGTAAAGTATGATGATGGCCGCGATCCGCGGGGAATTCCTAGAGCAGATATCGTTTTAATTGGTGTTTCACGAACTTCTAAAACACCACTTTCAATGTATTTAGCTCATAAGCGACTTAAGGTTGCTAACGTACCACTTGTGCCTGAGGTTCCGGCTCCTGATGAACTATTTGAAGTACCTAGAAATAAATGTGTTGGCCTAATCATCTCTCCTGATAAATTAAACGATATTCGCAAGGAACGTTTAAAAGCGCTAGGTTTAACATCCCAAGCCAATTATGCAAGCTTTGAACGGATACTTGAAGAGCTGGATTACGCAGAAAAAATCATGAAACGAGTGGGCTGTCCTATTATAAACGTTTCCAACAAAGCCATAGAAGAAACTGCAAATCTAATAATGGATTACCTAAAAAGTGAGAGGAGCTAAACCATGAGTAAATTTGTTTATCTATTTAACGAAGGTCATAGCGGGATGAAAGACATTTTAGGTGGAAAGGGCGCCAATTTAGCGGAAATGACCAATATAGGCTTGCCGGTTCCATTCGGTTTTACGATCTCCACAGAAGCTTGTAATGCTTATTATGAGGCAGGGAAACAAATTCCTGCTGAAGTGACTGCCCAAGTGTTAGAAGCTCTTTCTACATTAGAATCGAAAACAGGTAAACAATTTGGTAATCCAGAAAATCCTTTGTTAGTATCAGTACGTTCCGGGTCAGTATTTTCGATGCCGGGAATGATGGATACGGTGTTAAATCTTGGGATGAATGATGAAACAGTTGAAGGAATGGCCACTTTAACAAACAATCCTCGATTTGCCTATGATTCCTATCGACGTTTTATTCAAATGTTTTGTAATGTCGTATTAGATATTAATGTTTTCTTCTTTGAGCAATATCTGGAAGAGGTTAGAGAACATAGAGGTTATACATCTGATCCAGAAATGTCCGCACTAGACTGGCAAGAAGTTATTAAGGGCTATAAAGAGATAGTTAAAAAACATACGCGTAAGGATTTTCCACAGGATCCGAAAGAGCAATTGTTCTTAGCCATAAATGCTGTGTTTAATTCATGGAACAATCAACGTGCGATTGTCTATCGACGTTTAAATAAAATTCCTGACCACTTAGGAACAGCTGTAAACATCCAAAGCATGGTGTTTGGAAACATGGGAAATGATTCAGGTACAGGTGTGGCTTTCACACGCAATCCGTCGACTGGTGAGCATGTGTTATACGGGGAGTATTTAATTAATGCACAGGGTGAGGACGTTGTGGCCGGTATTCGTACACCGCAGCCAATTCGAACCTTAAAGGATGAAATGCCGGATGTTTATGAGCAATTTGTTCAAACAAGCAAGCGCTTAGAAATGCATTATCAAGAAATGCAAGATATTGAATTCACTGTGGAACGTGGCCAGTTGTTTATTTTACAAACAAGAACAGGAAAACGTACAGCACAGGCAGCTATTCGAATTGCTGTTGAAATGGTTAAAGAAGGCATTATTGATAAAAAAACAGCTTTGTTACGTGTTGACCCAGATCAACTAAATCAACTTCTACACCGTCGGATTGATGATCGTTTCGAACGAAAAATTTTGGCAAAAGGTTTGCCAGCCTCACCTGGTGCGGCAACGGGAATAGTTGTGTTTGATGCAGATGAAGCGGAAAGCCTTACGAATGATGGTAAAAAGGTTATTTTAGTTCGTCCTGAAACAACCCCGGATGACATTCATGGAATTGTGGCTGCACAGGCGGTTGTGACAAGTCGTGGTGGAATGACAAGTCATGCAGCGGTTGTAGCACGCGGTATGGGAAAGGCATGTATTTGTGGCTGTGAAGTGTTGAAAATTGATTTAAAAGGCAAGCAATTTACTGTCGGCGATACGATTGTTAATTATGGAGATGTCATGACGATTGATGGAGCGACAGGCGAAATTATGCTTGGAGAAATTCCGATGATTGAACCGGAGTTATCAGATGAATTTCAGCTATTATTGGCATGGGCAGACCAAGAGCGCAGATTAGGAGTTCGTGCCAATGCTGATAATCCAGAAGATGCTAAGAAGGCGTTTGAATTTGGCGCTGCAGGGATTGGATTATGCCGCACTGAGCACATGTTTATGGACTTAAAAAGGATTCCAATTGTACAAAGTATGATTTTAGCAGAAAGTTACGAAGAGCGATCCGCAGCATTAACAAAGTTATTACCAATGCAGCAAGGTGATTTTGAAGGGATTTTTGAAGCAATGCAAGGCTTCCCGGTCACGATTCGCTTGCTGGACCCACCGCTACATGAGTTTTTACCGAATAAAGAGGATCTTCTAGTTGAGGTTACAAAGCTACAAATCTTACATCCTGATTCGAAAGAATTAAGAGAAAAAGAGTTGCTATTGAAAAAAGTTCGTCAATTAGACGAGATGAATCCAATGTTAGGGCATCGAGGTTGCCGTCTAGGAATGATTCACCCAGAAATTTACGAAATGCAAGCGAAAGCGATTTTCTATGCAGTAGCAAAATTATGGGATAAAGGTGTTGTTGTGAAACCGGAAATTATGATTCCGCTGGTAGGTCATGTGACCGAGCTAAAGGAGATGCGCAAGCTCGTTATTGATGCAGCGGTTAAGGTGAAGGAAGAAACCGGTAAGGATTTTGATTATCTCATTGGTACAATGATTGAAATTCCACGTGCCGCGTTAACGGCTGATCAAATTGCAGAAGAAGCTGATTTCTTCTCATTTGGAACAAATGACTTAACCCAAACAACATTTGGTTATAGCCGAGACGATGCGGAAGGAAAGTTTTTACAAACATATATTGAAAATAAAGTCCTACCAGAAAACCCATTTGCAGTGCTTGACCAAGAAGGTGTTGGAAAGCTCGTTGATATGGGTGTGAAATTGGGTCGTGCGACCAAGCCTGAGTTGAAAACAGGTATTTGCGGAGAGCATGGTGGTGAAAAGAGCTCAATCGAATTCTGCTATCGAACTGGCTTAGATTATGTAAGCTGCTCACCATACCGTGTACCACTAGCGAGATTAGCGGCAGCACAAGCAACCATTCGCTTCGAGAAGGCGGAATCTAGGAATCTATCGGAAGTAAAATAAATAGGGAAATGATAAAACATGGTCGTTCAGTTGTGGTGGAACGACCATGTTTTTTTGTTTGACTAAATTTTTAAGATTGAGATGAGTAAATGAATGGGGAGTCAACCTTGTAATTTTAAGAATGATTGACCACCTTTTACATAAAATTGATAAAGTAGCCAACTCCTATCCTTACATGCAAGTGACAAAAAAAGTAATTTTTATATAAATAAAACAAATACCGCTTGTATATGTTGAATAAAATGGTACAGAAGCCTAAATAAAGGAGTTAAGAGATGAGTTATTTACAAAAAACAGCTTACATCATCATTTCTTTCTTACTCTTACTACCTCTTATTCCATCTAAAGCCTTCAGTAATGATTCGCTCCCTAAACGTCGCATTGTCACCCTAATTTATGATGACTCGGGTAGTATGTGGACCGCGGCTAACAAGCCGATTGACAACTGGAAATATGCAAATTACGCACTACAAAGCTTAGTAGGCCTTCTTGATTCCAATGATGAATTAAATGTCATTCCAATGAGCGACCCAACAGAATTAAAAACTATTAGTTTAGAAGAATCACAAAGACAAAGTCAAATGAACATCATTCGAACTTGGGAGGGTAAAAAGGGTACCCCCATTCGAACCATCTATTCAGCCATTGATCAAATAAATAATAGTTCAAAAAAACATCCACAGGCAGAATATTGGCTGATAGTTCTAACGGATGGAGTGTTTGCAGAATTGGACCCTGAAATTAAAACCAATACAGCAGAAACAGTAGCCAAAACCAGGAGGCAAACGGAAACAAGACTAAATGAGCTAACAAATAATATGAAAGTTAAAGATATCCCGTTTAAAAGTGCCCTAGTCACGATTGAATCAAACCTATCGATTCAACATAAAGAAATCATGAGCGATTTTAAGCAATTGTGGCAAACAACTACAAACGGTACGGTCATCGAGAGTGACAGTGAGACAAAGATTGTTGATAGTATTAATCAAGTGGCGGCATTAATCACGAACCGCGATCCTGATGAAACGAAACTATTTAACCTGAATGCGAGATTTCAAGAAAACAGAGTTAAGTTGAAATCCCCCCTACCGTTGCGGAGAATCACTATTCTCCATCAGACGAGGGAAAAAAGGCAGACAATAGAATTTAGTGATGTCATCTTTAATGGAAAAAGACAACAACCGGAACTGGAAGGACCATTCGTCATTCAATCGCCAACAGACCTAAACGGGTTATCACCAGATATAAATGGATCTATTTACCATATTAAACAAGGAAAAGGCGGGGAGGTCATAAAAGAAGGTGAATACGAGGTCCATTTCGCTTCAAATCTTACCGCTGAACAAAAAATGAATCTCCGTTTTTTGGCGGAGCCAGCTGTTGATTTTATGATAAAGGTCAACAAGGTGAATTCAGATGGGTCCATTACCGCTGACGAATCAAACTTTTATGCCGGTAGTAACATGGTCCTTGATGTAGAGATGGTCCAGAGTGAATCAAAAAAGCCAATTCCGTTAGATAAGGTCGATAAAGATATTTTTAAAATAAAGACTACAGTAGCTGGCAGAAAATTGCTATTAACCTGGGACAATAAGAAAAAAACTTTCTCCGCACCATTTGAATTAATTGAAAATGATGAAATTAAGGCAACAGTAAAGGTTCAAATTGAAGGGCTATATCAGAAAGAAAAATCGATTCAATTTCAGGGGCTCCCTTATAGGAAATTAGAACTGAAAAAAGTGGATCAAACACAATGGAATATGAAATTAGACGAATTAGAGAGAGGTAAACCGATTGAGGTCATTCCATTAGTGAATGGAAAGGAAATGACTAATCAGGAGTTAGAAGAACTATTTACAAATGTAACAGCAAAGTCAGATGGTCATAGAATCAACTATAAAATATCACAAAAAAACAATCATATATTAATCAAGCCGGGAAAGAAAGGGACTATGTTAAGTACATCAACGGGAAAAATTCCTGTCAATGTCGCTTTAACAGGACAGAATCCTTCTGAACATGCTGCACTTGACTTTGACATTTATATTAAGGACGTACCATGGTATATACGGTACACCTCTTATTTATTTGCCTTAATTCTTATTTCGTTAACCGCAATTTGGATTTTTGGAGTAATCCGAAAGCCAAGATTTGCAAGTGATCGTATTTCGATGAATTATGAGCGCTATTTGGTTGTGGGTGGACAAAAAGTTCAACATGGCCAACTAAGTACGGAAAATTTCAAAACTAATTTCTTTGAGAGGTGGGTCATTCCTTATAGGCCCGAAAGAAAATCCATACAAGGAATTCTTTTCGAAGCAACCAATTATCCAGATCAAATCTGTCTACCAAGAAAATCTCAGAATGAATCAATGATTGTGGCGGGTGTGGAGCTTGGTGATGATGGAGGAAAATCAGATAAAACGTTGTACAGTAACGATGAGTTAAAAATCGAAGACCACTCAAGTATTGAGATATATACATTAAGAACCAGTTAAACTGACGGAGGGATAATTAGTGAGTATGAATGTACCAACGATTCTAATTGGACTTGGTGGAATTGGCAGTCAGATAGTTAATAAAATTTATGGGGATATCCCACTGGAAAGTCGTAAGCGGGTGGCAATTCATGTTTTTGATACGGATATGAATAGTATTAAAAAACTGAAGCATTTAAAGGATCATGCCACACAAACGAGTACCAATAAATCAGTTGGGGAGTATCTTCATCAAAATGAATCAGCGCTAGCATGGTTCCCCCAAAATCCGCAACTAAAAAAGAAAACGATGACTGAAGGAGCAGGGCAAATTCGGGCAGTATCTCGATTAGCCTTTCAGGCAGCGATGGCAGACCGTAAATTAAATTCGTTATGGGAGTCGATTGAAAATATTTTTCCGGTTCAACGTGATGAGTTTACCTCTGGAATCCGTGTTATCATTGTCAGTTCTTTAGTTGGAGGAACCGGGTCCGGCATATTTCTCCAGGTTGCCATGAATTTAAGAGAGATGCTGGAGCGAAAGTTCGGGCATTCCAGTGTACTAATACGTGGAGCATTTTTACTACCTGATATTTTAGTAAGAAGTAATACATTAGATATTAGAGAATGGGAATCAGTTCAAGCAAATGGATATGCCAGTTTGAAGGAGTTAAATGCCATCACTCTTGCAGCTTCTGGTCAGTTGAAAAATAATCAAGATGTCACGATAGAGTTGGAATATCGCCCACATCAAATCGATCTTGCCGGCAGAACGACCCATGCTATCACAGACAAACAACTACCTTATGACTTTTGTTTTCTATATGACTATGAAAACCTGAAAGGTGAACACCTAAATAGTGTTTCGGATTATATTGATCAAGTGTCGCGGACAATCTATTTACAATTATTCAGTCCACTTTCTACTCAGCATTTTTCCCAGGAAGATAATCAAATTCTTGAGCTAATTAATTCAGAGGGAAGGGGAAGATATTGTGGGGCTGGTGCAGCTTCGTTATCATACCCATACGAAGATATTGTCTATTACAATGCCCTAAAGTGGTCGGTATCAGGTCTTGATGATTCATGGTTAATCTTAGATAAAATTTATGAGGAGGAAAGGCGGAAGTATGAACTTGACTTGCGTAAAGGAATTAATCGTGAAAAATTAGATCGCGGAGAACGCTTTACGTTTAATTTTGACCAATTGCTAAATGACGAGCAACCAAACCCTTTCTTTAAACAAATTAATCTTCAAATAAGGCAGGAACTGGATAAAGGTAAACGTGGTGAGCTTAAGTCTGAATTATTTGTTAAGGCAGTAGAGGAAAAGGTCATCCAAGTTCTTAAATCTGATCCAGAATTAGAGTCATTTTCCTATAATCATTGTCAAGTGGATGATGGGAAGCTAGCGATAAAAGACCAGATTAAGAAGGAAATTAATCGAGTCGAAGGGGCACTTAAATTTTATTGGGACCAAATTAATAAAAAAGTTTATGAGTATCAAACCTTTATCACCCACCAAGTAATTGATCCAGATTATGAAAAGGAAAGCAGTGGTATTCAAGACTATCGATTAAATACATGGTTTTTACAAAAACCGGAACCGGTGCATCCAATTGCTGTTCGTTACCTTTTGTATAAAGTACACCGCAGTTTAAATGAACAATTAAAATTTTATCGAGACGAAAATCACCGATTGAAAATACAAATTGAGAAATATGATAAGGCATATCATATCGGTGATTCCGATATGACAATTGATGCAGGTAAGCGGGTAGAGCATGCTCTAAATCAAAGTTTTTTCGGAAAATGGATCCGGAAAAACGATTTAAGGGATTTTATAAAAGAATACAAGCAAAAATCTGGAAGGCAGTTGGCGACCCTTAATAGATACAAGGAAACGATGCTGTTGCAAAATGTTTTTACGGCTATTAATACAGCAATCCAAGGTATGATTAAGGATTGGGAACGTTTTTTTGAGAATTTGGTTGAAACTAGAAATAGCCTTGAAGCAGAGCTTACTCAAAGGGCAGTCATGTATGAGGAAACAAATGACCCGACAAAGGAGTATATTTTAGCTACAAAAGAGCTTCAAGATAAGGTTTGGGAGCAAATCCGAGGTGATATTAGTAATGATTTGTTGCCGGTTAGTATTTGTAAGGAAATTTATTTGAGTCATTATCGGCAGTTTATCGATAGACAAAATGCTACCTACCAACATGGCCTTTATGATGAAATAAAAGTCGAAGAGTTTTACCGAAAATATGTTTTAAATTACTGTGTGGAAGAGCTTAAAATAAGAAAAAATGACCAACTTGACTTAGATGTAATTCAGGCAATACGCAAGGAAGCACGATTTCTTAATATTCAACCAGAAAAATATTTGGAAGAAAGACTTAGTGTTCTTGAAAATCTTTCTAGTCCTTATATTCCACTAATTCAACATCATCGGGAATTAAAGTTTTGGGGAATCCATACAGACGGTCTTAAGAAGCTGAGTGAAACAATGAAGCAAGAACTATTCAAGAGTAAAGAGGTGGCAGACCCTGCCTTTTCAAAATATGAAGTAATATGTTACAGAGCCCATTATGGCCTATTGGTTGAGAATTTTTCAAAGTTCTCTGACGGTGAAACTTCCGAGAATCATCAACGTTCTCCGGGAGTTTATTATGAGGCCTACCGCAAAAGAATCGATAAACTAAACCGTGGTGAAGCAACAGTCACTCCACATCTTGATAAACGTTGGCATGTACCCGCTTTTATGCCTGATTTAAATAAATCGCAAGCAAAGCTGGAAAATAAAAAGGCAGATCAAGCCTTTCTAATCGGAATTATTTATGAATGGCTTCAGCTTGTTTCTGACGAAGGTCGAAAAAACTACCATTATTATGGGGTTCAAGGTGACCGCCTCGTGATGAAATCAGGGATGGCTATATCAGAGGAAATCTATTCCTTACATCAAGCCATGCCGCATAATCCGGTTATCTATGAAGAAATTTTAGACCGTTTTATTGATCAACGGGAAAAAGATCGAAAAAATGAACCTGACATCATGAAACATCGATTCATCAACGGCTGCCAGGTGGTTCAAAAAATATCAAAGGATAAAATGAATAATATTTTGGATGTAGTCTTCCTTTACGAAGAAGAAGATTTAGGTAATGCCGATTTACTAGAGGACGGTGACAAAGTTCGCTTATGCCTTCTTGATGAAATTGGTCAATATTTTGAAACGATATTCGGACCGCATCGAACGATTAAGGCTAGGGAAGAGGCGGCGAATTTTATTTATGGATTATGGATGGGGTCCGCCATGAGGATGTCATCGAACCCAGACAGTGTTCAATACAAAAAATGGGAAAACTTAATTAAAAATAGGGTGGAAATTTTAAAGGAAGCCCAAAAAGTTAGGAGCTAGATGGATGCATTCAATCGTCATTCATTTAAATTCAAAACCACGGGAATGGCATCTTGTAGAACCTTTATTCTACAAGGTGCTGGCCTCTAAACAACTAGTATTTATTGAATCTTTCAATTATGAAGATTGGGATCAGGTGTATAAACAAGTTGTATCTTTTATTTTGTTTAATCGGTTAGAGCATTGGCAACTCATCCTATTAAATAACCATGAACAAAACAAAGAAAATCCAAATAGTTTAACGCGGGAGCTTCAATTTATTAAAGAAAAATTTCTTAATCGATTGACCAAAAAGGGAATTGAGCCGCAAAGAAAAATCCTGTTAACCTTGGATGGTTTAAAAAGAAACGCTGATTACTCACCTATTATTATAAAAAATCATTACCAGTGGCAAATGGATATTTATGGATATATAAAACACCCATTAAATCATAGAGGGAGCTTTGGTAATGCCTTTTTAGATAATGAAATTCTCTCCATTGATTTGGTATGGGGTGAAAAAGTGAATCTTAAAGACGCGGGAATTATGGATAAACCTTCCGAAAGATTTCTTGCAGATTTAAGCAAGCGAAGGACTAATGTTGAAGAATTGCTTTTGAATCTAATTCGTGAAAAGAAAGAGATTGCTATCCGAAATCATTTAATTAGGGATGATTTCTATTATGAACTACATTCCTGTGAAATCCTTGAAACAATCTATGAAGAGTTTTGCCAACAGCTAGGAGAATTGTGTACACCACCATTTTCTTATCATCTCAATACCTTTTTACCATCAAATCTCTTAAAAACCATTATTCAAGAAAATATTGGTATCTCCTCCGTTATCGGTGACTTTTTATTCATCCGTAAATCGGTTTCTGAAGTTTCACCATTTCAAAAAACCCACTCACTACTGGAATATGTTTTTCTACTTAACGCTATTTGCATAAAACCAGAGGTAATTGACAGGGTTCGTAACGGATTATTTTTTGAAGTAGAAGTTGTTTTAAGGGAAGAAGAGTTCAAACAAATGTATTCTAATTACTATGTTTGCCTACAAATGGCGAAAGAGAAAATAGATAACCGAAATTTAGGTCAGGAACATTATATGACAAACAAATTTGCCGAAATTAACTCGCTTCCTTATACCACTAAACCACTTGAGGAGATAGTAATTGAGAAACCGGTGTTTCAGTTTAAAAGCCGAAGAGTCTTTTTGCAGGATTGGAAGCGATTTTTAGAATATATAGAATCAAGTTTAAAAAACCGTGAGGAAATCAGCTTACAATCAGCAAAAGAAGGTGTAAAAATATTAAGCTTTACAAAAAGACAAAAACACGATCATTACTTGGAGGAATTAGTAAATATCAAAGATTATTCACTTGCATTGCAAACTAAAAAGCATCAGCTCCAAGCGGATATAGATGAGATTGCTCCTTCTTTATCAAGTTCACGTTTGCATTGGACTCAGGCGCTTCCTACTTTTAGTAGAAAAATGGAAACACTTGTTAAAGCCTTACCGACACAAAATATCTTAATTATTTCTTGGATAATTGCTTTTATGAGCCTCCTCATTCCTTATTTATCGACGGAAAGTCAACTAGAGATGCAAAATGTTAATCTACTACTAATTGTTGTATTCCCAGGATTTTTAATCGCAATGGTCAGTTTGATTTGCTATTTTACCTATAGATCATTATTAAAGCCAATCAATTCGATTGTGGAGGAAGCGCTTTTGGTTCAAAAGGAACTTGCAGATGATCAAAATTTAACGCATGCAGAATATAATGATTATTTAAATGCCATCTACAAGTTATTTCGGATACGAAAACAATTTCAAGAAATCGAGATAAAAGCAGTACAACAAAAAGAAAAAAATGTCCTTTATCGTTGGCATCAAGGTGAAATTATTCACCATCTAACTTTATTAAGGCAGTTGCTGGATTCATTAGAAATGGAAACAAATTATGATGACAAGGAGAAAGGAATCTCCTTTTTTCAAACATTCTTTGATGTAGAGAAAAATGTCTATCAAAATCCTATTTACTCTCCGTTGGAATGCCAGTTCGAAGTATTTGGTAACGGTCATTCAATCGATGTTTATGTCGAAAATTCTCGTGATGAAATTCAAATCAGGTCGTTAAATCCGATTGAAAAAATCCGCTTTATCCAGGATAAGGTGTATTCAGTATGACGAATTTAAACCTATTTATACTAACTATTGTCGTATTTTTCGTGTTAATCAGTAGTCAAAAAGTTTCAAATATCTCCAAAACAAAACGGTATCAACAAGTTTGGCTGCCAATTTATGCTGTTATTTTTATGATTGTCGTGTTAAATATCGAGGATAAATTTTTGCATGATTTAACCGCCTTTGTGTACAGTTACTTTCCGATTCTAGAAGACTATTCGATTATTGTATTAAATTTATTATTCTTAATGGTCTTTGTATTAACAAAAGTGGTATGGAAAAATGTGCTCATTATACAACAATTTTTAAAGAAAAAACGATCCCAAGTGAAAGTGGGCGTTTCTCATTCTTTGTGGCAAAGATTAGCGATTCTTTTACCCCGAAAATGGGTTAATGAGGTTTTGAAGAAAGATAAATCCGTTTTTATTGCGTACGAGAATACTGCTCAAGGTATTAAATTAATCCCTGAGTGGGTGTTTGCAAGAACGCTTTTTGGGTTTTCTAGTATTGGTGCATTCGTCATTGTATTATGCTTTATTGGAATCGTTTTTTTTCATTTTGAACCAGCTATTATTAATTTATTTCCAAGGTATCCTATCTTATCATTTATCCTTCTTGCTGAATTAACCTGGTTTCTTGGAGGGGAATTACTGAACGCGAAATCAAAGAAATTATCTGGAGAAGATGTTATATCCGTTCATTCAACTCATTACGATGCTTTGTTCGAGGAATACAAGCGTCTTTGGCCAGAACGAATTTTAGCGGCTTCTATAAGTGAAGAGAAGGTTGAACCCTTGGAATTTAACTATCAAACCCTTTCTGAGGATCAAAATATCCAAAGGAGGGTCAATCATCTTTGTGAAAGGCTAAAACGAAACGGACTTGATATCAATGGGAATTATGCACAACTGGCTACCGATATTCTGGAAGAGAAAGATGTATTGGTTGAAGATCCGAATTTTCAAGAACTTGCACCATATTTCTTTTCGGCTATCTACGGGCTACTTGCGAAAAATAAAAAGCTACTCGTTATCACGAATGATCAAAATTCTGCTAAAGAAGCCGTTAGATGGTTCCAAGAAGGGATTGAAAAAGTCACTGGACTTGATTTTGTATGGTCAGTTTCACTTTTTTCGGACGCCTTTGAGCAAAATATGGATGCCGATATTTTAGTTGTCTCACCCAACTATTTATTAAATCAATCCTTCTATTTATTTTTGGAAATTTACCAAGACACAGGCTATACAGAAGGAGTAATCTTTTTAGAAGCGGATAAAACACTAGCTAAATATGGGCTTTTGCTTAATGTATGCCAAAATAGATTAGAACAAAATATGAAAAAGCGGCCTCAATATTTGGTGTTTTCCCAATGGCAAAAAGACTTGGAGCATTCGGTTCGAGAATTTCTTATTTCTGTACCAAAAGACAGACTAGGTTCCATACGAAAAGCTGAAAAGCTCTATTATTTAATATGGAAAATGGAAGGAAAAGAATCATTTCAAAGTAAAATTTTAAGTAAAATGGTACACAGACGCCTTGACTCGGAAGTTATTTTAGCTTTACCTGCTATTAAATTTGGTGTAGAAGCGATCCATTTTGCGGTCCAGAATCAAACGACAACTGAGGAGTGCCTTGCAGAGCTCATCGACCAACCGATTCACCTAAAAAAATATGGAATCAAAGAAAACCAGTTTGCTATTTTGGAGCGGAATATGTCTGTATTTTATCAAGATTTTTGTGTTCCAGTTGGGGATTTTCGCATTATTCTCATTAGAGATCAGCACTTTAACTTAATTGAAGCCCTTAAGCAATGGTATTCTGTCGGAAGGAAAAAAACTTTTGTCCATGTTGTTTCTCCTAGTTATCTACTAAGAGATTATTTTGCTAATAATATTGACCACTTTTTAGAAGATAGCCGCAAGTTTTCGCCACTCGCGACTCGTGTAGCAAATACGGTTTGGAGAAAAGCCTATCTTTTATTGGAAAGACTTAGCACTGACTTTATCAGTGAAGAAGATATTAGAAAGGAAATTCATCCTTACGGTTATTCCGAGGATACCTTAGTAGAAGCGTTAAATAACTTTTTCCATAATATCCTTCATTTAGATTTAGATTTTATGCACCAATTAAGAATAAAGTCTGAGGAGATTTTTGATAAAAATAGCCAAGCCTTTGTCAAAATGACAAAATATTTTTTACCACCGAAAGTAAAACAACAGCTAGTTCCTGATTTATTCCGTTTCTTAGATATTAGAACAACTACAGGGGAAATTCTTGGTCAAATGTTGGCAGGGTATGTCTCACATCATTATTTAGTTGGACAATATCATGCGATTAACGGTCAATTGTACCAAATTACTAAAATTGATCCGCTTTTAGGACATGTTGAGGTAAGATTTGAATCGCCTAACGGCGATATTACCTACCGACAAAGTAGACAATACCAGGTTTCAGGAACAAAAAATATGAAGTTAAGTGTAAATAATACGATACCTATTCATTTTGATGAATATGAGATAAAGAAATGTATTTTAAGTCAAGAAGTAAAGGTTCAAACAAATGGATATTTTACTTTTTCCGACGGAATAAATTTAATGGATTCAACAACACAGTTTACCGCGTTTACCGAAGAAGCCAAAAGAGATGTCCAAAGACAATATCCACTAGGAAATGTCTTATTGATAAAAATATCGGCATCTTTTAAGAAATTTGCAAATTCAGAGAAGCTTGCTTTTACCTTGGCTCATCTGTTAAATGAATGTATCCCGACACTATTCCCATCTACTTATTCTTACTTGGCAATTACAACTGTGTTATCGGACAAATTTTTCCCAGATACTCCTTTTATGGAACGAATGGCCCTTTACATGCCTCAATTGACAAATATTGATTTTCATAATTCAGAAGAAGAAATCTATTTATATATCATCGAAGATTCACCGATTCACATGGGCTTAGTAGAAAGTATTTCGGAAAATTTAGAGCATATTTTCGAAATTATTGCCGACTATTTAGATTGGGCGCTGGAACAGATGAAGGAAGGATATAAACCATTTTTTTACTTAGGTGAATCACATTTGCCAGATGTGTTTGATATAGATGGCGCCTTCGACCTATTGAATGACTTAACACCGAAGAATGAGTTAAAGGAGTTAAGAAAAACAAATATGCTTGTTCAGGTGTTGAAAGACGAACCAGTTCTGGAAACAGCCATCTGTGATTTTTGTGGTGAACCATTGCCTATTGCCGAAAAAGAAAGCTTAGACGATGGCCGTGACCGTTGTTATCATTGTCGGATAACCGCAGTAAATTCGGTAAATGAACTGGAACCACTATACGACGAGGTTAGGGATCATTTTCTGTTTCACTTGAAACTTAATATTCGACAAGATATTTATGTGAAACTATTGTCTAGTAGAGATATTCAGGATCATCCATTTATTCCTACATCCGAATTTGACCCGAGAATTATTGGAAAGGCAATCCGTTCAAGTGACAATCAATTTACAATATTAATTGAAAACGGAGCACCAAAATCGCAGACTCTAGGGACACTTGCCCACGAATTAACGCATATTTGGCAATATGAGCATCTTGATTTAAACCAATTTACTTTGGAGCAACTAGAAGGTCATGCGGTCTGGACGGAAATTTTCTACTTAGAAACGATCGGTGAACTCCGCTATGCGAAGAAACTAAAAGAAAGTATCTTGGCACGGGAGGATAAGTATGGAAGAGGGTATCGTGAAATACTAGAGAGATTAAAGGAATACCCTCGAGGAATGACGCCGTTTGAGTTGTTTCAACGGAAGCTAGTTCCACTACGAAACTAGGATATTTTATCCTAGTTTTTTATTTTTCGAATTTTATTAGGAATCATACGAATTAGGACTTTCGACAAGTTTTTAATCTATGTCGATAAAAAAATAAATATTTTGTTATTGCCAAAATGTCGAAATCCATCTTAAAAGACTCTTAAAACTATTGACCTCATTAGATTTCCTACAAAAAGTCAATCCCATTTCTTGCATGATTCTAGATGCTGTGGGGTTGGCTTTTTCTACTAAATCCAACAAAAAATACGGCTTGGTTATGGTAAGTTAATGGAAGATTCAGAAAATAATTACGAGAATAAAGTCCAATCCTTTGTCGTATCGATTTAAGGAAAAGCGTTTTACCGTGATTCTAGACAGGAACATATGAAATGATGAAAGCTTTTCTGCTTTAAAAGACTGGGCAATATTCGAGAGGGGTACTGTCCCTGTTTTTAACAAATGAAAAGGAGGTAAATGGCTTGGCAACTCAAAAACGCGAAAGATTTTCATTAACACATCTTGAAATGAACTTTCAGGAGGTAGACCCTGGATTAACGAACCGAAAGGCATTGGAGGAAGCAAATCGATGTCTTTATTGCTATGATGCCCCCTGCATTAAAGCCTGTCCAACTGGTATCGATATCCCAACCTTTATTAAAAAAATTGCATCAGGGAATTTAAAAGGTTCGGCAACGAAGATTATGACAGCTAACCCGATTGGCGCTAGCTGTGCACGTGTCTGTCCGACTGAAGAGCTATGTGAAGGGGCATGTGTATTAAATCATTCAACGAATCCAATCCCAATTGGTAAGCTGCAACGCTTCGCGACGGATTGGGCGATTCATAATGAACTCAAGATGTTTGAACCTGGAACAAGGAATGGAAAAACCGTTGCTGTTATTGGCGGTGGACCTGCTGGATTATCAGCTGCAAGAGAGTTAGCTCGCTTTGGTTACGATGTGACGATTTTTGAAGCGGAGGAGAGAGCGGGAGGGTTAAACACTTTTGGTATTGTATCCTTCCGTTTACCACAGCAAATCTCGTTCTGGGAAGTGGATCAGGTCGAGAAATTGGGTGTGAATATTCGAACGAATACACGGGTTGGAAAGGACATACCAGCTAAAAAAATAATTGAAGATTTTGATTTTGTTATTCTGGCTGTAGGTATGTCAGCTGTACCAAATCTGAATATCGAAGGCGAAGAACTAGCGGGAGTTTATGACGCAATCGAATTTGTTAAAGCTACGAAGACAAATCAGTTAACAACAGATTTTGCTGGTAAACGGGTTGTTGTAATCGGAGCTGGAAATACGGCAATAGACGGAGCGACTTGTTCGGTTAGGCTAGGTGCTGAAAATGTCAAAATCCTGTACCGCAGAACGGAAGAAGAAATGAGTGCATACGACTTTGAGTATGAATTCGCGAAACAAGATGGAGTTGAGTTCCGATGGCTAACTGCTCCAAAAAGGATTATCGGGGATGCAAGCGGTAGGGTTATAGGAATCGAGTGTATCAAAATGAAACTTGGCGAACTTGGTCCAGATGGCCGTGCTCGTCCAATGCCAATTGAAAACTCTGAATATATCCTTCCGGTTGACGCTGTGATTAAGGCAATTGGTCAAACACGTCATTTGGATCTAATAGAATCTCTATATCTAGGACATGATCATGGTGTTGTTCAAGTTGATAAAGAAACGTTCCAAACCTCGAATCCAAAAATCTTTGCTTGTGGCGATGTGATATTTGGTGGAAAGGGCAATGGCGAAGCAATGGTTGTGACTGCAGCCCAGCAAGGGAAGCTAGTAGCGCATTCACTACATAAACAATTCGCTGCCATTGAGGTTAAATGAGTAAAAAAAGTAAAGGAGGTTTTGATAAATGGCTGATTTATCTATTAATCTAGCAGGAATCAAATCACCGAATCCGTTTTGGCTCGCGTCAGCCCCGCCAACAAATTCAGGTTACCAGGTCCAGCGCGCATTCGAAGCGGGCTGGGGAGGAGCTGTATGGAAGACACTAGGTGATCCCATTTTGAACGTCTCGTCTCGATTTGCTGCCATCAGTTTTAATGGGCAGCGAGTTGCAGGATTTAATAACATCGAGCTGATTACGGATCGACCAATTGAAGTAAACCTAAAGGAAATCTATGAAACAAAGAAGCTGTTTCCTAACCATGCGATTGTGGTTTCGTTAATGGTAGAACCGAAACAGGAAAAATGGCATGAAATTGTCAAAAGAGTTGAAGATGTAGGCGTTGACGGCCTAGAACTAAATTTTGGCTGTCCACATGGAATGGCTGAGCGCGGCATGGGTTCTGCTTCCGGCCAAGTACCCGCTTTAGTCGAAAAGCAAACCTATTGGGTAAAAGAGGTGGCAAAAACACCTGTCATTGTCAAATTAACGCCTAACATTACGGACATCACAGCCACTGCTGAGGCCGCCGTAAGGGGTGGTGCAGATGCGATTAGTATGATTAATACGATCAACAGTCTGATGGGTGTTGACTTGGATACATGGAATACGATACCTCATGTTGACGGAAAAGGGGCCCATGGTGGCTATTGTGGTCCGGCGGTAAAGCCGATAGCCCTTAATATGGTGGCCGAATGTGCACGCAGCCCAAGAATTAATGTCCCAATCTCTGGTATTGGCGGAATCTCTAATTGGCGTGATGCTGTTGAATATTTGTTAATGGGGGCGACTGGGGTTCAGGTATGTACAGCAGCGATGCATCACGGTTTCCGAATTGTCGAGGATATGATTGAAGGTTTAAATCATTATCTTGATGATAAGGGCATTGCCTCTGTCTCAGAATTAATCGGCAAATCAGTGCCTCGTTATTCCGATTGGGGAGATTTAGATCTGAACTACAATATTGTCGCTAAAATAAACACCGACATCTGTATTAACTGCAATAAATGCCATATTGCCTGTGAGGACACCTCCCATCAATGTATTGATATGCTGACAGATACAAACGGAAAGAGCTATCTAAAAGTTCGTGAGGAAGACTGTGTCGGATGTAATCTTTGTTCTATTGTTTGCCCAGTTGATGGGGCGATTGACATGATTGAGGTGCCAAATGAGCATCCGCCAATGACTTGGAATGATCGCCAGGCAGTATTAAATCTCGTCACACAATGTAAAACTGATATAGCCAAATAAAAGGGGGCTTACAAGTATGAGTAAATTGATTCGAAATGGTACGATTGTCACCGCTTCGGATACGTATATGGCTGATATTTTAATTGAAGATGGTAAGGTATCGGCCATTGGGTCAAATCTCTCCGCTATTGGAGCTGAAATCATCGATGCAAAGGGGTGTTTAGTGTTTCCAGGCGGAATTGACCCACACACGCATCTGGATATGCCCTTTGGTGGCACCGTTACAAAGGATGACTTTGAAACGGGCACAATGGCTGCAGCGTTTGGCGGGACAACGACAATAATCGATTTTTGCTTAACTCAAAAAGGAGTACCGTTAAAAAACTCTATCCAAACCTGGCATAACAAATCCAAGGATAAAGCGGTCATTGATTACGGATTCCACCTGATGATTGGGGAAATAAACGAAAACGTACTAAACGAACTTCCAAAAGTGATTGAAGAGGAAGGGATCACGTCTTTTAAAGTTTTTATGGCCTATAAAAATGTTTTCCAAGCAGATGATGCTACGCTCTATCGAACTCTTTTAGCAGCCAAGGAGTATGGTGCCCTTGTCATGGTTCACGCGGAAAATGGGGATGTTATAGACTATTTAACAAAGCAGGCAATCAATGAAGGTCATACCGCGCCAATCTATCATGCCTTAACCAGACCTCCAGAAGTGGAGGGGGAAGCAACCGGCAGGGCGGCACTTTTAACCGAATTGGCTAATTCACAGTTATATGTTGTTCATGTTTCTTGTGCAAATGCTGTTGAAAAAATTGCTGAAGCCCGTAATAAAGGGCTGAATGTATGGGGAGAAACGTGCCCGCAATACTTAGTGCTGGATCAAACCTATTTAGAAAAACCTAATTTTGAAGGAGCAAAATATGTCTGGTCACCGCCATTGCGCGAAAAGTGGCATCAAGAAGTTCTTTGGAATGCCTTGAAAAATGGTCAGCTGCAAACACTTGGATCTGACCAATGCTCGTTTGATTTCAAGGGGCAAAAGGATTTGGGAAAGGATGATTTTACAAAAATTCCAAATGGCGGTCCAATGATTGAAGATCGAGTGTCGATTCTCTTTTCAGAGGGGGTAAAGAAGGGGCGTATCAGTTTAAATCAATTTGTTGATATTACATCGACTCGGATTGCTAAGCTATTTGGGCTGTTCCCACAAAAAGGGACGATTGCAGTTGGATCGGATGCTGATATTGTCATTTTTGATCCAAATATGGAAAGGATCATTTCTGCGGAAACCCATCATATGGCGGTTGATTATAATGCTTTTGAAGGGATGAAGGTGATTGGAGAGCCAGTATCTGTGCTTGTTCGTGGTGAATTTGTCATTCGTGAAAAGCAATTTGTCGGTCGGCCAGGTTCAGGTAATTATTTAAAACGAGCTAAGTATAATGCTAATACAACGTTAGACCAAAGTGAACTTCAATCTATCTAAGGAGAATGGGGGAGTACGATGTCGGAGCACCAACTTTTTTTAGCAGAACGTGACAAGATTGATTTTCTCATTCAGAAGGGCTACCGAATTGGCTTTATTTTGGAAAATTTAAATGGTGCCTATGTGGATTTTTTCCATCCGGATAGCGAGCAAAAGGAAACGATTCATGTTGGTACCGCTAATGGACGGAAGTATTTTTCTAGTATTCTTATACAACAAAATAGCAGGGCATAAAGGAGAAGTAAGATGACGATTACGAAAAACAATACGACGGTATTAAAAAACTATATCGATGGCCAGTGGGTCGAGTCCAGTAGCAAGCATTCTTTGGATGTACCTAACCCAGCGACAAACGAGTTGTTGGCCAGAGTGCCAATTTCAACTAAAGAGGATGTTCATCAAGCAGTTTCTGCTGCGAAAAAAGCGTTTTCTACCTGGAAAAACGTCCCTGTCCCAAAACGAGCTAGGATTCTATACAAATATCACCACCTTATAACTGAAAATCATGAGGAGCTTGCTAAATTAATTGTTCAAGAGAATGGAAAGTCCTACAAGGAAGCCTACGGTGAGGTTCAGCGTGGGATTGAATGCGTAGAGTTTTCGTGTGGCGCACCGACATTAATGATGGGGGAAACTCTATCGGGGATTGCTGAAGATATCGATTCGGAAATGTTTCGTTATCCGCTGGGAGTTATTGGTGGAATTACCCCGTTTAACTTTCCAATGATGGTGCCATTGTGGATGTTCCCACTTGCCATATCCTGTGGAAACACTTTCGTTTTGAAACCATCTGAGCGGACGCCCATTTTAGCTAACCGATTGGTTGAATTATTTACAGAAGCTGGAGCTCCTGCAGGGGTGTTGAATGTTGTCCATGGTGCTCACGATGTGGTGAATGGATTATTAGAACATCGCGATATTGCTGCGATTTCCTTTGTTGGTTCACAACCAGTGGCCAAGTATGTATACGAACGTGCTGCTGCTGAAGGGAAGCGGGTTCAAGCGTTGTCCGGTGCGAAGAACCATCATATCGTTATGCCAGATGCCGACTTGGAAAAGGCAGTTCAACATGTATTAAGTTCAACTTTCGGCAGTGCTGGGCAAAGATGCATGGCTTGCAGTGCTGTAGTTGTAGTCGGTGATAATGAACCGTTTGTGAAAGCTTTGAAAGAAAAAGCGGATGAATTAATTATTGGCAATGGGATGGATGATGAAGTGTTATTAACTCCAATCATTCGCCGTGAGCACCGTGAGAAAGTATTGGGATACATTGAAAAGGGTATAGAAGAAGGGGCAGACCTGATTCGTGATGGACGGCGGGAAATGGGCGAGGGCGAGCTGACAGAGGGGAATTTCTTAGGTCCTACCATCTTTGATCATGTCCTTCCAGAAATGACGATTGCTAGAGATGAAATTTTTGCACCTGTGTTAAGTCTGTTACGCGCTAAGGACTTAGATGAGGGGCTTGAATTTATTCGAAAGTCGCGTTACGGAAATGGTGCAACCATTTATACGAATGATGCACGTGCGGTTAGAAAGTTCCGAGAGGAAGCGGATGCCGGTATGCTGGGAATTAATGTCGGAGTACCGGCAACGATGGCGTTCTTCCCGTTTTCTGGCTGGAAGGATTCCTTTTATGGTGACCTTCATGTTAACGGTAAAGACGGTTTGAACTTCTTTACACGAAAAAAAATGATCACATCGCGTTTTGATGGATAGGAAAGGAAGGTTTTTATGGTACAAATGAGTCATTCTCAAGAAACGTTGCAGCAACAAGATGAACGCTTGGTTTGGCACAGTATGAAACCTCATAATCCGAATGCTACGATTGTTGTAGAAAAAGCGTCCGGTTCCTGGATTACTGATGTCGATGGGAAACGGTACCTCGATGCAATGGCAGGGCTATGGTGTGTCAATGTTGGCTATGGACGAGAGGAACTTGCGGAGGCGGCCTTTGAACAACTTAAGGAAATGGCCTATTTTCCGCTGACTCAAAGTCATGTTCCTGCTATTAAACTAGCTGAAAAGCTTAATGAATGGCTTGGCGATGAGTACGTCATCTTCTATTCTAATAGTGGATCTGAGGCTAACGAAGCCGCTTTTAAAATTGCTCGCCAATATCATCAACAACGTGGTGAAGGTAGTCGATATAAAATTGTTTCTCGATACCGTGGTTACCACGGTAGTTCAATGGGGGCTCTGGCGGCAACGGGGCAGGCGCAGCGGAAGTACTTGTATGAGCCATTGACACCTGGCTTTATTCATGTCGCCCCACCTGACAGCTATCGTGACGAATTTAATTCAGCAGACCCACATAGTGTTCGAGAAATTGACCGTGTAATGACGTGGGAGTTAAGTGAAACAATCGCGGCGATGATTATGGAGCCAATTATTACCGGTGGGGGGGTCATTGTTCCTCCGGATGGGTATATGAAGGCTGCAAAAGAGGTTTGCGAGAAACATGGGGCTTTGTTAATTGTAGATGAAGTTATTTGTGGTTTCGGTCGTACTGGTAAGCCGTTTGGTTTTATGAACTATGAGGTGAAACCTGATATTATAACGATGGCAAAGGGAATAACGAGCGCCTACTTACCTTTGTCCGCCACTGCGGTTCGGAAGGAAATCTATGAAGCTTTTAAAGGTTCTGGGGAATATGAGTTCTTCCGTCATGTCAATACTTTTGGTGGGAATCCGGCCGCTTGTGCGTTAGCGCTGAAGAATCTTGAGATTATGGAGCGTGAGGGGCTATTCGACCGTTCGCGTGACTTAGGGGAAAAGGCCTTAAATGAGTTGAGCTCCCTTTTGGCAGAACATCCTTACGTCGGTAATGTTCGCGGAAAAGGCTTGCTGATTGGAATTGAGCTGGTTGAGGATAAGACCTCTAAGGCACCATTGGATAGTGGCTTAGTGAATAAAGTTATTGCCGATTGCAAGGCCGAGAGGCTGATTATTGGTAAAAATGGTTTCACTGTTGCCGGCTTTAACAACGTGTTGACGTTGTCTCCACCATTGAATATTGAGCTAGAAGATCTGAGTTTTGTTGTGAAGACCTTGGTTGCGGCATTGGAGAAGATTAAATAAGATAGATGATTGTTAGGCACTCGCTGGATTGTGTTGGCGAGTGTTTTTTTTGGAGATTGATGACCTTTTTGTATAAAATCCGGGAAAAAGGGTCATCAAACTGAAGAATGGTTACTGTTTTTGTGTGAAATCGAGAAAAGGGTCATCAAATTAAAGAATGATACCTTTTTTGTAAGAAACCAAAAAATTAGGTGACAAATTCCTTTACTTTTTTCCACCATCTAACATATGATGTAGGAGTAATACTATTTTTTTACATTAAAGGGGGATTAAGGGTCCGATGAGCACTTTCGTTGTTTGTTTGGGATGAAACTATAAACGGGATTAGTGTGCCCATTTTTAGTGAAACCAATCGTAAACAACGAACGTTAGCTCCCTTTCCTCTTATCAATATTCGCGTTTCCCCAAAATGGCTTTTAGCTAGCTATTTTGAAAACCGATCAAAGGTAGAGGTTCTTTCCTCTACCTTTTTTACATCAGAATATAATGAAAGAGTCTACCTCTTGTTGCGATTGGTTCAAATAATTTGAACTAAGGAGTGACAGTTATGAGCATAGTTTCGGTTGAAAACTTAACTCATTATTTTGGCGATAAATTAATTTTTAAAAATATTAAATTTCGGTTGTTAAATAAGGAACGAGTTGGGCTAGTAGGGCCAAATGGAGCCGGAAAATCAACTCTCCTTCAAATCCTATCAGGCAGCCTATTGCCCGATATCGGAACCATTCAGTGGCTGCCCAATATTCAAGTTGGTTTTTTGGAACAGCATGCTGAATTACAGGCAGGAATAAGCATACGAGGATTTTTAAGAAGCGCATTTCAACATCTTTATGATATGGAACTTGAGATGCTTCGGATATCAGAAAGTATGGCGAATTGCAGAACAGAAGAGCTTGAAAAAAGTCTTAGGCGATTTGCGCAAATCCAAGAACTATTGGATCATCATGATTTTTATCACATAGATGCCAAGATTGACGATGTTGCGCTAGGTCTAGGAATTTACGTTCTCGGAATGGATAAGGACGTTTCGCAATTAAGTGGAGGGCAAAGGACCAAACTATTGCTGGCGAAGCTTTTATTAAAAGAACCGCATATTCTATTGTTAGATGAGCCAACCAACTATTTGGACACCCAACATATTGCTTGGTTAACGGGCTATCTGAAAAATTACCAACATTCATTTATCCTCATCTCCCACGAGACTGAGTTTTTAAACGAAGTGGTGAATGTTGTGTATCAACTTGAACATCGAACTTTAACGAGATATTTGGGGAATTATCATAAGTTTACCGAGCAATATGAACTTCGAAAGCAGCAAATTTTCACCGCATTTGACCGGCAGCAAGAGGAAATTCAGAAGCTGGAAACGTATATTCAGAAAAATAAAGCCCGGGCCTCCACAGCTAAACAAGCGAAAGCCCGTGAGAAAAAACTTCAAAAAATGGATCGGATTGTGAAACCGGACTCGACACCAAAGCCGAGATTTTCCTTTAAGGTTTCGGAACGTCCAGCTAGCCTTATCGTGGAAGCAATTCAATTAGCAGTAGGGTACGAGTACGAATTGTTACCACCATTTGATTTTAAACTTAAACGTGGAGAAAAAGTGGCCATCATCGGTCATAACGGAATTGGCAAATCAAGCATGTTGAAAACAATTCTGGGAGAGTTACCGCCTTTTAATGGGAGAGTTTCTTTTGGTCAAAATGTTTATCCGTCATATTTTGCTCAAGAATGGAATACGACCTCGGATGAAACCCCACTTGAATTTATTTGGTCTAAACATGAAACAATGACACAAAAGGAAGTTCGCCAGGCACTTGCAAGAGCAGGGTTAAGATCGGAGCACATTTCTCAATCATTAAGTTCGTTAAGTGGTGGAGAACAAACGAAAGTACGTCTTTGTCAGCTTATGTTAGAAAACAGTAATTGGCTGATATTAGATGAGCCGACCAACCACTTGGATGTTCGGGCAAAGGAGATATTAGCGAATGCCTTACACCACTACGAAGGAACAGTGCTAATCGTTTCCCACGAGCTCGATTTTTATAAGGATTGGGTAACGGAAGTGTGGGATTTGGAGAGCTGGAAACGATAATTTTATCTAAACTAATTCATGTACCTCCTCGGAAAATTATGGCTGTAGGAGGTTTTATAATGGGAAAAATTTTCTTGACTCGCTTCGAACGTGATATACTCATTTTTAAGAGTAGATTTTCAAATTTAGGAGTGATACCTATGAGTATTGGCTATATAAATGGAAGATATGTGGAGATTGACGAGCTTGTTCTACCGATTGATGAGCGAGGTCATCAATTTGGTGATGGTGTTTACGAAGTGATACGTGTTTATAACGGAAAGCTGTTTATGCTAGAGGAGCATTTAGAACGTTTAATCAATAGTGCAAATGCTATAAGACTACCGATCACAAATACGTTGAATGATTTTAAAAATTTAATTCTTGAGGCAGTGGAAAAATCGCAACTGGCAGATTGTAATGTTTATTTGCAGATTACTAGAGGTATTGCGACGAGAAATCATCTTTTTCCAAATGTTCCTGTTTCCATAACGATGACGGTCAGACCTGCTAAGGTGCTATCGATTGAGAGCCGTGAAAACGGAGAGAAAGCGATTTTTCATGACGACGAGCGTTGGGCGAACTGTTACATAAAATCTTTGAATCTATTGCCAAATATTTTAGCGAAGCAAATAGCTCATGAAGCAGGATGTTATGAAGCGATTTTAGTTAAGGATGGATTTGTGACAGAAGGAACGAGCTCGAATGTGTTTATCGTGAAAGATGGAAAAGTCTATACCACCCCACTTACAAAGCATATTTTACCAGGAATTACAAGAATTGCTGTTAAAAATGTTGCTGCCACACTAAACATCGATTATATCGAAAAACATGTAACGCCGGATGAACTTTTAACAGCCGATGAGGTATTTGTAACGAGTACAACTTCAGAAATTATGCCGATTGTAAACGTTGGGAATCAAGTCATTGGCAGTGGCAAACCAGGTGAAATCACGAAAAAGTTATATCAACAATTTTTAAAGACCATATAGAGGGAGCGGTGAAAATGGAGATTATCGATTTACATTGCGATGCCCTTCTCAAGCTTTGGGAAGGAAAAGGGGCATTAAGATATGCAGATGCGACGGAGCTTGAAACAAACATGGCTCGTTTGCAAAAAGGGAATGTCAAAGTACAATGTTTTGCAATTTTTATTGAGCCGACCATTCATTTTGATCAGAAATTTCAATGTGTCCTCGAGCAAATCGATTATTTTTACCAGGAAGTGTTAGGGAAAAATCCTGAAATGAAGCATATTAAAGAATGGGCTGATTTTGACCAGCTAAAGCCCGGCGAAATCGGTGCGATGTTGACATTAGAAGGTGTCGATGCCATTGGAAATGACCTGACGAAACTAAGAACTCTTTTTAGGCTTGGTGTACGTTCTGTCGGATTAACTTGGAATAATGCCAATCTGGCAGCCGATGGAGCTGGTGAACCACGTGGTGGTGGGCTAACCTTATTTGGTAAAGAGGTTGTCCGATTAAATAATGAGTATCAAGTTTTAACGGATGTTTCACACTTGTCAGAACGAGCATTTTGGGATGTCATTGATTTAGCAAAATATCCGATTGCCAGCCATTCAAATTCGCGCGCTCTTTGTGATCATCCACGGAATTTATGGGATGCCCAAGCACAGGCTATGTTTGAAAAAGGCGGTATGATTCATGTCGTTTTTTGTCCTCCTTTTGTGAAAAAAGGCGGCAATGCTACAGTTGCCGATGTGGTGAAGCATATTGATCATTTCTGTTCAATTGGTGGCGTTCAACACATCGGGCTAGGTTCAGATTTTGATGGAATCTCAACCTTTGTTTCAGGGTTGGAAGATGCCTCTAAGTATCCGAATTTGATTAACGAGCTGTTAAAACATTTTAGCGAGGACCAAGTGAGAGGCTTTGCTTATCAAAATTTCCTAAACTTCCGCCCAAAGGCTGTTAAGTAAAATGAAGATAAGAGAAGCGGGGATGATCATTGGTACATTACCTACGGGTAGAAAAAACTGTATTACCGATGTAGAAGGAGTTCAGGTCGGGCATGTCACACTAGATTATCCTTTGGATAAAAATGGATCAGAATATGCCTGCACAGGTGTGACGGCGATTTTACCACATGGAGGAGATCTTTTTAAAGAAAAAGTCGTTGCCACGAGCTATGTTCTTAATGGGTTTGGGAAAACAACCGGTCTTGTTCAGGTTAATGAGCTAGGTTTGCTGGAAGCACCGATTATGCTGACGAATACGTTCGGAGTTCCTGCGGTGACACAAGGAACGTTGCAGTACATGCTTGAAACAAACCAAGAAATCGGCGAAACGACTGGAACAATCAACATCGTTGTTGGGGAGTGCAACGATAGTTATTTGAATTCAATTCGAAAATTGCCTGTTACGCCAGAACAGGCGATAGAGGCCATTCACCAAGCCTCATCTGAAGTTGCTGAAGAAGGCGCTGTTGGGGCTGGAAAAGGCATGGTTTGTTTTGGGCATAAAGGCGGAATAGGTTCATCTTCACGTGTTATTCATGGTGAGGGTGACGAAATTTTCACCTTGGGATGCCTTGTTTTAAGTAATTTTGGAAAAAAGGACGAATTCCAGGCTGAGAGGTATTTATTACATAGTGGAACTACTGGTTTGTATGAAACAGCTGATGGCTCGATTATTATTGTACTAGCTACTGATGCTCCAATCGATTCCCGTCAACTACAACGAGTGGCCAAAAGATGCGGGATTGGTTTAGGGCGGACAGGAAGTCATTTTAGCCATGGAAGTGGTGATATTGTCATTGCTTTTTCAACAGCCAATCGCTACTCCCATTTTAGCGAAAACTCGCTGGAAACAAGAAGTTATCTAAGGGAAGACCAGCCGCTCTTTAATCAATTATTTGTCGCTGCTGCTGAAGCGACTGAAGAGGCAATCTTAAACTCTTTGTCACAAGCGAAAACGACGAGTGGTCGGGCTAGCAGAGTCGTTGAAAGCTATCCCTTTCCCTTTCTTCAAATATAGATAGGAGAATTAGTAATGAGATTAGTATCATGGAATGTGAATGGCCTTAGGGCTTGTGTCGGGAAAGGCTTTTTAGATTATTTTCGTGAAGTTGATGCCGATATTGTTTGTTTACAAGAAACGAAATTGCAAGAGGGACAAATCAATCTTGAATTAGAGGGATACTCGCAGTTTTGGAATTATGCGGTCAAAAAAGGCTATTCCGGTACGGCGGTTTTTACAAAAAAAGAGCCTCTATCAGTCCGAAATGGGATAGGGATGGAAGAGTATGATTCAGAAGGTCGTGCCATTACGCTAGAATTTGAAGACTTCTATCTTGTTACGGTCTATACTCCAAATGCCCAGCGTGACTTAGCACGACTGCCTTTCCGCCTAACTTGGGAGGATGTTCTAAAGGATTATTTGTTTAAATTAGATGCGGTCAAACCTGTAATTCTCTGCGGTGACCTTAACGTTGCACACAAGGAAATAGATTTGAAGAACCCGAAATCAAACCGTGGTAATTCCGGGTTTACGGATGAGGAACGAGGTAAGATGGACCACTTACTAGGTAGTGGTTTTGTTGATTCCTACCGCTATTTATATCCCGATTTTGAAGGTGCCTACACTTGGTGGTCCTATATGAACAAGGTCCGCGAGCGGAATATAGGATGGCGGATTGATTACTTTATTTTATCAGAGCGATTAGCACCAAAAATGGTCGATGCCAGGATAGATTCACATATTTTAGGAAGCGATCACTGTCCGGTGGTGCTTGAAATTGAGATTTAATGTTAATACTGAATAAAAAAGGACATAATTGTCCTTTTTTATTTAGGTATTTTTGATTTAATACATACGTACATCTTACAATCATGTTTTGTTCAAAAAAAGGGGGAACCCCATTTGAGTAGTATTGAAGCAGTACACCCGCTAGCCATCCAGCATACAAAACAAAAAGTATATCAGGATATTGATTATTATTTGGAAAATAAAGAGCAAATGCCCACATTTCAGCAATACATGCTTGACCGTAAGCATTATCTGGAACAAATTTGGGTTAATGTTTGGCTTAATTACGTCAACAATAAAGTCTCAAAAAATGAAAAAAAGGAATTTTTAGCAGAAAAAGATTTTGAAGTAGATGGGGTTAATCGTAAATTAATTAACACCTTGTTCCGGAATGAAATGCGGGACTATCAACCGTTTCCGGTAATCGAATGGCTATCTGAAACTTTTCAAAATCAGGAGCAAAAATGGGTTGAACGTTATGAAAAGGCAAGACATCACTTTTTCAACCGCGAGCGGGAAGAACAGTTATTTGAGGCACGGAGACAGATACAAGACGACCTAGATGATGCTATAGCCGATATTCTTCACGAAAATGAAGAACAACTATATTTAAGAGTGCGTCATCAAGTGGCACAGCAATTACAAAAGGACTTCGAAACGAAAACCAAATATAAAAAAGTTGATACCTTTGCGTTGGAAATCAAGCTGGAGGAAGAAGGCGTTTTTAAAGCTGAAGATTTCCAGGCGATGGCTGAGTTTTTTGAAGAACTCACAGGAAATATCCATAAAACCACACATGGTGGCCGATCCTTCTTTGAATATGAAACTTACGAATACGGTTATGAACGGGTTATCCATCAGCAGCTTTTTGACATTGCTTCGGAGATGGTCATTCAGAATCTTCCTGGAGAACTTACACAACAGTATGAGGAACTTTTCGGTGAAGGAATTGAAGAATTAGATGAAGATATGTTGGACGATCATCTCTATGAATTAGCCGAAAACTATTTCCAAGCGATTCAAGAGGAATATGTAATGGATCTATTACAATTGGCCGATATTCCATTTGATTTCGAAAAACACAGAGAAATCTATGTGAGGGACCGTGAAGCCTGGGCAAAACGGAAAATCAAAGAGCAAGAGGAATTAAAGCGGAAAAGGCAAGAAGAAGCTCGAATGCTCGAAGATATTTTTGGTAAGGAATATAGTCTATCCCATGGAAGGCCGATTCGATATGTGCTACATATCGGAGATACAAATACGGGTAAAACCTTTCATGCCCTTGAAAAAATGAAACAGGCCGAAAGTGGCCTATATTTAGCGCCACTTAGATTACTTGCATTAGAAGTATATGACAAGCTAAATCACGAGGGTACGCCTTGTTCACTCAAAACAGGTGAAGAGGAAAAGCCTGTTCAAGGAGCCCGGCATATTTCTTGCACGGTCGAAATGTTTTATGAAAAAGATTATTATGATGTGGTCGTGATTGATGAGGCGCAAATGATTACCGATAAGGATAGAGGATTTGCGTGGTATAAGGCAATCTCAAAGGCAAATGCCAATGAGGTTCATATTATTGGAAGCAAAAGTGCCAAGTCGATGATGTTAAAGCTATTAGGGGATGCTGATATCGAAATAAATGAATATACCCGCGAGACCCCGCTTGAGGTCGAAGCAAAAACATTCAAGATGAATGATGTTAAAAAAGGGGATGCCCTAATTTGTTTTTCGCGAAAGAGAGTGCTTGAAAATGCTGCTCGTCTACAGCGTGCGGGTCAGTCTGTCAGTATGATATACGGAAGTATGCCTCCGGAGACTAGACAAAAGCAAGTACAAAGATTTATTAAAGGTGAAACGAAGGTAATCGTTTCAACCGATGCAATTGGAATGGGGTTAAATCTACCCATTCGGCGAATTGTTTTTTTAGAAAATACGAAGTTTGATGGGGAAAAACGACGTCGCCTCACCTCACAAGAAGTCAAACAAATTGCGGGTCGGGCCGGTCGCAAGGGAATATATAATACCGGAAAGGTTTCCTTTACCGAAGATATTAAAGTAATGAAAGATTTACTTGAGAAGGAAGACGTCCCTGTTTATGAATTTGCGGTTGCACCAACAACGGGGGTGTTTGATCGGTTTCAGAAATACTATCGTGATTTGGGAATGTTCTTTGAACTCTGGGGAAAATTTAAGAGTCCAAAAGGGACGGTTAAGGCTACATTATCCGAAGAAAAAGAACTATATGAGTTAATTCGCGGCACCGAGATTGAAGCTCGATTATCATTGGTTGATTTATACGGATTTTTGCATATGCCATTTTCGATAAAAGAACCTGAGTTAGTACGGCAATGGCAACAAAATATGTTTGCGATTGTTGAGGGCGTTGATTTACCAGAACCGAGAATTAAAAAACGAAGTCTTGAAGATCTGGAACTAACTTACAAGGCGATCGGTCTTCACCTCCTATTTTTATATCGATTAGGTAGAGGAACAGAGGCGATTTATTGGGAACGGTTGCGAGCAAATATAAGCGATGATGTCCATGAAAGCTTAAAAAAAGAAGTCAAAACACTAACGAAAAAGTGTAAGAATTGTGGCCGAAAACTTTCGTTGGATCATCCATTTCCGATTTGTAACAGCTGTTATGAGGCGCGTTACCGACGACGATATGAGGAAGATTGGTACTAACCAAAGGAAGGTTGTGATGTGATTTGTTATTTGGGGCGCACGTTAGCATTAAGGAAGGTTATTTGGGGGCTGCGAAACGGGCTGTTAAAATCGGCGCATCCGCTTATCAATATTTTCCGAAAAATCCCAGAAGCTTAACGGTAAAAGATTTTAATCCAGACGATGCTTCTTATTGTAGACAATTTTGTAAAGAATATGGGATTATATCGATTGCCCACACCCCTTATCCGACAAATCTCACTCCGTCGCCAAGTAAAAAGGAACTAACCATTAAGTCACTCAAGAATGATTTAGAAATTGCAAATGCCTGTGGATCAATAGGTGTGGTTGTGCATTTTGGCAGTCATATTAGTGCCTCTAATCCTTTAGCAGGATATCAGTTGATGATTGAAATGCTAGATACAGTGCTAGAAAACTGGGATGGTGACTGCCAACTTTTAATCGAAAATGTCGCTGGAACTCCTGGAATTATGGGAACAACGATGGAGGAACTAGTACAAGTACGCAGTCTTTGTCGCTACTCTGAAAAGATTGGATTTTGTTTCGATACTTGCCATGCATTTTCAAGCCAATTATGGACGGGTGAAAATCTAGATGAGTTCACCCAAAAGGGTGTCGCACTAGGATATTTTGATCATTTAAAAGCCATTCATTTGAATAATTCGAAATATCCGGTTGGTTCTGGGAAAGATCGTCATGCCAATATTTTTCGCAATGGCTATATAACTGAAAATCAATTTAGTGCCTTGATTCAAGTACATTTATTTGAAAAAATACCGTTTATTTTAGAAACCCCTTCAGACGAGGGGATTACCCATGAAGAAGAAATTAGTCGTTTAATAGAGACATGGGGGTAATTGAAGTGAAAACAATAAGCATAAAACTTACTATTGTTGTATCCATTTTTTTACTGTTCTTTTTTTTAGTCGGATTTGGATGGACATTGCAGCATCAATTTTTTAACACGTCTGATTCAAATGTGGTTGTAAAAAATGAAGATAATCGTAAGGATTCAAATATCAATCAGAATAAAACCATTGTCGCACTGGGTGATTCATTAACAAGGGGTACTGGTGATGCGGCCGGTAAGGGGTATATTGGCTATTTAGTGGATGAGCTTGAAGAGAAATCAAATGAAAAAATCACTCTACAAAACCTTGGGGTAAAAGGATTCCGTTCTAACCAATTATTGGAACAAATCGGTCAGGCTGGAGTACGAGATCAAATTCATAAGGCAGACATCATCCTTATTACAATTGGTGGCAATGATTTATTCCAAAGCGGTCAGACGATTATCGATATGAATTTACAGCAAATTGATTTACTCCGAAATCAATATCTGGGGAGCTTAGAAAAAATCATTGCAGAATTGCGAGAGAATAATGAAAAGGCGACGATTTATTTTATTGGATTGTATAACCCGTTTATCGATTTGAATGATGCGGCTGTGATGACTAAAGTTGTACGCCAATGGAACTATGAAACAAGCGAACTCTTGGACAAGCATCCCCAGACCGTTTTTGTACCAACTTTTGATTTATTTCAATTGAAAGTAAACGATTATCTATACACAGATAAATTCCATCCGAATACAGAAGGTTACAGGTTAATTGCTGAACGGGTAGCCTCCTTAATTACGTGGTAAGGGGGAAAGAAAATGAATGAAATCACACTCTCTGTAAAAGGTTTACGAAAATCAATCGGCAAAAGAGAAATTATCAAAGGGATTCATTTAGATTTGAAAAAGGGCGAGGTTTTTGGTTTTTTAGGTCCAAATGGGGCTGGGAAGACGACAACGATTCGTATGCTTGTTGGATTAATAAAGCCAACTTCGGGTACGATTGAAATTTGCGGTTTTAATGTAGAAACTCAATTTCAAGAAGCAATGCAAAACTTAGGGTGTATAGTTGAAAATCCCGAGTTATATTCGTTTTTAACTGGCTGGGAAAATCTCGAGCATTTTGCAAGAATGCTTCCGAATGTTGGGTCGGATCAAATCGATGAAGTGGTGAAACTAGTAAGATTAGATGAACGAATTCATGATTTGGTAAAGACATATTCTCTGGGTATGAGACAGAGGCTTGGAATTGCCCAGGCATTGCTTGGGAAGCCGAAAGTGCTGATTTTAGATGAGCCGACGAATGGTTTGGATCCAATGGGAATTCGTGAGATGCGAGGGTTTATTCGCTTTTTGGCCGAGTCGGAAGGATTGACCGTATTGGTATCTAGTCATTTATTAAGTGAGATTCAATTGCTATGTGACCGGGTTGCGATTATTTCGAAAGGCCAGGTAGTAAAGATTGATTCGGTAGAAAATTTATTAACCCTTCAAGAACGAATGGTATGGAAGGTTACCCCGCTAGAAAAGGCGATAGAGGTATTGAGTGGGCTAACAACGGTTATAAGTTCTACAGAAGAAGAACTAGTTACACCATATCTGGAAGGACAAACATCTATTTGGAATAAACGCTTGGTGGATCAAGGAATTGAAGTAAGGGAAATGAATCGTAAGTTACCTGCATTAGAGGATTTATTTTTAGAAATGACAGGTGGTGAATCGATTGATTAAGCTCGTTCATAATGAATTACTTAAAATAGTGCGCAGAAAAAAATTAATCTATGTTGGATTGATTATAGCGGTGCTAGTCAGTCTATTTACTTACGCACAATTTAAAGAAATTGAAAGAAGGATTGAGCGAGTTGGTTCGATAGATTGGCGGACAACCTTACAGCAGCAAATCATTGATACGCAAAATCGGCTTATGAGTAGTGGAATTTCAGAGGAATGGAAAAATCAGCTCCAACTTCGGGTTCAACAGCAGCAATATTACTTGGATCACGATATTAATCCGCTTGAACCGGGTGCTCCAACGTTTATGCGAACGTTTGGGGAACACTCCATTACGTTGTTCCTTCCTTTAATGGTCATGATTATTGCGGCTGATTTGGTTTCGGCTGAGCGAAGTGCAGGGACCATAAAGCTTTTACTAACACGTCCAGTTAGACGGTGGAAGGTCTTAATGAGTAAATTCATGGCATTGCTATTATCGGTATCGGTTATCGTTTTTATTTTTGGACTGATGTCCTATCTTATTTCGGGCCTCGTTTTCGGGTATAAAGGTTGGTCAGCTCCGATGTTAACTGGTTTTACCAGTACAGCAGGAGAATTAAATACCGGGTCAGTTCAAATGATTCCCCAATGGCAGTATTTGTTTATGGAATATAGTCTTATTTGGTTTGTGGCAATTATCGTTGGAACCATAACGTTTATGATTTCAGTGTTAGTTCGGAGCACTCCAGTGGGCATGGGTGTGATGTTGGCCGCGTTAATTTCTGGAGCAATTTTAAGCAGTATGGTTTCTTCATGGGAGTCGGCTAAATATTTGTTTATGATAAATTTGGATTTAACCGCTTATTTGGCAGGGAATCCTCCGCCTATTGAAGGGATGTCATTAGGGTTTTCGTTGGTTGTTCTTTTGCTTTGGGGCATGGTCGCATTACTTATATCATTTTTTGTGTTTATTCGACAAGATGTTTATTAGGGCTTTAGGGCTTTCAAGACAGGAATTCCTTTTAATTGGAATTCCTGTCTTGAATATCATTTGATACTTTTATTTCCTCAGGCAATACATTAGAGGCGCTTGGTATTTTTCGCGGTTTAAAATTAATACTGTCCGAGGAATAAATCGAAACAATCAATTTTCCATGATAAACTTTAGCCTTTATCAAGATGGGTTGATTGTATTTGTTGGTAAAGCGAAAGTCAGGTCCGTACCAGCTGACCGTTGCATCTCTTCCTTTTGGAACGTATGGGACATCGCGACTATGGGAGTAACGTTCCACTACTTTAAGCCCGGAGCGATCAACTGCATTAAATAAAGTGGATGATACTTGGCATATTCCACCGCCAACTCCTTCAGATAATTCACCTTTAACGATAATTGGTGCAGGGAGATAGCCCTTTCCTTTTGTTCGTTTTCCAACCACTTGGTTGAAGGAAAAGGTTTGACCAGGAAAAACCACATGATTATTAATTGCTTTTGCCGCCAAATCGATGTTCAAGGAACGCTCTCTGTTTCCTGAATTAAAGTAGGTTAAGTATTGACCAATCTGTTTTTCGCGTATTTGCGATAGTATTTCACTATCGACTTCAGGATAGACGGGGATTTTTTTAATATCTACCACCGAAGGGCCAGAAGAATATAGACTTTGATATAGTTGACTAATTAGTGACCCCTTGTCTAGTTGAAATCCTGTCTTTTCTGAGACAATAGCACCATGTTCGTCCAGAGTGGCATTTTGCGGCTTCATATAGGCTTCGTTTTCCCATTTTTCTAGGAGAGGTTGAATGTAATCAGTATTGATAAAAGGCCAGCCTATTAAAGGAAAGTATAAATTGTTGCGATTTTCAATAGCGATTATATTTCCTTCATCACGCACAATGATGTCCTGTTCCTTTACCGGCTGTTGGCTTACTAATAAAAATCCTAAAATGAAAGATAAGTGCATAAGGGCTTCCTCCCAAAAAAGTGCCAAGTCCATCCATATTAGGATGTACTTTGGCCCATCTTTTATGCGATGGGAGAATCCTGATTTTTTCCAAATTTCTTTTGGAAATGGGAGAGTGCAAGTAGGGGGAAAATATACGAGTAGCTATGGTAATGAATATAAAATCCACCAGCCATTCCTTGGCCAGTTGGATAATCATTCGTCCAATCCTTATCATCACTTTTATCAATTAAAAATTGTACTCCTTTAGCCATTTCCGGTGTTAATTTGTCAGAAGTCGAGATAAGTGTGTCTAATGCCCAAGCTGTCTGGGTTGTTGTGCTTACTCCTAATGGAATATAGGTTTTATGAATATCACTGTTACATGATTCGCCCCAGCCTCCATCCGAGTTTTGAATCGATTTTAGCCAATTGATTGCCTTTTGAATCGCAGGATGATTTTGGGAAATGCCAATGGCGTTAAGTCCAGTGACCGCCGCCCAAGTGCCATACAAATAACAAATTCCCCATCTACCATACCAAGAGCCGTCCTTCTCCTGCTGATTTAACAACCAATTTGCAGCACGATTTAGGGAAGGATGATGTTTCGATAGGTTTGTATAATTCCCGAAAAACTCAAGAGTTCTACCTGTGAGATCGGGTGTTGAAGGGTCAGTTAATAAAAATTCTCCCCCTTGTATGGGAATGATTTTATAAAAGGACTTGTTGACATTTTTCTCAAAGGCCGACCAACCACCATCATCGTTTTGCATTGACAATAACCAACTTTTCCCTCTGTCCCAGGCTTGATGGACATTAGGGTCTGTATTTACGCCTTGTATGATAGCACGTAATGACGCAGTGGTATCGTCGATGTCGGGATTCAATGTATTGATATTAGAGAACCCCCACCCACCTGGAAGGCTATGTGGGTTATGAATCACCCAATCCCCATATTTGTAATGCTGTCTTGAAAGTAAATAGTGATTTGCCTGTTGAATGACTGGGTCAATTACGGGAATCCCTGCCTCCTGTAGTGCGTAACTAATTAATGATGTATTCCAAACCGATGCGGTTGTGTATTGAATATGTGGTTTCCCTTTGATTTGACATGTCATCGACCTTAGTCCCTTCACTGCATTTTGGATTAACGGATGACTTTTTTTATAACCAAGGGATAGGAAAGCAAAAATCATTAAAAAAGTCGAGCTAAAATAGCTATAAAATGTCCCATCAGGCTCGATTCGGTTCAGCATATACTGTTTGGCCCGATCCATGGCCTCCATATGTAGTTGCTCTGGAAGTCCTATTAAGCTTTTAATGCTAGAAAAAAGCGAGCGCACTTCAGCTGACCGTTGCCAAACTAAGTATTCTTCTTCCCACTCTTGACTTCTCCTTATATATAAATCAGATAAATCTGGGCTTCCGTTGGTTGTAAGGGTAAATTTTTTGTTTGCGAGTATCATCATTGGAATGAGGTTGGCTCTTCCTGCTACAGAAAAGTCAAAGAAGTTTATTGGGAAGGAGGTCGGTAGAAGAATAGCTTCGATTGGAATTGGAAAGAAACGCGGCCATTTATATTGACCAGTTATTGCTAGCATTATTTTTAGGAGCATATGAGTTTTCTCCATCCCGCCATTTGCTAGGATAAATTTTTTGGCAGCCCGTATTTTGGTATCTGTTTTTGTGTAATAGCCGGAATATAAAAGTGCATAATAAGCCTCCACAGTGGCGGTTAAATTCCCTGAGCCTTCATCGTAAAATAACTTCCAGGCACCATTTTCCTCCTGCCTACTAAGGATTCTCTCTGTCAACTCTTTGATTAATCTTTCATCATTTATTTGTAAGGAACGCAATAAAATAATCATAGAAGCATCGGTTGCGACTCCTGTTTCAAAAGGGTATTCCCAAGTTCCGTTCGAGGTTTGATCCTCTTTCAATTTTTGGATGATTCGATTCATTTCTGAGGTGGGGTCTAGTCTCACATCTTTTCATCCTCTCGAAAATATTGTCAATACTACCCAATTATATTCCGGTACTTACTTAACCATGCCTATGTGGAGGTGTTTTCAATTTGCCTTTTTAAGAAGAAAATGAATAAAATCAGTATTTCTAAAAGTTTAATTGAGATAAAAGAGGCATTAATTGAATCACAGTCGCACCCAATGCCCCTTCCAACCAAAGAGGAAATGGATTTAATCGCTACTATAAAAATGAAAACATCTGAACTCAATCAAAATAATGTCACAAGAACAAAAGCTTATTTTGCTTTTTATAAAAACCATCCGGAAGTTCATTGGGCGTTTCTGGCTCATATGGTGTCCCGAAATGGGGGTTGGAATATGACCGATTTAAAGGGTGATTTCCTGGTCAAATTACTCGATAAACGGGCAAGGGATGACTTTTTTTCATTTTTGGAACGAGGGAATTGGCTGATTTTCCAGGATGCCTACCCACAATTACTCCTGTATGAGGAGAGCTTAAAGATTAGACACAATTTGTTTCATCTTTTTAAATTTTTTAATATCTCTCGTTTTATGGAAACCATTTGGAATCATTTTTGGATTTACCGGGATCCTTACGTTTTGACCATTGCACTTGTTATAAATGAACAAAGCTATTTGGAAAAACAGTTGATGGGCGATAGGCAATTTAAGGATAAGGTTATTGATACGTTTGAATTTAAATTACAAGAAATTCTATCTTTTAATCAGATTCTATTTCCCTATGAAGCGGATGGTCAAACGAAATTTTTAGGACAGACAATTAACCAATTTGATTCCCTTCATGAGCGGATTATGATTGGAAAACGGCTTTATCATTTGCTATTTTCAAGTGAACAAATATTAAATCGTACCAAACAATGGGCGAAGAGCCATTCACATACCGCTTCAAGAAAGGATTATTGGCCGCATTTGTTTAATGATGTCAAGGAGTATGCACCAGGAAACCTGTATATGCGAAGATTAAAAAACTGTAAGCTGCGAAAAGGCATGCCGAGAATTTATTGTCCGCGGCTTGATTTTGCCTGGAAGAATGTCGACCATCCTCCGGCAGAAGAAGGGGATTGGTTTAGTGATTGGAGAGTTATTGATTATTTAAAAGAAGACATATATATGGTCAATGGTGAGATTATGAATGAATACTGTGAAACACTTGAAAACCTCGAGCTTGTTACCATTGCCAAAAAAGCAATATTTTTATAGACAACTAGTTTCTATTCTCATTTTGTCAGCATTGATAGGGACCTTTCTCGATTTATTTTTTGTCGGAAAGGGGAATAATACGTTTCCGAAACGTCCTTTTCCTGATTTTTAGCTTTGACGTCGGCTTTGTATTAGTCATTTTACCCGTTTTTACATTGGGGTTATTGCTTTTTGTTGAGCCATTGAAGGCTAGATGGAGATGGGCTATTTTTTGTATCTGTAGCTTATTAATCGGCTGTTTAGAAAGATTGTCTGAAACATTTGGATTTCTAACTCATTCTACTAGCTGGGTTCATAGCTACTCAGTCATAGGATATTTCATTTATATCATTCTCATGTGGCATTACTATAAATGGATCCAAAAAGCCTAACCCGCATCTACCGGGCTAGGCTTTTATCATTAGACAATAACAACCTTCCTACCTTCACGAGCAGACTGACGTACAGCATCCAAAACCACTTGAGTAGCAACACCATCTTCAAAACTGGCAATATATAGGTGATTGGTGCCTGCCACCAATGTTTCATAAAGCGCATCCAGTGCACGATTAAACCCATTGTAATAGCGTGCAGCTACTGCTGGCATTTCGGCTGGTGCAACGATGTCAGGGGCAAGCTCTATTTGTTGAAGAGGTTCGTCTCCTATTGAGAGCATGACCTTTTGATCATCGAGCATAATGAGTGTTCCTTCTGTGCCAAAGACTTCTAAACGCCAGCTATTGGCTGTTTGTCTTGCGGCTGATAAGAGTTCTAATGTAACGGTTGTACCAGACGCTAACGTACCAATTATCTGAAATGCGTCATCCGCTGTACGGTTCTCGAGTTCACCGCTTTCATTTGTGTACGATGGTACATGTATAGGAAGTTGAGCAAATACTTCCGCTAGTTTACCGTTGAGCCACCATTGCAGGGAGTCAATCATATGGGAACCAATTGCTCCTAGCATACCACCGCCCTTGTCTTCTTGGCCTAGCCAACCTCGTGAACGTGAAAGGAGCCCTATATAATTTGGGTACGAGCAGAGATAACGAACGTGTTGGATTTTCCCAAGTCTGCCGCTTTCAATAATTTCTTTAACCTTCAAGCGGGCAGGGAGGAAACGGAACTCATGATTGATTAATCCTAATCTATTAGCTTGATCTCTAGCTGAAATCATCGACATCGTTTCTTCTTGATCAAGAGCCATTGGTTTTTCACATAAGACATGGACTCCTTTATTAAATGCTTCCACAACCATCTCTTTATGTAAAAAAACAGCAGATGCCACGACTACTAAATCCAGTTGTTCTTGATCCAACATTTGGCGCCAGTCGGTATAAATATTGTTGATATCACTCAATTGTTTAGCTTCCTCAACATTTCCTCTTGAAACACTGGAAATGGCCACGACTTCAAAACCATCATGAAAATTCATCATCGGTGCGTGAACTTTGGCACCGAATCCTGTTCCGATTATTCCAACCCTGATTTTCTTCAAGAGACCTTCACTCCTTTTGAGTATTCTAGTTTATATTTTAATGGTTCTCCTTAAATTTTTCGAATTTTATGCCTTTCTTCTAATTGCCCCATTAGCGGCATATAACTTTATAGAATCTAGCGAGAGGGGATTTGAATATGCCAAGCGGGTCACATCAAGTTGAAGTACAATTGCCAATTGGAAAGGTTTGGGACTTTGTGAAAGAAATGGACAATTGGGCACCTTTAGTCCCAGGTTATATTACCCATCAAAAGTTAAACGATCGCCAATCAACCTGGGAATTTAAAAGCGATATCGGCATTATGAAGAAGAAGGTAAGTTTACTGATTACGATAAAGGAATGGAATGAACCTACTCTAGTAACCTTTGCTTTAAAAGGGATAAATGAAAAGTTTTCCGGGGAAGGCTATTTTGAAGCTAAGGCAATAGGACAAAATAAAACAAGAATGACTGGTTATCTGGATATCAATGCCGAAGGGCCGATGGGTTCATTCGTTAATAATATTTTAAAAACGACCATACCAAAAACAGCTGAGGAAATGGCAGTAGCAATATCCGAAAAATTGCAGGAACTAAGAGCATAAAAAATGCCGGGCACGATGTGTGTGCCTGGCATTAACTTATTTTCTCCCAAAATCCGCCTTAATTTCTCCCAGCTGACTAGTTTCCCATTTGATAATTTTGTTCTGATAGGAATTTTCCTTTAACCATTTTTCTGCTCGTTCGATTAAGCTCCATACTTGCTTCGTCTCATTATTGCGTACTAGAGAAGTATTCGCTTTTTTGTTGCGTACCCAAGCTATCGCAGTCATCGAATCAGAATAAATGGTCGTATGTTCGCCTTTTTGATTTAAATACGATAATGCGTGAACGATGCCTAAAAACTCACCAATATTATTTGTTCCTAAGATGGGACCGTAATGGAAAATGGTTTCACCTGTTTGAGTGTTAACCCCTTGATATTCCATCATTCCGGGATTTCCACTACATGCTGCATCTACGGAAATACTGTTGGGTTCAATCTCAGGTTTTGCGTTTTCTTTAGTGGTAGTGTTTTTCTTATTGGTAGTTTTTGTACTTGCGTATCCTTCGCTTAACGCCTGTTTGGCTTCTGCTAAGGTCGGGAAGGATTTAAATCGTGCTCCCTGATAACCTTTTGTTTGTTTTTCGCATTCCGCCCAAGTCTCAAAAACCCCTGTTTTTCGGCCTTGCCAAACGACGTAATATTTTTTACTAGCCATATTAAAAATGGTCCTCCATAGCTTTTCTTATAGGATAACAAAATATTATTTATAAACCAATAATTAACATTTTTAATACAGTAAAAATAGACAAAATGGATTGTAAGTTGCATAATATTAGGTAAATGGTCTGAATGTTTCGAGCATTCAGCACTTGAGACCGATAACATCATTTCGGTCAACTGGAAGAATTCCGAATATCTAAAACAAATAAAGAAATGGGGAGTCAGTTTTGAACATTGCAGAGAAGGTTTCACAATTAAAACTAGAAATTAGTCATGTAATCATCGGTAAAGATGATATCGTAGAAATGCTGTTTATAGCCTTACTAAATGATGGTCATGTATTATTGGAAAGTGTGCCTGGAACAGGTAAGACGCAATTAGCCAAAAGCTTTGCAAAAACGATTGATGGAGCGTTTAAGCGAATTCAGTTTACTCCGGATTTATTGCCAAGTGATGTAACTGGGATTCAGTTTTTCCATCCAAAGGAGCAGGACTTCCAACTTCGAATCGGACCGGTTATGACAAATATTTTATTAGCGGATGAAATTAACCGTGCGACTCCAAGGACACAGGCGAGTTTACTTGAGGTTATGGAAGAGCGCCAAGTAACGATTGACGGGGAAACTATCGCGTTACCAAAGCCATTTATCGTTATTGCAACACAAAATCCGATTGAATCCCAACAAGGTACATTCCCGCTACCTGAAGCACAAATGGATCGTTTCTTTATGCAAATTCCGTTAAGCTATCCAACGATGGAAGAAGAAAAGAAAATCATGCAAACTTACCGTCACGGCTCACCATACAACAGTTTAAAAACAGTGTTTTCATTAGATGACATTGCTAGCTTAAAAGAGGAAGTCAAGAAGGTTACTATTTCTGAGGATGTCGAAAATTATATTCTTGAACTTGTCCACCTAACTCGTAATCATGACGAAGTTGAAATGGGTGTTAGTCCCCGTGGTACGTTAGCTTTAATGAGAGGGGCACAAGGAAGGGCGTTTTTACAGGATCGCCTATTTGTTACACCACAAGATGTGAAGGATGTAGCAGTGTATATGTTGGCTCACCGCTTAGTCCTTACATTGGATGCATCCCTTAAACGGACGAACAGTCAGGTTCTTGAGACGATTCTAAAGAGTGTCGAGGTTCCTGCTGAAACTGGGGCGTTGAACTAATGGTCTGGAGAAAAGACGTACACGGAGGAAATGCATTAGATCTCGTCACTGTAATTGGTGTCGTTCTATTGCTTGTAAGTTTCTATCAGGAAACTTATTGGTTAATCTTTTTAGGAAGTCTCTTAATTGTGATTTGTCAACTTAGTTTATATTATTTGAAGCATGTTGCTGACGATTTGGAACTAGAAAATGGTAGACAAACAATTCGACTTTCAGTGGGTGAGGAGACCACATTAAATCTACAACTTTCTCAGCTTAGTATTTTACCAATTTACAAGGGAATGTTAGAGGTAAAGTTAGAATCAATTGTCGAAGGTGTTGGAATTCCTTCTTTTCAATCAGAATCCAATGTTGTCTTTACCATTCCATTTCACTTAAGAAGTAAAGAGTCATTACAGATCCCACTTCATCTTAAGGCATTAAAACGTGGGGCGACTAGAATTAAATCCGTTCACCTAACCATTCAGAACTTTTTTGGTTATGGATTTGTAGAGTTGACGTATAATCCATTTATTCATAAGGAACTAATCATTCATCCAACACCGATTGCTGTACCGCAAACCGAAAAGTTATTTGCGACGATGGCCCAAGGAGATTTTTCCGCTCCAAGTAGTATTCACGAACATATTCTAGCACCAATCGGAACAAGGGATTATGTCTATTCTGATTCTTTTGCGAGAATTCACTGGAAGGCCAGTGCCAAGATGGGAACACTACAAACTAAAGTATTTGAAAAAACGGCCCATTATTCATGGACATTTATCGTCAATCTGCGAGAGCCGAATACACCGACCTATCATTTAGGAGTAGTTGAAAATTTAGAATCCATTGCGAGTAATATCGCTTATTTAGCTCAATTTGCTACTAAAAAAGGGATTGAATTTGAATTGTTTCTAAATTTGAGGATGGCAAGTGAGTCGGCTGTTTATCATCTCCCAAAAGGAAGTGGAACAAAACAGCTTGGTAAGGTACTTGACCTTCTAGCACGAATTACGGAGAGAGGTAATACGGTACCACTAAGACGTATGTTTCAATATGTGGATAAGCAACAGCAGCATTCCCCAGTAGTCATTTATAGTGGCCCGTATGATGACGAAGGTGTGTCTTATTTTTCTAAGGTTCAGAAGATGGGGCAAAAGGTGTATATCCTTCAAGATGATAACGAATATCCAGCGGTCGTCCCGTTTGGACGTTCTTGAATTGTCGGAAATTAGGTGATTATTAAAATGATACAACGACTTCAACCAGCCTATTTTTTCATGTTAGAATGCGTTTATTTATATTTTTTGGTCTGTATTTTTTATACAAGAGCAGGCACGATTCCGCCAATTCTACCTATTATAGCAATAATGATAGGTGGAAATTTGCTTCTGTATTTTGCGTTAAAACAAAAGATTGTCGGCAATACGATTCCTTTTGTTGGTGCTGTTTTGTTAAGCGCTGCTGCTTATTTCCTTGGATTTAGCATTATGTCCGTTCTTATAAGTGTGATATTTTTATATTTTCGGATGGGGGCTTTTATTAAGGACTCTAGTTTATGGAGAGAAGAGCGAGCCAATTTTGCCATAATCTTTTATTCTAGTAGTGTAGCGATCTTTTTTATTGGATGGATGTTCAGATATCCTCACATGGATTTCTTTTTCGCTTTAGTCATTGTCTTTACAATTCTATTTAGTATCGGTAGATTTCTCCAACAAATGGGGGAAAACAATGGTGCTAAGGATGCGTCTGGTTTAGCAAGTGTTCTAGGGATTTCTGCTGTACTTACAGTAATATTGGCTTTCTGCATCCCATTTGTGAAGTGGGCTTTTTATAAAATATTTGCAGGAATTGCGATAATCGCGATGATGATTGGAAGTCCATTCTTCTATTTAGTTGAGGGAATTGTGCTACGGCTAAGACCAAAAGCACCACCAGAAGATGATGAATTTGAGCAGGTTGAGCTTCCGGATAAAGAAGATACCTTTGACAGTATTAATCCGGTTGATTCCATACCACCTTGGGTCTGGGTTGCCTTAATAGCAGTGGTTCTCTTAGTGGCTTGGTTAATTGTTCGTAAGAAATCAAAAATTGTTGATGAGAAACCTGATGAGAATGCGATTCCGTTGCAGCATATTCCAATTTTATCAAAAACCCGGAAAAGAAGGAGTTTATTTGCAGAACCTACACCACAAGAGTATTTGCGCCGTTTAATCTATCAACTTGACCATTTCGCCAGTAAGTATCACCTAGGCAGATATCAGCATGAAACGATTCAAGAATGGTTCGCCCGAGTAGGGTTTCCTGAAAATAAAGCCCTGTTCAATGCTTATGAGAGTGTTCGTTATGGCAATGTAGTAATTGCTAAAAATGATGCCAGCCAATTTGAAACAATAGTCCAGAACATAAAGCGAGAAATAAAGGAAAAAAATAAAAGGTAGTGTATTTTTAACGGAGAGGAGGACCTCTCTGTTTTATTTTTATTTTCCATCGTAACACCTTCTATAATATTTCGTCTAATGATATAAGACAGCATGATATTCTTTCGAGGGGATGAAATGATATGTATTTCTTTTTTGTTTTTTTAATTGGTTTATGCGCCACCTTTCTTTTTATAAAACTGAAGTCGGAATGGGCAAAATGGGTTCCAGCAATCGTATTTTTTTTAGCGATGATTATGATAGGAATCAAAATCTTGTTATTTCCGGCACCTGAGATGGCGGTTCTAGGTGAAATCGTCTATGGGATGATTTTAGGAGCGATGACGATTGGTGCCACCATTGGCGGAACCATAATACACTTTTTGAAAAAGAGAAAAAGCGGCCGATAAGCCGCTTTTTTAAATTGGTGCAACTAGTTCAACTTTTATTCGGTCTGGATCCTCAAAAAAGACTGCGTAGTAATCGGGGCCTCCTGCAAAAGGATGTTTATCTTGATAGAGAACTCGAACATCCTTATCAATAAGCTTTTTAGTTAGCTCATCAACTTGTTCCCGTGTTTTTGCATGAAATGCGAGATGATTAAGTCCAACCCGACAACGATGATAGGGAATGTCTAGAAACCGTTCTTCAGCTTGGACAAACACTAGATACGTTTTTTCATATTTCCAGCTGCGACCTTTATCCCATTTTTGGTAAAGTTCGTATCCTAATTCCGTTAATAACCAATCCCAAAAAAGAACAGACTTCTCTAAATTTGAAACATATATTTCAACGTGATGAAGCATAACCGCCACCTCCTCTACCCATATATTAACAAAAAACAAGCTTCAACTAAATGGAGGGGCATAGATAAATTTGTTGAATTTATCTATTGACGATTGAATATCCATATTTTACTATTGAAGATATATAAATTTGCAATGATGAAGAAGAGTAGGCGGTTTGGAACATTTCAGAGAGCTGGTGGTTGGTGAGAATCAGCATGGGGAAATCGTTGAATGGGCTTCGGAGCTTCTAGACTGAACACAAAAAGTAGGTTTAGCGGAATGTCTCACCGTTAAAAGGGGCGATGTATCGAGGCGTTAGCCTCCGTACAAAAAGTGCGTTTACATATGTAAACGAATAAAGGTGGCACCACGGGTTACTCGTCCTTTTTGTTAGGGATGAGTAGCCCTTTTTGTGTTTGCATAACAAGGAGGGATCTTTAATGGAAAAAATTATTTTAACAGGAATCAAGCCGACAGGACAGATTCACTTGGGGAACTACATTGGAGCGATTAAACCTGCACTGGAACTAGCAAAGGTACCAGATTACCAATCCGTTTACTTTGTGGCTGATTTTCATGGATTAACAAAAATTCATAATGCAGCAGAATTTAGGGAACTTTCCTATGGAATTGCGGCAACTTGGTTAGCACTTGGCCTTGATCCTTCTAAGGTGATTTTTTATCGGCAATCTGACATACCTGAGATTTTTGAATTAAATTGGATCCTGGCATGTTTTTCATCGAAGGGACTAATGAATCGAGCCCATGCCTATAAGGCTTTGATTGACACGAATCGTGAAATGAATCGCGATTTGGATTTTGGAGTGAATATGGGAATTTTCACTTACCCGATTTTAATGGCAGCGGACATTTTAATGTTTAAATCGGATCTAGTACCAGTTGGTAAAGACCAAATTCAGCATGTTGAAATTGCAAGGGATATTGCGGAAAGCTTTAATCATCATTATGGAGAAACCTTTAAACTGCCTAATTTTCAGGTTCAAGAAGAAACAGCTGTATTACCTGGGTTGGATGGTAGGAAAATGAGTAAGAGTTATAAGAATACGATTCCTTTATTCGAAGAGCCAGGTAATTTGCAAAAGTTAATCAATAAAATTAAAACCGATTCCTTACCACCAGAAGCACCAAAAGACCCTGATTCCTCGACTTTGTTTACTTTGTATAAGGAGTTTGCTACTCCGCTGGAGGTTGAAGGTATGAGGCGGCAGTATATGAGTGGAATTGGTTGGGGAGAGGTTAAGAAGGAATTGTTTGTTGTCATAGATCGTTTTATTGAGGAACCTCGTCAAAAATATATGGAGTTAATAGCTTCTCCAGAACAATTGGATAAGACTTTATTAGATGGTGCTGAAAAGGCAAGGGAAATGACCGTTCCGTTTTTAAGGGAGATAAAGCGAAAGATTGGGTTTCATGTGTAGATCATAAGCATAAAAAACCTGATATTCAATCTAAAAGGGATTTTAAAATGATTTCGAAAGGTGGCTTTAAAGTCATTCCAGAATAAAGATGGCTGCTATTATGGCAGCCATCTTACTATTGCTTTTCGGTTGATGTTTTTATCGAGACATGTTTTGGCGGTTTTGGGTAGTCTACCTTACCTGAATCATCAGGACCGGTTAGGTTGTTTCGTTGATCTAATACGTTTCCAGTGTATTTAATTGGATTATTTTCGGTCATTCATATCACCCCCATTAATAAGGTGGGGTAAAAATGAAGGTTTAATGCATCAATATTAATAATGAATACTAAAATGCGTTCTCATTCCTGGAGAACAGATTAAGATTAGCCTCCAAAAAACAGGTCAATTATGTTGGAAGCTGTTGATGTTTTTTTATTATAAAATTCGGAGTACCCGCAGTTCTTACAAAATACGACAATAAATGTATTGTGTTGGATATCGAACATTTTGGACAAACCTGTTCCTGTCATAGCAACTTCCTTTGTTCCTGTATCTTGATGACCACACTTTATACAACCCTTATTGCTCATGGTATCACTCCTATAAATGGATTCGCTATTATCTACGTTTATCATTTTAGAAAGTTTCACATTATTTAATATGTTTTAGCAAGAACATGTTAATGGACTAAGTGAGTTGGTAAAAATTGAAACTTTTCATAGGTTGTATTCGTCATATTATAGATTTGGGTTCTCCAATTAAACAATGTGGCGAGGTATTGAATATAAAAAAATGACAGCACTATTTGGAGAGATTTAATATGGAAATCAGAAAACTAAGTAAACATGAATATCCCCCAATGAATTTATTGTTGTTAGCAGATCCCTCTCGAAATCATATTGAGGACTATATTAGAAGAGGAGATTGTTATGTTGCCAAATTACATAATGAGGTAATTGGTGTATTTGTTTTGTTGCCAACAAAACCTTTAACTGTTGATTTGGTTAATGTAGCGGTATCTGAAAGTCATCAAGGTTTTGGCGTTGGCAAGCAATTAGTATTAAAAGCTATACAAATAGCGAAGGATTTAGGTTACAAAACGATAGAACTAGGTACGGGAAATTCGAGTATTGGCCAATTAGCGCTTTATCAAAAATGTGGATTTCGGATTGTTGGGGTCGATTTGGACTTTTTTATCCGTAATTACCAAGAGGAAATCATTGAAAATGAGATTCCCTGTAGAGATATGATTCGATTGATGCTGGATTTGTAAAGGAAAAGGTTTTTAAATTCAATTAGAACAGGCAAAAAGAACTGATTGTTGGCATAAAATAGTAGCGCTTCTTTTTTTACATCTAAAGGAGGTTGTGATGAAAAAAACTTGGCTACTAGGATTTGGTTTCTTCAGTATTAGTATCGGTTGGGCCTTGTATAACGGATTTGTGCCTTTTTTTCTTAATGATTATCTCCAAAGCACTGCCTTAATTGGATTTTTAATGACGATTGACAACTATTTTGCCTTATTTCTTCAGCCGTACATCGGAAATCGCAGTGATCGAACCAATACTAGATTTGGACGTAGAATGCCTTATTTGATTGTTGGAATTCCACTTGCTGCTTTATTTTTTGCACTAATTCCTTTTCATACAAGTCTAATAACCTTAATTATTTTCATGATGTGTATGAACCTTTCGATGGCAATTTTTCGTTCTCCCACCATTGCGTTAATGCCCGATATCACACCTGAACCTAAGCGAACAAAAGCAAACGGTGTCATTAATTTTATGGGTGGCTGTGGTGGGATTTTAGCGTTTAGTATTGGCTCTTACTTATTTTATGTAAAGGAAGCCTTACCTTTTTTAGTGGTTTCTGCAACTTTTCTTGTAGCATTATTGGTTATTTATAAAAATATTAATGAACGTCGCGATACTATTCCTCAATCGGTTCCTGAAAATCCGGTTTACAATTATAAACAGGAACTAAATTCCCCAACTATTTTCCTATTAGCTGCAATCTTTTTTTGGTTTGTCGCTATCCAAGGTATGGAGGCACTTTTTACTTTGTATGGCGTAAATGAGTTAGGTCTGTCGAGAAGTGCATCGGCCTTTTCATTAGCATTTTTTTCACTTAGCTTTGTTCTGTTTGCTATTCCTAGTGGTTTATTAGGGGCAAGATTCGGTGAGAAGAAAATCATTATTATTGGAATTATTGGTCTTGTGTTTGTTTTTATTGGTTTATATTGGGTCGAATCAGTAGTTACATTAAGGCTATTTCTTTTGATTGGAGGAATGTTTTGGGCGGGAATCAATATAAATGCCTATCCATTTATTATCGCTACCGGAAGCGAACATAGCTTTGGGACACGAACAGGACTGTATTATTTGGTGTCTTCTTTGTCGGCTATTTCCTCGCCACCAGTACTTGGACTTTTCATTGATTTTTGGGGATTTGGCGCTTTATTTTTTGCAGCGGCCATAAGTATGGTCTTTGCCTTGTTATGCATGATGAAGGTTCAACCAGTGGGGAATCGTCAATTTAATACAATGAATTTAAAAAGTTAATAAAGAGACAAGTGCATATATTCCTTGTCTCTGTTTGCTTTTTTCGGTTGTACAAGCATTACTGATTCTCTATCCAAGAAAATATAGAGTGAATAAAAGGATTTAAAGTAAAAATGTCCAATAACATTACTATCAAAGAGGTAAGATGAGCAATTTATTTAAGCTAATGATACAAATTCAAGCTGAAACGATCACTTATATTTGGAAATTTTAAGGAGAAATTCATTTTACGTTATGTTTTATCTAAGGTAGATGAGGAGGAGTTTTATGAAAACGATAGGTTTAATTGGTGGAATGAGTTGGGAATCTTCAGCACTGTATTATCGAATAATTAATGAGGAAGTAAAAAAGAGATTAGGTGGTTTGCATTCAGCGAAATGTCTACTCTATAGTGTGGACTTTGATGAAATCGAGCGTTATCAGGCTAATGGTGAATGGGAGCGGGCTGGTAATCGGTTAGCTGAGGTTGCTTTGTCATTAGAAAGGGCAGGGGCCGACTTTATTATTATTTGTACGAATACGATGCATAAGGTTGTTGGTGATATCGAGGAAAAAATCAACATACCTGTTTTACATATTGCAGATGCGACAGCTAATAGAATCAAAAAATTAACGATCAAAAAGGTGGGACTTCTTGGTACTAGATATACGATGGAAGAGGATTTCTATAAATCTCGTATAGAGTCTAATGGTATCAAAGTATTGATACCAGATACTCTTGAACGGGAGTTGGTAAATAAGGTTATTTATCATGAACTTTGTTTAGGAATAATGGACGAATCTTCGAGAGGTTATTTTCGAAAGGTCATCAATCAACTTGTAGAGGCAGGGGCCGAAGGGATTATTTTAGGCTGTTCAGAAATTGGGCTATTGGTTAATCAGGAGGATTCTAGCGTGCCATTATTTGATACAACAGAAATTCATGCATTGGAAGCAGTGAATCTAGCATTGAAGAAATATGGGGGTAATGACAGTTTATGAGAATCATTTTAACGGGGAACAGAGTTAGTTTGAAAAACCAAATTTGGAGGATATTCCAAAACTTTATGACCTTATATATGGTAAGGAAAATCCTGAGTGGAAAAAGTTCGATGCACCCTATTTTCCACATGAACCTATTAGTCTCGAAAAGTTTCAAGAGTCGATGGAAAAGAAAATTAATAAACCGGATGTTCCATCGATGATGGTAATTGAAGTGAATGGTGAAATCATCGGGGATGTAACCTATTACTGGGAATATCAGCCAACTAGATGGCTGGAAGTTGGGATTGTAATCTTTTCATCAGATCACTGGAGCGGAGGGTATGGAACAGAAGCCCTATCATTATGGATTGATTATTTGTTCCAGCAGTTCGAGATTGCAAGAGTTGGATTAACGACATGGTCGGGAAATCCAAGGATGATGAGATGTGCGGAAAAGCTAGGTATGCAATTAGAGGGCCGAATGAGAAAGTGTAGATATTATAACGGGGAGTATTATGACTCGATTCGAATGGGGATATTGAGAGAGGAATGGGAAGGACAAAAGGTTTATAAGTAATAATTCATCGGGATAATGCCAAGAATCATGTCGTTGGGCGGGGATTGGGAATCACAACGTTAATGTCATTCCCAAACACAGGGCGTTAAGGAAAGTTTGGGAATAATATAGTCAAAGTCATTCCCAAACACAGGGCGTTAAGGAAAGTTTGGGAATAACATAGTCAAAGTCATTCCCAAACACAGGGCGTTAAGGAAAGTTTGGGGATAACATAGTCAAAGTCATTCCCAAACACAGGGCGTTAAGGAAAGTTTGGGAATAACATGGGCAAAGTCATTCTCAAACACAGGGCATTAAGGAAAGTTTGGGAATAACATAGGCAAAGTCATCTCCAAACACAGGGCGTTAAGGAAAGTTTGGGAATAACATAGGCAAAGTCATTCTCAAACTCATGACGTTCGGGAAAGTTTGGGAATAAAATGAGCAAAGTCATTCCCAAACTTATGGCGTTTAGTAGAGTTTGGGAATAATACTCTACATCTCGATTATGATTGACGGTCTGAAACTTGTATTTGCTTAGATATCACTAATTTTGAGTTAGGTTTTGCCATTTTTTTAGAAAAGTAGCTATGCAGAAGCATGCCAACAACGATTACGATTAACCCGACTATGGAAATTCCATTTGGTATTGGTGCAGAAAATAAAAGCACTTCCCCTAGCATAACGAAAAGCACCTGCGCTGACTGTGTGGCTTCGACAGCTGCTAATCTGCCTTGGTGACTCTTCACACGATCCGTTGCAATAAAAAATAAGGTCGTGGCAATGACACCTGAACTAACGGCAACTATAAAGGATTGAAGCACTTGATCACTTGAAGGTAAACCCACCTGAGCAAGACCGACCCCACTGACGATAAGCCAAAACGGCAGGGAAGCTAGAGTCATCCCAAACACCCGTTGGAATGTGTCTAATCGGCCACCACAAATCTCCATCATTTTTCGATTTCCTAATGGGTAAGCAAATGCAGCCAACAACACGGGGAGAACCCCAAAGAGGATGCCCCTCCAAGAAAATGTACTAGCCTTTTCCATTTGAATAAGACCAACACCAATTAATATTAATAATGAAATGCATAAGGCCTTCATAGGAATTTTTTGGCGAACCAAGATAATCTCGTCACCCGCTACAACTTTTTCAAAGAATAACGGACCCAAAAGCGTTCCAGCTACAATCGTTAGTTGCCAAGTTCCTGCGACTAGCCAACCAGGACCATAGGAAGCGGCGAAGGTGAGTGGGGCATAAAATAACACAAAGCCGAAAAAGCTCCAAATGATCCAAGGGAGCGGATACTGCTTCATTTCCCAAAGCACTTGCTTTAAATTATTTCTCATCAGCACAATGACAAATAAAAATGGCAACATAAAAATAAAACGTAAAGAGGAGCTCCACAACCAGCTTCCGCCGGCCAATTCCATCGAACGATTTAATATAAAGGTGACCGCAAAGAAAACAGAAGCTAAAATTCCTAAAAAAATCTCTTTCATTAGAGCTCTCCCTTCCAGTCTTGCCATATCAAGGATTATAATATATAACGGTAATTACTATATGAAAAACTGTCAATATCCAAATGGAGGATTTTATGGAAAATTATCATGAGCTTGTCGACCAACAGAGGAGCTTCTTTTACAAAGGAGAAACGAAAAGCTTATCCTTCCGTATGAATGCATTAATAAAATTGAGAACGATTATTAAATCGAATGAGCAACTTTTAATGGATGCGTTAAAACAAGATTTAAATAAAAGTGAGTTTGATTCATTTATCACAGAAATTGGAATTATATTGGAAGAAATACGGTTTACAATCAAGTATATTAAAGGTTGGGCGAAACCTAGACGGGTCAAAACGAATCTAACCGGTATCGGCTCAAAGGGCTATATATTTCCTGAACCATACGGTGTTGCACTTATTATTGCCCCGTGGAATTACCCATTTCAATTAGCGATTGCCCCCTTAATCGGTGCGATTGCTGCGGGGAATTGTGCGATTATTAAACCATCTGAGTTAACTCCTAAAACTTCAGCGGTATTGACAAAAATCATCAATGAAAATTTTCCGAAAGAGTACATTGCCGTTGCCGAAGGCGGAGTTGAAACAAGTACCGCTCTACTTAAGGAAAAGTTTGATTATATTTTCTTTACTGGAAGTGTACCAATTGGCAAAGTCATTATGGAGGCTGCGGCAAAGCATCTCACACCTGTCACGCTAGAACTAGGTGGGAAGAGTCCGTGTATTGTTCATGAAGATGCTAATTTGAAGTTAGCAGCAAAACGCATCGCCTGGGGCAAATTTATTAATGCCGGGCAAACATGTGTTGCACCAGATTATCTATTCCTTCATAGTCGAATTAAGAAACTATTTTTACAGGAATTAAAGGATGCGGTGAAAGAATTATTTGGGGTAGATATTGTTGGAGCAGGACAATTTACGAAAATAGTAAGTGAACGACATTATCAACGCTTGAAGAACTTTTTACAGGAGGGGACACTATCTTTCGGTGGAAAATTTGACGATCAAAAGTTATTGATTGAGCCTACTGTCATAGACAACATCAGTTGGGATAATGGAATAATGACAGAGGAAATTTTTGGCCCAATTTTGCCCATCATGGAATATGAAGAACTAGCTTCCGTGGTATCGCAAATCAATCAACGCCCAAAACCGCTAGCCCTATACATATTTTCAGAAAGTAAAAAAGCTCAGGATTATTTCTTAGAAGGTGTATCATTCGGGGGTGGATGTATCAATGATACGGTCTTTCATTTAAGTTCGCCTTATTTACCCTTTGGCGGGGTTGGTGAAAGTGGGATGGGTGCCTATCATGGGAAGGGCAGTTTCGATGTATTTTCCCATGAAAAAAGCATACTAAAACAAACAACTAAGTTTGATTTACCTTTTCGGTATCCTAACACTAAAGATGCATTAAAAAAGATTAAGTGGTTTATTAAATAGAGTAAGTGGAGGAAATTGGACATGTTGCAGAAACAAATGAAAAAAATGATTTCGGAAATGTTGGACAACCAGAAACTTGAATTGTTTAAGGAAGAGGAAGAGTACGCCCGAAAGCATCAATTTATTACTGATGAGATGACGGTAATTGAAAATAATCAGGCACTAAGGTTTTCAGATGCTTATATCGAACGAAGTGACAAAGAAACCGAGGAGTCACTAGGAGTGGAAGGGGTTGATTTTTTAGAACAGCCGATTACCTACCTAAGAAAACATATTAATGAATTTATTTACGTGGAATCAAAGTGGTTTGATTTAATTGGAGTAGAAGCTATTTCACTAGAAGTAGATGATGTTTTTCGTTCATATGATGTGATGCTCGGGTTGAAGTTGCAAAAGAAATATGAAGGCGCTATGAAAAGCTATTTACAAAATCAATTAATTGGTGAAGAGGCTCGTTTTGATCTAATGTTTCATGCAAATGAAGGGCTGTGGGATCTTAATTTTGATCTTGGTGGTTTGGAAGGCTTTAATGAGGCAATGACAATAGGTGAAGCATACTTAATGATATACTCATTCCTATTTAAGCTTGTAGTGGCAGTTGAAAATAGTCAATAACCCTCAGGAGTCCATTTTTACTTATTTTTGTGACTTTCATTTATTTATTATCGTCAAATAAATAAATGATTTGAAAAGGATGATGGTCATGAAATGGCTAATTTATTTTATATACACCATATTGTATTTGGCAGTAACCTTTTTTGGACTTGGTCCCATATTACTAGCTGACGGTTCTAATGAGGAAAGAGCAATAACAGGTATTATCGTTGCACTAATTTATGCAGCCCTTACGTTGACTTTGGTTATTTGGAGAAGAAAATTATAAATCAAAAACCCATCTAATCCGATGGGTTTTTATTATTAATCTTCTTTTTTTCATAATCTTTGTTTATACTTTCGATTTCCTCGACATCGCCTTTGGCATTTATGATTTCAAAAATTTGATTTAGGCCATTACTAATATCTTTCTCGACATCTTTCATAACTACCCCCCTCATGTAAAATTGCATCTTTTTGCATAGCTTATCCCTATTTTATTTGTTATTCCAAAAATGGAATATTTGTTAAAAATTTTGCTGGAAAATGAAATGAATTTGCAGAATTTATAGATATTTAATAAAAATTACTCTAGTATAATATGTACAAATAGGAAAAAAGATCGATTTGGGGGTCTAAAAATGGATAAAACGATTTGGAAAAAAATATTAGAGTCGATGCCTGCCGAAGATTTTATTCGCTTAACCGCCGCATGTGAAATTCACTTAAAAGGCTTTCGAAAAATTTCTTCGGATAACTATAAATTAGTGAAACCAAGATTGATGGCAGAAGCGTTGAAAAATGGAAATTTAGAACGAATATGCTTATTATTTGATAAAAAGTCAGAACTTACTTCCTTAGAGGTAGAGGAGGATGAAGTTGTAGATTACCGATCGATGAATAATGAGCAGTTGATGGAAAGCTTTGAAAAGGGTGCTGCACTTTTTGAAATCCTTGGTTCGCTCCATTCTAGCACAAATCCAAATCATATTAACTTAGCCATTGAGTTTGAGAAACAAATTTCAATACAAGAAAAACAAATAAATCCAGACAGAGTTCACCAAGACAGAAAAAAGATCGACTCTAATCAGGAAACGGAAGAAAAAAAGAATCTGCAAAAGGAATTTGATCATACACGAAATGTCCTTAAATCAGTTGAAAAGAAACTTTTAAAATCAGAAGCGAAAAATAACGAGTGGCAAACAAAATATCAATCTCTCGAATTAGAATACTATTCTGCAAAACGTAAATGGAAAGAAGAAAAAAAAGAATGGATGAAAACTAAAACTTCCATACAGCTAGAACTGACCACAAAAGAAAATCAGCTATTAAAAGCTGATGAAATAATGAAGAATTTCACTAGTACGATTGAAGAAAAAGACAAAGACATACAAGATAAAAATGCAAAAATTTCTCATTTAAATGCTAAATTACTCACTACTAATCAGCACTTAAAGAATCATCAACCTCAGCAAGAAAAGCAAAGTTTTATCATGGATCAAACTATAAAAGAAAATCAATATTTAACTGATATGATGGAGAAGGCTGAACCAATCCAAATCTCTACTAATATTGCAGATCCTAAAGAAAACATGGACTCACAAGCAACTGTTGCGGTTTTACCAATAACGCCTGTGCAGTCAGTTATTCAAAATGCAATAGAACAGCAAGATATTTCTGAAAATCGCTTTATTGAACATTTTATCGCAACAACCCAAGAGCTTGGACTTCTTTATGCTGAAAAGGATCTGATTAATTTCCATACGGCAATGAAGTCTTCAAATCTAGTGTTATTAGCGGGCATGAGTGGAACGGGAAAATCGAAGTTAGTTCATGCATATAGCCGTGCCTTAGGTCTATATTCCGATCAATTTACGTTTATTCCTGTTCGCCCTGCTTGGACCGATGATGCTGATTTAATAGGTTATGCAGATACACTCCACATGGTCTATCGTCCTGGAGACTCAGGATTGATCAATGCTTTAAAGCAAGCCGAAAAGGATGAGGACAAGCTATTTATTCTTTGTTTTGATGAGATGAATTTAGCAAGGGTTGAGCACTATTTTTCACAATTTCTATCGATTTTAGAAATGGAGCCGGGAAGACGTTTGCTTCGATTATATAACGATGAGCTGGCAAATCGTTTATACAATTCAGCTCAATATCCACCTACGATTACGATTAAAGATAATGTAATGTTTGTTGGTACTGTCAATTTGGATGAATCAACTTATCATTTTTCCGATAAAGTGCTTGACCGTGCAAATGTGATTCAACTAGAAATACTACCTTTTGCTCATTTGGTAGACCTTGGGGAAAAAAAGAAGGTTGTTCATTCTCGTGATCAAGTTATCAATTACGAAACATTTGATTTATTTAAAAATAAAAATCGCAGTCTTGAATTAGTTCCCGATGAGTTAGAGTTTTTATGGGAGCTACATTGTGAATTACAAAAGGTTAATAAACAAATGGGTATTGGGCAAAGAATTGTTCGACAGATCGATGCTTACTTAAAAAACTTACCCGACCATATCTCAATTACCCGTGAGGATGCTTTTGATATTCAAATTGTCCAACGAATTTTGACCAAGATTCGGGGTTCAGAAGACCAACTTCATCAATTAATCGGTAATTATGAAAATAGCAACGGCCATATTAGTTCAAGTACACTACTCGATTTGTTAATGAAATACAGCCATTTGTCTCATTATTGTCGCACTAGAAAAGTATTACTGAATAAAGCAAGAGAGTTGAAACAAAATGGCTATACCATATAAAGAGGTCCCATTTCAACTATCATTCACCTATAGGCATCGAAATAGGGAAGTGGTTATCGAAGCTCCATTTTTTTACACAACAAAGGACGATCTATATCAAATAGGAAGATTAACGGCAATGGAAATTCCGGAAAACTTCCCATTATCTGTATTTTTTTCATCACAGGATCTGTCAGCAAGGTTCTATATGGATGGCTTAGATACCCTGCCAGAAAGATTGGTCAAAGAAGACAAAAACGGTGGTGAGGTATTTCTCACCCCTTCCCTTTCACCTGTGGTTTTTTACGAAATAGATCGGGGGGAATCGTACCCATATATTCCGGGTATTTATCAAGTAAAGGTTTTTGTATTTGGTATTTACTACTATACGTGGGTTAAAATTATCCCTAAGCAATTAAGTAAAGATCAATGGGAGTACATGAAAGAGGAAGTTGAGAAGGAGCTTCGTGAAATAGCGAATGATTTTATTCAGAAAAACAAAAGCGAAACTTTAAATCAAGTTTCTACTTCAAGGTTACGTCAGTTTATGATTATTGCCCATCGGTTCCCGACGATCATGGCAGCGATTACTGATTTATATCGAAAGTTAAATTATAGTATGAAAAAGAAATACCATTTGGTTCAAAAGGAAAAATGGCGAGTAATGGATGAGATTACGATTCGCCATCGGGTCCAACATCCGGAATCAAAGGATTTAATTAAAACACCATCACAAATGATTCATTATGATCTTCCTGAAAATCGGTATCTAAAGAAAATTATTCGTACAATCTCATCCAAACTTGACGAATTTATCGATTCTATTGAATTTTTTATAAAGCAACTTGATAGCGAACAGGAAGAATTACGTTCCTCATCTAGTAATCAGAATGAGCTATTGGAACAAAAAACAAAGGCAATTGAGGAATTAAGGGAGTATATAATAAAGGCGAACAAAATGAAAGGGGCATTCAATTTATTCAAAACTGCTCCTTGGTATAGTAAAATCTCAAGTGTTCGTGACTCGATCATTCCACAAAAAATGATTACCGATATTCGCTATCGTGTTCTGTATAAAGTGGAACAGGAGTTGAAAAGGGATTCCTTTGAAATTGCTTTCGACAAAACCTACTCCTATCAATGGAAACGTACCGACCGGTTGTACGAGATGTGGGGATTTCTCCAATTTATCAAAGCTTTACAGCATGAAGAACTTGGATTTAACCCAGTAAAAGGCTGGCTGTATGATCAAAATGCGAGTATTGAAAATATTATTATCCCTACGATCCCAAGTGAAACGACTATTACCTTTGAAAAAGAAGATTTGAGGATCAAATTAATTTACGAAGGGAAACTACCTTCCCAAAGTGAAGGGACATGTTCTGAACATTTACCTATTTTTACGAACGGAACGAATAATTGTCCTGATGGTCGGTTAGATTTTTATAAAGGCTCAACCTATATTGGTAGTTTACTATTTGATATGAAGTATCGTCCGAAACAAGCGATATGGGATACTGCGTTAATTCAGTCGAATCAACCTACGAAAACAATGAAACAATTAGTTAGTTATGCATTTAACTGCCGTTCTCAGCATTTATTTGCTGACACTCTAAACGAATATTTGCGAGAATCGATAAGGCCAGTTCGCGAGGTTTGGGCGATATATCCGAATCGTCACGGATTTTCTGAAACGAAATTTTTCAAAGATCATGGTGTTCGCTTAGTAGAATTAACCCCATCATTAAATAATTATCACTTAGTAACGGAACTTAAAAATATCATCTCATTTATTATCGAGCGGAACAATTCATTGGTTTTCAAATAGGAGTGTGATTATGGATTATAAGACGGCTATTGTTACAGGTGCATCAAGTGGTTTTGGCTTATTTATTTCGCTAGAATTAGCGAAACAGGGCTTCCTAGTAATTGGAACAATGAGGGACATAGAAAAAAGTGAAATTCTGTTAAAGGAAGCTACTACATTAGGCTATCGAGACCGTATTAGAATTGAAGAACTAGATGTATCTTCTGAAGAGTCTGTTGAACGTTTTAAAGAGAAGCTTGGCCAAATTGGTCGTGTTGATGTATTAGTTAATAATGCTGGATTTGCTGGAGCGGGATTTGTGGAAGAAATTCCGATTGCTGAATATCGCACACAATTTGATACTAATGTATTTGGTTTAATCATGGTTACCCAAATTTGCCTGCCATTTATGAGAGAACAAAGAAGTGGAAAAATCATCAATATGAGTAGTATCAGTGGAATCATCGGTTTCCCAGGACTGTCACCCTATACAGCTTCTAAGCATGCCGTCGAAGGATTTAGTGAATCGTTAAGACTTGAGGTTAAGCCGTTTGGTGTGCATGTTTCCCTCGTTGAACCAGGCTCCTATAAAACAAACATCTGGTCCACTGGAAAACAGGTTACAAAAAAGTCATTAAGTGAAGATTCACCCTATTTTACCTATATGAACAAAATTGAAACCTATATTAAAAAGGGAGAAAGTCAATTTGGCGATCCATCTGAAGTAGCGAAAAAGGTGGCTGAGATTGCTCTTGACCCAAATCCTAACATGCGCTATACGATGGGTAAAGGTGTGAGTTTAAGCCTTTTTTTGAAAAACATCCTCTCATGGAAATCGTGGGAAAAGCTTTTTCTAAAACGACTAACGTGAAAATGAGTAGTTTCCCAAATTCTCCATAAACTATTGGACAGAAGTTCCGATGGGAGGATTTGGGATTGGCTTTTTTAAGGATGGCTATCATGATGATGATGGCATTATTAGGCAGTGTTGTTTACTTTCAAGAAAGTGCTGTGGCTACACCTAAGCAACAACTTAACCAACTTTTCCATCAAGACCCGAATTTAAACGGTTCGATAGTGGGAATGAGCGTTCGTTCTGCAAGTACAGGGGAGATTGTATTTCAACACCAGGCAAATCTTCGATTAAGACCCGCCTCGAACCTAAAGCTATTTACGGCAGCCGCTGCTTTATCGGTCCTTGGAGAAAACTATACATTTAAGACAGAAGTCCTTACCGATGGCGCGATAGTTGGAAATATGCTGATAGGTAATCTTTTTTTAAAAGGCTATGGCGACCCCACCTTGCTTAAGGCTGATTTCGAAAAATTCGCCAATCAACTTACCCAAAAAGGGATTACGGAAATTCACGGGAACGTTGTGGGTGATGACTCTTGGTATGATTCAGTCCGGCATTCTATTGATTTACCATGGTCCGATGAACAGGCCTATTATGGGGCTGGGATTTCAGCCCTAACTGTTTCTCCAGATGAGGATTTTGATGGGGGGACGGTAAGAGTTGAAATAACTCCTGGAAAAAAAGTCGGACATCGCGCTAATATCCAGCTAGCGCCTAAAACGAATTTTATTACTGTCATTAACCAAACAAAAACGGTTGATGAAAAAGCTTCTTCGAAAATGACTATGGACCGTCTACATGGTAAAAATGTGATTCATTATTGGGGCACTATTCCAAAAGGGAATAAATTAATAAAGGAATGGGTGTCTGTTTGGAATCCTACAATGTACGCGGCAACACTGTTTCAGGAAAGCTTATGGGAAAAGGGAATTACGGTACACGGAAGGGTAATACAAGGTAATACTCCCAAATCAGCTACCGTCTTAATTACCCATCACTCAATGCCTTTATCAAAAATTCTTGTGCCATTTATGAAATTAAGCAATAATACCCATGCAGAGATGTTGATTAAAGAGATAGGGAAAGTGGTGAAAGGAGAAGGTTCTTGGGATATGGGGCTGGAGGTTTTAAACGAGGAATTAAGGGAAATGGGTGTGCATACCGAAAATCTTCTACTTCGTGATGGCTCTGGAATATCCCACATCAACCTAATACCAGCAAATGAACTATCCAGATTATTATATAACATCCAAAAGAATCATTGGTTTCCTGTTTTTTTTAATTCTTTACCAGTCAGTGGGCAGAAAGAAAAGCTGGTAGGTGGATCACTTCGATATCGAATGAACCAACCCGATTTGGCGGGGAAAATTCGAGCCAAAACAGGTACATTAACATCGGTTAGCTCGCTTTCAGGATATATAGAATCGAAAAATAGCGGTACATTGATATTTACGATTATCCTTAATAACCTTCTGGATGAGGAAAAAGGAAAACGACTTGAAGATAAAATGGCAGAAATTTTAATTAATTTTTGATGAAGTAAGGGTCTAGTGCCTTTACTTTTTTGTGTTTATGTTAAAATAGCGATAAGCTAATTTAATTAAAATGAGGTTATGTCATGTTTAAGAAGTATTTGAGCTTTTTGAAAAGCTCTGGTATCTCTCCTTATATTTGGAGTGTCTTTAGTATATTGCCGTTTTATTTTATTTTTCAGTCACCTTCAACCCTTGAAATGGTTGTTGGAATTATTTTAACGGTAATCTTCTTTATTTCCTATCGGTTCGCCTTTTTGTCTAAAAAATGGCCGGTTTATTTATGGTCTAGTATTTTGATTGTGATTAGTACGGCGATGGCGATTCTATTTCAATATGTGTACTTTGCTTTTTTTATTGCCTTTTATAACGGGAAAATCAAAAATCAAATTCCGTTCTTTGTTGTTTATATTGTCCATTTAATTTCTGCAACTGTTTCCATTAACTATAATGTTATTTCGCAGGAAACATTATTTTTGAAACAGTTACCGTTTATCATTATTATTTGGATTAGTGCAATTCTTCTACCATTTAATTTAAAGAATAAAATGAAGCAAGAACAGCTTGAACTCCAACTTGAGGATGCTAACAAAAAAATTGCTGAGTTGGTCAAGCAAGAAGAGCGTCAACGGATTGCTAGAGATTTACACGACACATTAGGGCAAAAACTATCACTGATTGGCTTAAAAAGTGATTTGGCCGCTCGGCTAATCGGTAAAGACCCCGATAAAGCAAAAGATGAATTAAAGGATGTTCAGCAGACAGCAAGAACCGCATTAAATGAAGTTCGGCAGATGGTTTCCCAAATGCGGGGAATCCGGTTGAAGGAGGAGTTGGTAAGAGTGAAGCAACTACTTCAAGCGGCCCAAATTGAATTTATTTATGATGAAAAATCGAAATTAACCAATGTTTCTCTTTTTTTAGAAAATATTTTAAGTATGTGTTTAAAAGAAGCGGTAAATAACGTTGTCAAGCATAGTCAAGCAACTTTCTGTCTAATCATAATTGAGCAAACAAGCAATGATATACGAATAACGGTTACCGATAATGGAATTGGCATTAGTGAAGGGAAAGAAATAGATAAAGGCTCGGGCTTAATAGGGATGAGAGAACGGCTTGAATTTGTTAATGGGATATTAGAAATTGATTGTGTAGATGGAACGACGATTACAATAATAGTACCTACTGTAATCAAACAAACGGAAGGGGGAATATAAAAATGATTCGAATTGTTATTGCCGAGGATCAACGGATGATGTTAGGTGCCTTAGGTTCATTACTTAATTTAGAAGAGGATATGGAGGTAGTTGGCCAAGCCTGTAATGGTCAAGAAGCAATAGATCTAGTGAAACAACACCAACCGGATATTTGTATTATGGATATTGAAATGCCCGAAAAAACCGGACTTGAAGCGGCGGAGGAATTAAAAGGGATCGGTTGCAAGGTGATTATCTTAACGACATTTGCTCGAACAGGCTATTTTCAACGCGCTTTAAAGGCTGGAGTCTGTGGCTATTTATTAAAGGATAGTCCCAGTGAAGAATTAGCCAGCTCGATTCGAAGGGTCATGGCAGGCAAAAGAATCTATGCCCCTGAGTTAATGGATGATTTTTATAGTGAAGAAAATCCGTTAACAGACCGGGAGATGGAAGTGTTGGAGCTTGTGGCCGATGGAAAGAACACAAAAGAAATTGCTAGTCAGTTAACCATTACAACTGGAACCGTTCGTAATTATATTTCCGCTATCTTAGATAAGCTTGAGGTGACAAACAGGATTGAGGCAATTACTCAATCAAAAGAAAAAGGCTGGTTTAAGAAACGCCTCTAGGGAATAATAGGGAAAAACACAAATAGGTGAAATGAATGAGGATGCTTTGCATAGATGGCGGTGGCATTCGTGGTATTCTGGCTGTTATCGTTTTACAAGCATTAGAAGAAGAGCTTCAAAAACCAATTGGTGAATCTTTTGATGGTATCGCTGGGACAAGTACTGGTTCGATCATTGCCGCATCAACTGCCTTAGGTATCGAAATGGAACAAGTTCTACAGAATTATCTACAATTTGGAGAAAAAATATTTACCAAACAAGCTACCGTCGGATTATTTAAACATGTATATACGGACCGATATTTACGACGTTTATTAAAAAATTCGTTTGGAGAAGTGACTTTAGAAGATATTCAGAAACCTCTGTTAATCCCAACCGTAGATATTACACATGGGCGACCGTTTATTTATCGCTCCAATTTTGGAAATCCTGAAAGTAAAGATTTATCGATTAAACTGTGGGATGCAGTACTTTCATCCTGTTCGGCACCTGTTTATTTTCCTCCAAATAATGTTGGAAATGAATATTTATCGGTCGATGGCGGATTATGGGCAAACAATCCTTCCTTAGTATGCATTACTGAAGCTGTTAATCATTTTCATAAACATCTAGATGAAATACATATTTTGTCACTTGGTACGGGTCTTCAAAGAATTGACTTTTCCATTTCTAAAGGAAAAAAATGGGGAGTTAATTTATGGTTGCCATTTCATTTACCTACTATGAGAGTGACACCCAAATTGATTGATTTGGCCCTACATTTATCATCAGAGTCGATTTCTTATCATTGCCAGTTATTATTAAAAGATCGATATTTACGGATAAATGAAGATTTAGGCGAAGAGGTTTCCTTTGATGAAGTATGGTCAAAGGATATATTGCTCGAACTTGGTAAACAGCTTTATCGAAAAAAAAGAGATGCTATCTTACGTTTTTTGGATGAAAAATAAAGTTTAAGGTGAATTTAAGAATGGATTGAAAAAATTAATAAAAGGGAGAGTTAAGCAATGGAAAAAATCGAAGTTGGCGAAATTTTTACAATAAGCGATGAAAATGATGATGAACAAGAGGTTGAAGTATTAGCAACGATCAATTTGAATGGTATTGATTACGTTGCGGTTAGTTTTGTGGAAGATTTAAAAGAGGAAACAGAAGAAGATATTGATATTTTCTTTTTAAAAGTGGATGAAGAAGGGGATTTTGCGGCTATTGAGAGCGATGAAGAGTTTGATAAGGTTGCCGCTGCCTTTGATGAATTACTAGAGGATGAAGAATAAAGAGAGGGGGTACCTCTCTTTTTTTATTTAGATTTTATCTACTGTTGCAATATAAGGGAGATTTCGATACTTTTGAGCATAATCAATGCCATAGCCAACAATAAACTCATCTGGAATGACAAAACCGACATAATCGACTGATATGTCCACTTTTCTTCTTTCAGGTTTGTCTAAAAGGGTGCAAATTTTGATACTTTTTGGTTTATGCATTTGAAGATGGTCACGTAAGAAATGTAAGGTTAGTCCGCTGTCGATAATGTCCTCAATAATGACGACATTTTTATCGGTGATATCCTCATCCAAGTCCTTTAATAGTTTCACTTTCCCTGTTGATTCTGTTTGGTTGCTGTAGCTAGAAACAGAAATAAAATCGACATTAATATCGCCTTTCATTTCACGGATTAAGTCAGCAGCAAAAACAAAGGACCCTTTTAAAACTACGATTAGCATAATTGGTTCATTTTGAAAGTCATTTTCAATCTCTTTAGAAAGTTCCTTCACTCTTTTAGAAATTTCATCCGCCGATATCATCGTATCTTTTACTTTGTATGACAATTCTTTTACCTGCTTTCATTTAGAATGTTTTAACCCATTCTTATTATGACAATTTTCTATCAAAAAACAAGAAAAAGAGAAGGTTTGACCTTCTCATTCTAATTTGTATTCTGTGCATAAAGATTTGCTTTTTTGATTATTTTAGCCATCGTTTTAGTTAAGGAATGCAAACTGGTCGAATCTTGACCAAGCTCCCAAATCATCATTCCTCCAAATCCCTTTTCAAGAGCTAAATTTGTTTTCTTTTGGATGGTCGATGCACCATTATAGTAATAAGTCGTTCCGTTCATTCTAACGGTATCACGGTAAGCGTATGCTGTATTTTTATTGATGATGGAAGCATAGGAGACCTGTTTCTTTTTAGGGTTAAACGGCTGTGCATAGGATGGGACACCTAGTACAAGCTTATCGGTAGGGAGATTATGGTTATTAAATAATGTTGTCCAATAGTGAACGATATTTCTAGTATAGGGATAAGGGGATAAATTTTTAGCATTATATCCGCCATCCCATTGTCCATCATAGGCCATAATATTAACATGGTCGACATATTCAAACATTTTTGGTTGGTACACTACATTATTAATTTCAGTACCAGCTACACTATGCACCTTGGCATTCACAGCGATCGACAATTGTTTATTTTTTGCATGAAGCTTTGTGCTTAGGTCTTTTGCAAAGGCAGTTAAATTTTGAGCATCTATCGGGGATCGTGGATGTTCAAAATCGATATCAATACCGTCCAAATTTTCGCGGTCGACTGCTTGGATAATTTCATTGACCAGCTTAGTTCTTGATGACGGATTGGAAATAGCTGGCTTGAAATAATCGTACGATTCTCCCCCGGAGATGTGATACCAGCCACCGATTGCAAGAATGACCTTAGTATCATGCTCATGTGCCTTTGAAACCATTGTTCTTAAGTTTTGGAGTGCCCAATCTCCACTCATGAGAAGTTGACCATCCTTTGTAGGATGAGCAAATGAAAAAATGATATGAGTAAGATGACTGTAATCTATTTTAGTTGGATCACGAAAATCTTGTACATAACCCATTAGAACCTTTTGTGAATCCTTTTGAACAACGGGTACTTGTTTTATGATAGGCTTTTTGGTCGATTTAGGTAAAGAATCTATCGTAAAGAGTTCTGGTTTTTGATTCTTAGTAAACGTTATTCCTGAAAAAAATCCTCCGGTAAACGTAATGGCTATAATTAGCAAAAGGAGGATTACACGTTTTTGCATGGTTATATTCCCCCTTAAATAATAAATCTACTAAAATTGTAACAAAAAAATAGATGCATATGGCTGGTAATTTATTCTTAAATGCAAAAGGCTTTTTTCACTAATTAGCGAATATATTATCTACAGTTAAAAAAAGGAGTGAGAAAAAGCCATGTCAAACAAAGCCAAAACCGAATCTGTTAAAAAGTACACCATTGAACAGTTTATTGGGTCGGAATCCATTGAATTAAATTCTATATCTTTTGATGAGAAATATGTTTTGTATTCCAGTGATAAAACCGGTGTTTTTAATGCCTATCAAGTAACCATTGAAGATGGAGTTCAAACACAGCTAACCTATTCAAAAGATAATGGCGTTTTTGCGCTATCCTTTTTCCCAAAAGACAATCGTATTTTATACACAAGTGATAAAGGTGGAAACGAGATTTTGCATCTTTATGTGCGAAATGAAGATGGAACAACAGTTGATTTAACTCCTGGAGCAGAGGAACGGGCAGAGTTTTACAGTTGGAGTAAGGATGGGAAAAGCTTTTTCTACGGATCTAATAAACGTAATCCAAGCTTTATGGATGTGTACGAAATGGACTGTGAAACGTTTGATTCGACCTGCTTATTTACAAATAACGATGGCTATGAATTCGGCTCGATTTCTCCAGATAAACGATATATTGCACTAGACAAAATTCGTAATGCAAATGATTCAAATATGTATTTGTTTGATCGTCAAACTGAAGCCTTAAAACATATTAGCAAACATGAAGGAGATATTCAGTTCATGTCCAGGCTGTTTAGCAATGATTCGAAGGACCTATATTTTTTAACTGATGAACTGGATGAATTTCTTCATTTAAAGAGCTACAAAATATCCTCCGGCGTGGTTAAGGAAGTAATTAGAGAGAATTGGGATATTTCCTTTGCAAGACTTTCGGAAAATGGAACCTATCTCATCTATGGAGTAAATAATGATGGGAGCACCGACGCGAAGATTTTGGAGCTTTCTACAAATAAGTATCTGGAGCTGCTGGGTCTTCCTAAAGGTCAAATGGGAAATGTAAAAATGTCAAAAAGTGAGAAACTTGTGACCTTTTTGTTTAATAGCTCTGATTCGCCCAATAATTTATTTTCGTATCAACTTGAAACTAAAGATTTAAAAAGACTAACGAATTCACTTAATCCAGAAATTGATGCGGCAGATTTAATTGAAGCTGAAGTGATAAGGTACCAATCGTTTGATGGGTTGGAAATACCGGCGATTTTTTATCCCCCTGTTAGAAGGACTGAGGAAAAAGCCCCAGGACTTGTTTTTGTCCATGGTGGTCCGGGTGGGCAATCGCGTACAGATTTTAATCCACTTTTCCAATATTTGGCCAATCATGGGTATGCTGTATTAGCTGTCAATAATCGTGGTAGTTCTGGATATGGGAAAACATTCTTTAGCGCAGCCGATTTAAAGCATGGAGAAATTGACTTAGAGGATTGCATTCAAGGGAAAACATTTTTACAGAGCCTAGATTATATCGATAGTGAAAAAATCGGTATTATCGGTGGTAGCTATGGTGGCTATATGGTGTTGGCTGCATTAGCGTTTAGACCCGAAGAATTTAAGGTTGGGGTGGATATTTTTGGTGTAGCTAATTGGGAGAGAACGTTAAAGAGTATCCCAGCTTGGTGGGAAGGCCATCGCGATGCCCTATACAAGAAGCTTGGAAACCCGTACACGCAAACGGAATATATTCGCAGCATTTCACCATTATTTCATGCCGATAACATTACCAAGCCATTAATCGTGTTACAGGGTGCCAATGACCCTCGCGTGTTAAAGGTCGAATCCGACGAAATAGTCGCGGCACTTGAGAAAAACAACGTCCCTGTAGAATATATCGTTTTTCCTGATGAAGGCCATGGATTTATGAAAAAAGAAAATCGGATTAAAGGGTACGGGGCGATTTTGGAATTTTTAAACCAGTACCTAAATTAGTTAGGACAATTGAAAAAGCCAACTCTAGTTAGTTGGCTTTTTCATAAAAAATAGCCTAGATTTGTAGAGCAACCATGATTTAAGTACGGATTCGTTAGGTTGATGGGTAGCGACTTTATTTAAAAAATAGAAATCTCGTGGTTCAACTTCTATTTTTGCAATTGGTGACACTTCATTCTCGCTTATCCACTCGCTGAATTGGATAACACCTTTACCGATATGGGTAAAGGTATCTTCGGGTAATAAATAGATCATTCCGCTTGTCCAAGGATTATTTGTAAATGTAGGCTTGGTAAGAGAATAAAAATGAAACGTCTGTTCGCCATCAGTTGAAATGGAACCGTTTCGAATGTTATGAACGACTTTATCTTTATTTAAGACAGCATAAAACATCGTCCATATTGGATCTTTTGTCGCAAATACCGCAGTAGCCATTTTCCCATCATATAAGGTTTGGGGGCGTGGTTCAAATTTTTCAATTTGCTTATTGTTTGAGCCATGAAAGACAATTGACTGATGTTGGGCTAAATAACTCAAAAACTTGTATTTTGGTATTGGGAGGTTATACTCTATCAGCTTATCCGGTTTGTTGGATGAGCTTTTAAACAAATCGTTAAATAACTGTTCTTCTTGTTTGTTTACCTTAATTTCGGGCGAGGGATGAAACAAGATTTTTAATAAGCCTTTAATTATTATTGATTTCAAAATACATCATCACTCCATTCACATAAAATCTTATTCGATATTGGAGCGAAAATACCTTTAATTTATGTCATTATTCAAAAAACCTAACGGAGTGATCTTATAATGGAAAATACATTACACAAAATGACAATAAGACCAGTCATGAAAGAAGACCAAGATCAGCTATACATTCTAATGGTTCAATATATTGTTGATTTTTATCATCGGCCCCAGCCTGAAAAACAGGAACTGATAAATTTGATCAACCATTTAATTGACCACCCAACGAGTGGTCAACAATTTGTCGCTGAAAGAGAAGGAGTACTACTCGGTTTTGCTACACTTTATTTTACCTTTAGTACGCTTCAGGTCAAAAAGGCAGCAATTTTAAACGATTTATTTGTGGCTGAAATGGGTCGTGGAGAAAAAATTGGCGAGAGATTATTTCAACATTGTTTATCGTATATTCGCGAAAATCAATTCGCTTATATGACGTGGGAAACAGCAAAGGACAATCATATTGCCCAATCCTTATATCATAAAATGGGTGGAAAAGTATCGGATTGGTTAGTTTATGAAATCGATTAGGAGGGGTGGGACATTTTATGAATAACGATAAGCTAGAAGCGTTTATAACTCAGAAAATGGACGAGGAGCACATAGCCGGTTTAGCAATAGGAATTTCCCAAAATGGGAAGGCGATTTTTCAAAAAGGATTTGGATTTAGAGACATCGGTTTGCAGTTACCCGTTACACCGGAAACCATCTTTGGTATCGCGTCTGTGACAAAATCATTTACAGCACTAGCGATTCTAGAATTAGAAGATAGAGGGCTGCTATCAGTAATGGACCCAGTAACTAAACATCTCCCCGACTTAACAATCAAAGGAGTCCAAAATATAGGTGCAATTAAAGTTCATCACCTACTAAGTCATACAACAGGACTAGCCCCAATGGAACGAAAAGAGGAGCTATGCCAATTTAGTGAACATATGAAATACATGGCACAAGCAGATAATGATATATTGGGTGAACCAGGTGAATATTTTAGCTATTGTAATGATACTTTTCTACTCCTAGGAGCAATTATTGAAAAGTTAACCTGTCAACCATATCGAAGCTATATGAAGAGTTATTTTCTCGACGCAAGAGACATGACAAGGTCGACATTTAATTTAGACCAATTAAGAAAAATGGAAAATGTGTCAATTCCATACAATTTTAATCCAAAAACAAATCGACTAGAAATGGTAGATTGGCCAACATTAGGCAATTACGAGGTTGGCGGTGGAATTCGTTCTAATATAGTGGATTTATTAAATTATGGTCATATTTTTCTCGATGAAGAGTTTGATTTCACGAAAAAGATGTGGCAACCAGTCATTCAATATGGTAGGGATTCGTACTATGGGTATGCTTTAAATGTTAGCCCAAATTATCAAAAAAATGTTACTCTTGTTCATCATAATGGAGGACAACCTGGAGTATCCTCACATTTTGGTTTTATTCCAGAAAAGAATATCGTAGTAACGGTATTAACCAATGTTGGAGGGGTAAATGTAGGCGATATTTGGTATGCGGCCGTTAATGCTGTTTTAGGATTACCATTCGATTATCGGGCAAGCTATGAGCCTTCTTATGAACCACAGATAGAAGAAAAAAGAATATTAGAAGGCAAGTATATCTCTAAAGAAGGTAGTACAACTCTCATTCAATTAGTGAATGGAGTATTAATAGCTGAAATGGACGGAACAGCATTTGAACTAAGAATGAGTGAACCTGATAGGGTCGTATTAAAATCAGGAAAAGCGATGAAATTTTATTTTCAAGATAACGGACAGCCTTGGGCATTATTTAATGGATCAAGAATGCTACTAAGAGCAAATTAGAAAAGTAGGTGGGTTGTCCACCTACTTTTCATTTTGATAGAAGAATCGGGCATTCAATGCCTTCCTAATTTGTGCGGGGGTAATGGTGGGAGGTTTTGAGTGTGAGGGCCAGTAGTCACTAGTGGGATACATGATATTCGACGGATCGACATTATGATCTGGATCTAATGGAAAGGGATGAGGGTCAAATGAGTATTCCATTAGATTATTCAGGTACATGAAATGACCTAACTCATGGGCAAGAATGTATTGATTAACTTTGGCTCCATTTGACATGATGATGACAGGGAAATTTCGAAATGTAATCGCGACGGTTCTGGCACCATTGGATAAAGTAGGTCCAATATGCTGACCATTCATATAAAAAATATACACATCTGCAGAGGGAAAAAGTCGTTTTCCTTCACTTAAAAACAAATCTTCTATTTGTTCCTTTTTCCACGGAAAATCTTGAACATTTTCACCAATTCCTTTAAGTCCACTGTTAACAAAGTGAATGTTAGTCACTTTAAAAGTAACTCCTTGTTTACCTCCATTCATATCTTGTCTCCAAATGGAATTAGCCGCTTCGAAATCCGTTCTGACCCTACTCGGTATTTCAGAGGATTTTTCCATTCTTCCAACCTTAGCACCTGGGAGAATTAGCACACAGACGTTAATAACACCATGTTTGACGCATTTTGGATTCAGAATTTCTGGTTCACAAATGACCGTTTGAAGTGGGCCATTTGGGGTGTTGTGACAAATATGACTACGTGGAACCTTTACTTTAATAGGAGTATCGTTCGGTATTTCTTTAGAACCCGCCTTCCTTGGTAATTTAATTGGAATATGTGGCACAGTCGTTATAAACTTCTTAATTTGATTTCCAGTAACTAGTTTAACGGATACGCAATCACAGTCGCAGCCGCATAGGCAATTGTCTTCTTCTGATTTCTCACATATGCAATTACAATCGCAATAGGAGAAATCATCCACATCATCGTGATTGATTCTATTCATTTTCATATGATGAATATCCCCTTTTACTTTTATATACTATTAAATGGGATGCTTTTGAAAATGGTGTGGACGAGTTGCCTTTTAGAGTAAATTTAGTGGTATTCGATTATTTTTTGGAAATTAAGAAAGAATAAGACAACCATAATTTTCTTGAACTGGGGGGATATCATGTTTAAGGAAACGACCAAAGTGATTTTCTCTATTTTTATTGCCATTATCAGCGTTTTTACTAACGCTACTAGTTCATACGCCGATGAACCTATCATGAAGGTACGAATTATGGAGACAACTGATTTACATGCCAGAATGCTCGGATATGATTATGAAACGAATGAGGAAAAAGTCGAATATGGGTTGGAATGGACATCTTCCCTCATCAAGAAATCAAGGCAAGAGAATCAGAATACATTACTGTTCGATGTTGGCGATGCAATCGTTGGGAACACTTTAGCAAAGTATGCTTTCCGATGTTATTTGTTTAATTGGATGAGTGTTCACCCAGTTTATAAAGTCATGAACGCCTTGAAGTACGACGCTGCAACCGTTGGCAATCACGAATTTAATTATGGTTTAGATTTTTTAACTGGTAGTATGGCGGGGGCTACCTTTCCATTTGTAAATGCCAATATTTATATCGACGATCGAAATCAATATGAGGGAGATGATATTAACTTTTTTAATCCATATCTTATATTAGAAAAGCATTTTGTCGATACACTTGGGAAAAAACATAAAGTCAAAATAGGAGTTATCGGTCTAATAACGCCTATTGCTGCGATATGGGATCGGGAAGTTTTTAATGGGAAAATCAAAATAAAAAACATGCGCCAGACTGCAGAACACTTTGTACCACTTATGAAAAGTAAAGGGGCAGATATTATTGTCGTTCTAGCTCATGTTGGTTTAACTGCGGATGAGGGTCTAAATGGGCAAAAATGGGGGAATTCGGTGTATTCTTTAAGTCAGGTTAAAGGAATAAATGCGATTCTTTACGGTCACAGCCACTCTCTGTTTCCGAATAAAAGTGATGGAAATAAGGTAGTTGGAATTGATCATTCTAAAGGCACCATTAACGGGACACCAGCTGTTCAAGCGGGATTTTGGGGAAATCATCTTGGAATCATTGATTTGCAACTGGAAAAAGCGGGAGAGAAGTGGGACGTGTTTGATAGCCAATCATCTGTTCAATCGATATTTCGAACCGTCAATCAGCAAAAAATACCGTTGTTACCGAAGGATCCATTAGTAATGAAAATACTTAAATATGATCATGGCAGGATCTTACAATCATTTAAATAAAGAAGCTAAGCAGGATAAGAGAAATGATTTTTCCTAATCTCTTATCCCTTTTTATTTTATAATTCGGTTATCTCAATCTCAATCCATCTTACAATGTCATAACCGTTTTTCTTTTCTAAGTATATAGGTGTGTAACTATGGAATTGACTTAATCTTAAATTATCAAATCCTTCCAATTCATTTATCGTTTTTTCGATAAATTTCTTCTCATATGGCGAAGCGTACCCGATTGATTGTTTTTTGGGTAGTGAAATCACAATCTTCCCGTTTTTTAGTGTCTCTTCCGGAATACCTTTCACAGCTAGACGATTTAGTTTCCAATTTATTTTCCAAAAAGAGATTCCATCCATTTTTTGAAGGGAGTTAATCTTCTGGATTAATCCTTCTTTAAAACGATTCTTTAACATTATCCATCGTTCAATCTTTTGCTGAACCATCTTCATTAATGAATTAGCGACGTAATCCAATTGAAATTCATTTTTTGTAGTTGAGTTTTTCTTAGGTGTATTGATCATGTTAAATCCTCCAACTTTATACTCACTTAAAACAATACGAAATGCCTCTCTTATTTATAGGGGTTTATTAAAGGTTAAATAGTAGTCATTTGGGCAAATTATGGTCACTTATTCCATAATATTTTGTGTTTTTTTTTATTAAATGGTATTGTTGGATGTAGCAAGGATAGAGGAGGTTGTTCGGATGGCTGTTAGTCTAAAGCCTAACACTTCATTCACTCATGCAAAGCCTAGTATGGGAAAGGCGATACTTTGCATGGGGTTGATTATTCATTTGTAAATCGCCCAAGTAAGCTTTTAATTTCCTAGGCTTTGCACCTTATTTTCAACTAATCATGAAAAAAGGGGCAATTGTGAGATGAAAAAAGCTACGGAATTATTACCTGAATTCCTTATTAATGAAATTCAAAAATACGTACAAGGTGAAACGATTTATATACCCAAATCAAAAGATAACCATAAGAAATGGGGAAGTGTTTCAGGGGGCAGAGAAGAAATCAATCAACGGAATCTCGTGATTAAACAGTCTTTTTTGTCGGGAAAATCCATTGAAGAGCTTGCTGATGAGTTCTTTCTATCTACCGAAACCATCAAAAAAATTGTATATAATCGAAAACTGAAAATTAGCGGATAATCGTATATACGGTTATCCGTTTTTATGTATACTTTATTTCCTATTTGTTTGTTACCTATTATTGGAGTCTAAGTGCAATTAAAATAAGAGAGTCATATTGAGGGTATTGGAGGTAAACGAAATGGAAGCATTTATTAGAATTGACCAATATAATTTTATCAAACAACAAGTGGAGAATATTGTGAATGGATATGCCACATCTAACGATATCAATGTTCGAAAAGCCTTAAAAGCATTAGCTAGTGACAAGGTTTTCCATAAATTTGAAAATATACAGTCGGAATACAGAAGTCTACTTTATCGAATAAATGAAGTAGAAAATCCAGCGCAAAGGGATCGTTTTTTATCGGATCTTAAGCCATATGTGATTGAATTTTCCCGCCTAAGTGAACAAGGAATAAAAAAGCTATTTCCAAAGGCAAAAAAATTAAAGGTTCCCGATTTAAATAAAATTGACTGGAGTTCCATATCTTATCTTGCATGGAATGACAAAGGAGCCAGCAAATATTATTTGATTGTTCCTGTTCAACAAAAACTAATTGGTATCCAGGGAACATTAAGTCCTGTAACCCAAAAGGGAGTCTGTACAATTTGTAATCGTCATGGGAATGTATCGATGTTCCTAAGTGAAACAAAAGGCGCTATACAAGGCACCTATACGAAACGCGGAAACTATATTTGCACGGATTATCAGAAATGTAACAATCAAATTACATCATTGTCTAAATTAGAAGCGTTTGTTGAACTGGTGATGAAAAAGTAATGAATTTATATTAGTAGAACAAGTTTGAACGATTTGAAAACCTAATAAATCGATAGTAAACTAAAGAGCCATTAATAGAGGCTCTTTTTTATTGTGGGAGTAGGGTATATCAATAGGTAACTATTAATAAGTTTATAATTTTTATCTAGTTTACATAATATCTATTCTAGGTAGTTGAGTGAAAAAATGAAGGTGGGTCTCATAATGCAAGTTTACTCTTGATAGTGAGATGAAAAATGAAAGAAAGCACTTTTGCGGACATTGGTTCAGCTATTAAGCTAATTTCAGTAAATTCTAGATTTTCCGGACATAGAATCTGTTATTTGCTTATTTTTAGACAAAATCTCACTGTGAATTTTAAAATAACGGATTCTATGCCCGAATTTGCCTGTGCCTGAAAAAATATTTCATATATAACTTAACCAGTGTTCGCAAACTTTCAAACAGCCAATTTTTCATCTCATTTAGTTTACATAATATTATTATGACACCAAAATTCTCCTCTACACCACTTCACCAGTTTCAAAAAAATAGACTGGCTCGGTTAGAGCCAGTCAAAAAAACTTATTCATTCCCTTTGCCTTCGTTTTCAACAATCCACAGTTCCTTTGTCAGTCCACTTTCGGATTCATCGATAATAAAGGAACCATTTGTATAACGGTCAGTATATTTTAGTGACGAAACCTGAACACTTTCCATTACACCTTTTTCAGTCTGTAAAAAGATTGTATCCGCATCATTCCCTAGTACTAAACCAATTATACGATGAGGGTTGGTTTTTAGTTCTCGGAGAATAACGACTCCACGTTTCGCTCTAGTCGCACGATCAAATTCAGATAGTTTCATTTTTTTAACCGATCCACGCTGTGTGGCAACAACAATGGCTTTTGATTCTCCAGCGGCAAATATCTTGCCACCAATAATAGAATCATCATCTTTCAAGTTAATTCCCTTAACTCCTGCGGCTCTAGCTCCAACGACACCTACTTCTTCCTCTTGGAACCATAGTGCGTAACCTGAGGAAGTAACTAAAAAGAGATCATTTGTTCCGTCAGTTAAGTGAACATCCACTACTTCATCATTTTTCTTTAAATTGATTGCAACAAGTGGTTTTGAGTATCTTTGTGCCTTGTATTGAGTTAATTCGGTCTTTTTAACCATGCCTTGTTTTGTAACAAATAATAAATAACCAGTTGAATCAAAATCTTTAATCGGAATCGCCTTAACGATTGTTTCATCGCGATCAATTTGAATGATATTTGCGACATGCTGACCGAGATCCTTCCAGCGAATATCAGGTAATTCATGTACTGGACAGTATAAATAATTCCCTTTATTCGTAAATAAAAGTAACACATCGGTCGTACTCATATCGAGCTTAGCTAAGAGACGGTCTGTGTCTTTCATGGCCAGGTCCTGACCGTTTGAGGCCGAATAGGAACGTTGGCTAGTTCGTTTGACATAGCCTTCCTTTGTTATCGTTACGATGACATCCTCGATGGCAATCATGACATCTAGGTTGATTTTAATTTCTTCAATTTCAGCTTCAATCTTGGATCTTCTGTCATCGGCATATTTCTTTTTGATTTCTTTAAGGTCTTTTTTAATCACCGCTATCAGCTTTGCTTCACTGTTTAATATCGAAGTTAATTCTTCTATTTTCTTTGCTAATTCATTCGCTTCGTTTTGTAGTGCGGTAATATCGGTATTGGTTAAACGATAAAGCTGCAAGGAGACAATCGCCTCAGCTTGTGGTTCGGTAAACTTAAATTTAGCAATTAAATTATCTTTTGCATTCCGTTTGTCTTTTGATGCACGGATGGTGGAAATTACTTCATCAAGTATCGAGATGGCTTTTATTAAACCTTCGACTATATGCTCACGTTCCTTGGCTTTTCGGAGTTCATACTGTGATCTTCTAGTCACCACCTCTTTTTGGTGGTCAATATAGGCACTTAATAGCTCACGAAGCCCCATCAGCATTGGGCGGCGATGATTAATCGCGACCATGTTAAAATTATAGGTAACTTGTAGGTCACTATTTTTAAATAGGAAGTGTAAGACACCTTCTGCATTGGCATCTTTCTTCAACTCAATGACGATTCGAAGCCCTGTACGGTCAGTTTCATCGCGGACTTCGGATATCCCCTCTACTTTACGATCGAAACGTAACTCATCGATTTTCTTTACTAAATTGGCTTTGTTTACTTCGTAAGGAATTTCAGTTATAACAATTTGCTGCTTCCCACCACGAATTTCTTCGATTTCTGTTTTTGAGCGGATAATGATTTTCCCTTTACCAGTTTCATAGGCTCGCTTAATTCCTTCTATCCCTTGGATGATCCCACCTGTTGGAAAATCTGGTCCTTTGATGACGGTCATTAATTCATCTATCGAAACGTCAGGCCGATCCATCTTCATGATGACCGCGTCAATCACCTCGCCTAGATGATGTGGTGGGATATCGGTCGCATATCCGGCAGATATTCCTGTTGAGCCGTTTACTAACAGATTAGGATACATGGCGGGTAATACGGTAGGTTCATTGGAAGTATCATCGAAATTCGGTACTAGGTCAACCGTTTCTTTATCAATATCCCGAATCAGTTCTCCAGCAATTGCCGAGAGTCTTGCTTCGGTATAACGCATCGCTGCCGGTGGATCCCCATCGACACTTCCGTTATTTCCATGCATTTCAATCAGCAAATTGCGAAGTTTCCAATCTTGACTCATCCGAACCATTGCCTCGTATACGGAAGAATCTCCGTGCGGATGATAGTTACCAATTACATTTCCGACTGTTTTTGCAGATTTACGAAATCCCTTATCGTGAGTATTTCCTTCAACATGCATCGCATATAAAATTCTGCGTTGTACCGGTTTTAAGCCATCGCGTGCATCAGGTAAGGCACGGTCTTGAATAATATATTTACTGTAACGGCCGAAGCGGTCGCCTATAACTTCCTCGAGAGGGAGATTACGAAATTTTTCCCCAATAATCATCCTTCCGCTCCCTCCTCAGCATTTGAGATATTTTCATTTTCTAAAATATTGCTATCCTCTTCTAATCCAAAAGCCACATTGGATTCAATCCATTTCCGGCGTGGTTCAACTTTATCGCCCATCAAGGTTGTGACTCGGCGTTCAGCACGGGCAGCATCATCAATTTGAACCCGAATAAGCGTACGATGTTCTGGGTCCATCGTTGTCTCCCATAACTGATCCGCATTCATTTCACCAAGCCCTTTATAGCGCTGAATCATATACCCTTTTCCGACCTTTTTAATCGCATCTTTAAGGTCGACTTCACTCCAAGCATATTCAATAATTTCCTTCTTACCAGTGCCTTTACTTACCTTATAAAGCGGTGGGAGGGCAATAAATACTTTCCCTGCTTCAATTAAAGGCTTCATGTAACGATAGAAAAAGGTGAGTAATAGAACTTGGATGTGAGCTCCATCCGTATCAGCGTCTGTCATGATAATGACTTTATCATAGTTAACATCTTCAATTGTAAAATCGGCACCAACACCGCCACCGATTGTATGAATAATCGTATTAATTTCTTCATTCTTAAAAATGTCTGATAGCTTGGCCTTTTCAGTATTAATGACTTTCCCTCGCAGTGGAAGAACTGCTTGAAAACGACGATCACGACCTTGCTTTGCCGAGCCTCCCGCTGAGTCGCCCTCCACAAGGTACAGTTCATTTTTCTGTGGATTGCGTGATTGTGCAGGTGTTAATTTGCCAGATAACAAAGCATCAGAACGCTTTCGTTTTTTATCACTGCGTGCTTCCTCCCGGGCTTTCCGTGCCGCTTCTCTTGCTTGATAGGCCTTAATCGATTTTTTTATTAGTAATGAGCTGATGTCTGGATTTTCTTCTAGGAAATACGAAAGTTGTTCGGAGACCACTGCATCTACAGCAGATCTTGCTTCACTTGTCCCTAGCTTTCCTTTCGTTTGCCCTTCGAACTGGAGCATTTCTTCTGGTATACGTACCGATATGACAGCTGATAATCCTTCACGGATATCGGAACCATCGAGGTTTTTATCCTTTTCTTTTAAAAGGGCTACTTTTCTGGCATATTCATTAAAGATTCTTGTAAGCGCCGTTTTAGCACCAACTTCATGGGTTCCACCATCCTTCGTACGGACATTATTGACAAAGGAGAGAACATTTTCTGAATAACCGTCATTAAATTGAAACGCAAAATCTACTTCAATCCCATTTTGTGCTCCCTCAAAACTTACCACAGGATGAAGGACATCCTTTTCCTCATTCAAGTATTGCACAAATGCTTCAATTCCATTTTGATAATGGAAGACATCTTGAACACCATTTCGTTCATCAATAATTTCGATTTTCAAACCTTTTAGAAGAAACGCAGATTCTCTTAATCGTTCGCAAAGGGTTTCGTAATTATAGGTGGTGGATGAAAAAATGAGAGGGTCGGGTTTAAAATGAATCGTCGTCCCGGTTTGATTGGTCTTTCCGAGTTTTTCTAATGTGGTTACAGGTCTTCCACCATTTTCGAAGCGTTGCTCATATATAAAGCCGTCTCGTTTGATCGTTACCGTTAGCCTTTCAGATAATGCATTTACTACAGAAGCACCAACACCATGTAAACCACCACTTGTTTTATAACCACCTTGTCCGAATTTTCCACCTGCGTGAAGAATGGTGAAAATAACCTCTGGAGTTGGCTTACCCGTCTTATGCATACCTGTAGGCATACCACGACCGCGGTCGATAACCGTAATGGAATTGTCCTTATGTATTTTAACAGTGATATGTTCACCAAATCCTCCCAGTGCCTCGTCGACTGCATTGTCCACAATTTCATAAACTAGATGATGAAGTCCACGGCTATCCGTACTGCCGATATACATACCCGGTCGTTTTCGGACAGCTTCCAGACCTTCTAGAACCTGTATGGCATCATCGTTGTAATCAAAGGCTTGGTCTGCTTTTGCCACAATTATACCCCTTTCACTTTTGAAGCTTTTCTCTATCTATAAAGAATGACTCTATAATTACTTCTCGTTATACTTCGTTTTAGTATTCGAGAGTTACTTGGCTAATTCCTTTAAAATTAAAAAAATCCTTACAGGAACAATCGTTCGTCATTTTTATCTTACCATAGTTTGATAAACGGTCTACCGTTAATTTTAGCGATTTATCCAAATTTCGCAAATCATATTTTCGATAATTACCCGAAAGTCATGTTGTTAAAAACAAAAACATAGGTATTTTTACCTATGTTTTTTACTAATAATGCTATTTTGTCAATGCGTGTTCTACCTTAATACAACGGTCCATGACAACTGTATAGCCTTTTTCTGATAGAAATTGATAGGCATCTTCATTTTCTAAACCTTGCTGAGCCCAAAATACATCAGCGTCAATTTCGGTAAATTCTTTTGCCACATCTAATAAATACTCAGACCGGCGGAAAACGTTAACGATATCTACATGGCCGTCAATTTCCTTTAAGGAAGCCACAGCCTTAACACCTAGTATTTCAGTTGCACTAGGGTTGACCGGAATAATTTCAAATCCTGCCTTTTGCATAGCTTCGGAAACCATATAAGAAGTCCGGTCTTTTTTATCACTTAAACCAACAACAGCAATCCGTTTTGCCTTTTTTAAAATCGCTCCTAATTCCTCACGAGAAGGATTGATCATTTCAATACACCCCTTTATCTTATCCTTTTACTTAATCTTACCTTGTTTAGGAAAATCATGACTACTATTTTGCTTATCATTTATGGGAATCAGCATTGGTATATTTTGTTTCAGTAAACTTTAATGCAGTCCAAGCAGTATCATCAGCAAAAAATCTTGACCAAGTAGCTACTCCTGCCAATTGATACTTTTCGGCAAGTTGCACCCGCTTTTTCAATGATACCTCATCCTCTAGCCAAACCTTATACGTTGTTTGCTCATCCGGAACAAAAAGCTCTGCATAATTTTGCCCTGTTGCGGTATCATACTTCGGTTGCAGTTTATTGTTTTCGAGCCATTCTTTTATTTGACCCATTGACAAGGCTTTTGATGTTACCTTCAATTGACCATTTGCGTCCGTTTCTTCCTTCCATAGCCTTGTATACAGCGGTACACCCAAAATTAATTGCTGATGAGGGACAACAGACAGAAGTTTTTCGGTGTTTTCTTCTACCCATGGCAAGCTCGCGACACTACCGGCAATTGGCGAAGAACCCCAGTGTTCGTCATAGGCCATAACAATTAAATAGTCAACAATTTTTGCTAGTTTTTCACGTTCATAAAACAATGACCAATTTTCACTTGAGGATATAAAAGTAATATCGATTGAAACAGTTAATCCCGCTTCATGGAATAAGGGTGTTGCTTCTCTTACAAACTGGGTGATTAAAGGTCCATCTTCAAGGCTAACATTTTCGATATCTAGATTAATACCGTTTAATTGATAGGCTTGGCTAAAATGAAGTAGCTGCCGAATCATTCGACTTCTAGTTTCAAAATCTTTAAACGCTAAATGGGTTAACTTTGGATCAAATGCATTTGAAAACAATCCCCAAACCTGGTATCCCCTCTTTTTTGCCCATTTCACATAGTCAAGTGACCCAAGATTGTTAATATTTCCATCCTGATCTTCTAGCTCGAACCATGTTGGTGAGACAACGTTCACACCTGGCATCTCCGGTAATTTTTTTGTGTTGGGATTTTTATTATAAACAGCTTCCCAAGTTAAATGAATTGGCCCCTTGATTGGATTAGGTTTTACGATTTTTTCTTGGTTTTCAATTGTAACTAGCTCGATGTCTCCTTGTTTAATTAAACTTTCTTTTATATATCCAGCTATACCATTTTGTTTACGTATAAGATAGAAGTCCTCCCGCTTCCCCTCGATAAAAACCGGTTCGTTGGAATCAACTTCAGCAACGTATGGGGCTTGTAATGTTGGTTTGGTTCGTAAACGGAGCTTTTCTTCATGTACGTCCTTATCCATAATGAAACCAGATTGGATTTTTTCACCATCTTGTTGTATCCAGATTCCATTTGTTTCAGGTAATGTTTGATATCGAATTGGATAATAGCTCAATAAAGAATCAATGGCAACATACATGTTGCCATTTTCCGTTTGAATCGCTGGAAAATGGAGATTGACTGGCTTTTCATTTACATAGTAGGTTAGAGATTTTGTTGGCATTTGGATTACTTTGTTTTTAGTTGTGATAATAATAGATTGAGATTTTTGATCAAAAATTAATGATTCGTCTAGAAAATCTTTGATAAAACTTACGGGAATATAAACACTGCCGTCGTTAATTAATGCGTTACCTTGCTGTTTATTTTCTAAAATGATTGGGTTATCCCCTAAGAAATAATTTCGTTTTTCTTTTGAAGCAAATGGATATAAGAATAGGATGATGGCTGAACTAATAAGTAAAATAATCACTATTAGGCCAACGATGATCGATTTGGCTGAAATCGATTTTTTTTGAGAATATTCTAGTTGCGACATAACGGTCCCTCCTTACTAGTATCGTACATTAAAACCTACAAACAAACACGAACTTTTGTCTGGTAATCAATCTAATGTAGATATTCAATAGTATTTAGTGATACAATTATAGGACGAATTTTAAATTTAAGGGGTAAGCCTTCATGAACATTATGGATGTTGTTGTTATCGTACTAGCCTATTTATTGGGTTCAATCCCTTCTGGCTTAATTATCGGAAAAGTTTTTTATGGGGTAGATATTCGCGAACACGGAAGTGGAAACCTAGGTGGAACAAATACGTTCCGAACCTTAGGGGTTAAAGCAGGTATGGCTGTAACCATTGCAGATATCTTAAAAGGAACCCTTGCTGCGGCTTTACCATTTCTTTTTGGACTTGAATTACATGCCCTTTTAGTGGGAATTTTCGCAGTCGTTGGGCATATGTATCCTCTGTTTGCTAATTTTAGAGGCGGGAAAGCTGTTGCCACATCAGGCGGTGTCCTTTTATTCTATGCACCCTTGATGTTTGTCATTATTTTTGTGATTTTCTTTATTTCTTTGTATTTAACAAAATATGTTTCGTTATCATCCGCATTAGCTGCGATTGCTGCCTTTATCTATTCGATCGTTATCTGGGACAAACCACTCATTATCGTCGTATCAATCCTAGCGTTTTTCGTTATCTATAGGCATCGAGCAAACTTTAAACGCATCTTAAATAAGACTGAGCCGAAAATAAAATGGATGTAAAACGAAAATCAAAAGCGGCTATTCGTTGCAGATAGACATTAATGTTTTCTTACACAGCAGAGTGATCTGCTGTATTTTTTTTGTAATGGGAAAATTTTTGTCATTTTTTTTGTTTTTTTGTCATTTTTGTTTTTCATAGAAATATAATAAAATAGGTTTAGTGTTATTTCCTATATTTGTAAAATATACAGAACCTAATAATTAAGTAAAGGATGTTTTCATATATGAGAAACCAAGATTGTTCTTTTGAACAATATCAACAAATCGAAAAAATATTGGACCAAATTACAACTAAGTTTTCCTTATTCCAGCAGGAAATTCAAAACAACAAACAATACATTAATGAAACGGTGGAACAGATCCAGCAAGCAACCATTACAAATCAACACTATCAAACAATCGATAAACTAGCGGCTGGACTTGCCCATGAAATCCGGAATCCCCTAACAACGGTTGGAGGATTCATCCAGCTTTTGAAACCTTATCTAAAAGAAATTGGTAAAGAACAATATGCAGATATTGCCTTGGATGAATTAAAACGAGCAAATAGAATCATTTATCAATTTTTAAATGAGTCTAAACCAGCCAAGGAGACAACGAAACCAATTTCTTTAAATAAGCTTGTAGAGGATCTTTCAATCTTATTCGAAAGTGAAGCGATTCTGAAAAATGTCGAAATCATAACAAATGTAAGTGATGTAGAAATAGAGATTATCGGAAACGAAGTCCAACTAAAACAAGTGCTAGTTAATCTTTTAAAAAATGCTATGGAAGCAATTGATGCAAAAAAAGAACAACTACCTGGATGGATTAGATTACATACTCGAGCCTATCAAAATAAAGCCTTATTCGTCATAGAGGATAACGGTTGTGGTATGAATGATGAGACAAAGCAAAACCTATTTCTTCCCTTTCATACAACTAAAGAAGCTGGTACAGGTATTGGGTTAAGCCTCTGCAAAAAAATCATCGAAGATCACAATGGTTCGATATCGGTTATCAGTACAGAGGGACATGGGACGATTTTTCAGATTGATTTTCCGAAAATAAATTAGGATAATTTTCAGTATTTTGTCAAAAAAGAATGGCAAATGAACTCCTTTTCTGAAGTAAAATGAGATTAGAAACCGTTTTCACTATCCTAAAGGAGCATAAATGCTATGGGGAAAATAAAGACTAAGGATGATTTTATTTTTTCAATCAATACAGGAGAAGAATTGTCAAATGAGGAATTTAAAGTGGAGTTGTTTGAATATAATCAGGATCTAGCTTGTGATGGCCAACCCATAAAAATAATGAATAATTTTGATGATTTAATTCGTTTTATAGAAGAAAAAGAAGAATAACGCTAATGAAGCGGATTCTTTTTAAGGAATCCGTTTAATATTTTTCTCTCTACTATTATAATGATTCTGTAAGAATTTAACTTTAGAGGAGAAATAGATGAAAAAGAATTCGGTATGGTTTTCACTCATTTTTATTTCGGTAGTTTTAATTGGTTCTGCTACCTTGGTTACAAATTTTTATTTAGAAACAAAAGAGGAAACTGTTTATCAAACCTCAAATCATCAAGAACGGGAGGTTTTTTTAAACGGAAAAGAAATAACAACAAAGCTCACTTTGGGTGGTATTGGTGATATTTTGATTCATGATTGGGTTTACGAGGATGCTTATTCACCGAGTGGGTATGATTTTAAGCCGATGTTTAAAAAGGTTAAAGGCATATTGCAGCGTCCAGATGTATTGCTTGCCAACCAAGAAACGGTTTTAGGTGGCGTAGAGATGGGTCTCTCCAGCTATCCAACCTTTAATAGCCCACAGGAGGTTGGTGATGCACTAATCGATGCTGGGGTAGATATTGTCTCAACTGCTAATAATCATTCCCTTGATAAGGGTGAAAAAGGAATTCTTAACTCGATTGCATACTATGAAAAAGTCGGTTTACCTTATGTTGGCTTTTTTAAGGATAAACAGGATCAAGATAGGTTAAGAATCATCCAAAAAAATGGTGTGAAATTAGCCTTCTTATCATACTCCTATGGTACAAATGGGATTCCTGTCCCAAAGGGGAAGGATTATTTAGTAAATTTAATTGATCAAGATAAAATGAAGGCTGAAATACATCGAGCAAGAGCTGAAGCGGATGTAGTGGTTATGAGCCTTCATTGGGGAAATGAATACCAACGAATTCCGACTGATGCCCAGCAACTGTTAGCGCAATTTCTGGTGGATGAAGGGGTTGATGTGATTTTTGGCCATCATCCACATGTGTTGCAGCCCATGAATATGCTAAAGTCTAAAGATAATCGGCAGGCTTTTGTCGTTTATTCATTGGGAAATTTCATCTCAGGTCAAATGAGAGACTACAAGGATATTGGTGGTCTAGCAACGATCGAGATAACGAAAAAAGTATCTCCTGAAGGGACAAGTATTACCATTTCAAATCCTGGTTTTATTCCAACCTATGTATCGAATAAGAATTTATCGCAATATCGAGTAGTTCCTTTACAGGATGCAGGGACAGTTGGTTTAAAGAACGCACAAAAAAGCTATCAGGAAATCATGGATCATATGAATCAGTGGCTCCAATAATATTGAAAACGATCACTTTTTATGAAAGTGATCGTTTGCGTTTAGTTCCCAAATATGTTCTGTAAGACCTTCTTTAAGAAGGATTTCTTTTTGCTTTACACCAATTAGATCAAAATGGGAATAACCATCTTTGCGATGATGAATCCAATTTGGTTGGAGCTGATGCTTTCTACCCCATTCAGCTAGCTTTCCTAAATCTGCACATCCAACTTTCGTGACAGTGTTATAACCGGGGAATCGTGAATCTAGCCAATAATGTGTCAAAAAAGCGATTTCCCCGTTATCTATTCTTCGTTTCCATTCGTTTAGTTCTCTTCTTTTAATTCCAAATGCCATCGTTTTTCACCCCAATTTTGAACTATTTTTTCTTGGCATTTTCATATGCCTCATGCCAAATAGGGTATAATTTTCGGATGATGATTGGTCGAAAAGAATCTTTTTTTACGCAAACATGCTTAGATTGTCCGGTTACGGCCAATTCTCCATCCTCGGTTAAAATTTCATAGCCGTAAGTAACCCGTAAGCCGTCATAGTCTTCTATCCATGTTTGGACGGTTGCTTTCTCGCCATAACGTAAAGGCTTCTTATAGGAGACTTGGATATCAATGACTGGCGAAATAACGCCGTCCCGCTCCATTTCTGCATAATTAAAGCCTAGGTCAGAGATAAGGGCTGTACGTCCTACTTCCATCCAAACTAAATAATTGGCGTGGTAAACCACTCCCATTTGATCTGTTTCGGCATATCTAACTTCTATTTCTTTTGTTGAAACTAGCATCTGTTATTCTCCCCTATTTAATTTTTCGAGCGCTAATTTTATATCTGAAATGGTTAAATTAATTTCTGGTGTTTTTGATTCTAGAGTGGCGTCTTGGACCAGCCTTAACGCCTGTGCCTGTATCGCTTCATCGATTAAATTAGTGGCGAATCGGCCATTTCCTTTAACCTCTGTATTTTCTAGTGCTGACTTGAGGTAATTGATTGCCTCATCGTTCAAATGATATTGATAGCTTTCAACATATGTTTCCATTATTTGAACCAGTTCATTATTCGTATAATCAGGAAAATGGAAAAGCTTTTTAAACCGTGAGCGTAAGCCTGGATTACTTTCTAGTAGACCTTCCATTTCATTTGGATATCCAGCCAAAACAACGACTAGGTTTTCATTATGCTTAGTCATTTCATCCACGAGGGTATCAATCATTTCCTTGCCATAATCCCCACTAGATTGCCCAAGTAATGAATAAGCTTCATCAATAAAGAGAACACCACCTAGTGCTTCTCTGATCTTTTTTCTCGTTTTGATAGCCGTTTGCCCTACATAGCCGGCAACAAAATCGGCACGACTTGTAATGAGAAGATGCCCTCTCTTCAAGATGCCATACTCTTTTAAAAGATTGGCATAGATTTTTGCAACTGTTGTTTTTCCGGTGCCGGGATTTCCGGTAAAAATAGAATGAACCTGAATTGGGACAACTGGTAAGCCTTTTTCCCGACGAAGATTCTGGATTTTAATAAAGGCTATTAATGATTCCATTTCCGCTTTCACTGAATCCAATCCAATTAACTGAAGTAACTGTTCTTTTGGGTTTTGGTCGATATCTTTCGTTTGGATAGTAAAGTCTTCTCTGTCTAGAAGGACGTAGTCCAGTAATGAATTATCTTTTGTAATTTGAAGTGACCCTTTTTGGAAAATGGCATCCAGTACTAAGCTTTTTATGGTCCTAGCATTACCAAACGTAAAATCAACTCTTTCTTGCTCGATTCTTTTCACTAATTGGACCTTTGCTGCAGAGGTCAATATATAATCGTTATCATCGGCAATGGATTGGGCAATTTGAATTAATTCCTCGTTTGTATAGTCGGCTAGTTCAAAATAGTTAGAGTTGGGGAAACGACTTCTTAAGCCAGTGTTTGCTTCTAAAAACTGTCTCATTTCCTCTGGATAACCTGCTAAAATAACCGCAAATTTGCCGCCATATTCTTGACTAGTCATTAAAGAGACTAAGGTGTCTACCGCTGCCTGTCCATAATCATTTCCAGATTGTCCTTCTCGCTTTAAACTGTATGCTTCATCTATAAAAAGAACGCCACCAACTGCTTTTTTCACAAAAGCCAGGACATTTTCTTCGGTTTGACCAACAAAGGAACCAACAAGTTGGGAACGGTTTGTTTCGATTACCTCATCCCTTGGTAATACTCCTAACTCATGATAAATTTTCGCTAATAATCTTGCAAGTGTCGTTTTTCCGGTGCCGGGGTTACCGGTTAGAATCATATTTAAGCTTAATTCATCTTTCGTTTGAAACCCTAAAGAGCTTCTGACCTTTTGATACTTTAGAAAACGGTAGAACTTCTCAATTCGTTCTTTTACTAATGGAAGTCCGATCATCGAATGTAATTGGTCAAGCGCATTTTGGTGCGATTGAACATCATTTTCCTGTGTATCAAATAATGAGAGCCAGTCTGCTTTTATTTTTTCTATTACAATCAAATGTTTCTGGATATTTTCATAATGTATCGAAGCGTAAAAAACACCTGAAAAGGATTCTGCAAAATCTTTTGCAGCTTTTAATAGTGCACTTACCTCCATCACCATTGTTTGGAATAATTCTTTTATGTTGTTTAGCTTTGACCAAGTCGTTCCCATTGAGGGGGCTTCTACAATCTGTTTATTTAATTGGTCTAATTGCTCATCTGTACTAGCTAAAAACTCTTGACAAATTAGCAAATAATCATCAATTACCTGTTTTTTGGCTGAGGGGCTATCTGTTTCGCGAAATACAGGGAATTTTAATTCAGAAAATAATGTTTGATAGGCTATCCATTGATCATACAATAGAAGTTCTTTTGCCATCTTATTTTCCGGATCTAGTGTCAAGGCTTTTTCTACCCAATTAGTTAGAACAGGTGTCACTTTTTTGGGGGAAGAACGCCTGGATGCAACAAAAAGAGCAAGGATTTTAGAATATTCCTTTGGATGTAAAGATTCATCCAGATCACGTAACAAAGAAAGTAGCTGACTTTCATCTTCCATTACTCCGTATAGTGCGATTTCCTGCTCCCATTTATCAATTTTCTTAGTCAAATCAGTTTGATTATGTAAAATATGGGTGTTTCGCATCATATTATCACTACTTTATTTTTTTTATCCCTATCATAACATACAAAAAAAGAGAACCTAAGTAAAAGTACTTTAGGCTCTCATCGCTCGGTTATTGATGGTCTTGTGCACTAGCTTCGTCTTTTATTTCTGCACGCATGGCATCGATGCTTTCTCGACGTCTTTCATTTTTAGCCTGGATTTGAGAGCGATGTGTATCGTCGTTTGCAAATGCTAACGATTCTTCCGCTTCCTCCATATTTTCAATCGTATTTTGAATCATCGATTGCAGTTTTTCAACATTATCGGAACGATCATCTGGTTTTGGTTTGTTTTGATAGGCCATTTTTCTTTCCTCCCTAAAGCAATTGTTTTGGTACAAAAATAGTATGTGATAAAATACAAATTAAAAATCAATTAATATTTTCATTTTTAAAGAAATAAAATAAAAAACTCACTGTGCAATGGACCAGTGAGTTTTTATATTTATTATTCACCTTTTGTTTGAATCACTTGAGCGTGCTCTCCAGAGGTATCTTGCATTGTCTTTCCTTTGTTTCCACCAAAACCTCTAGATTGTGTCCCAATATGATTAGGTTTAAAGCGTTTTGGATGTTGCCCTTTCATATTACCCATGGTATATCCCTCCTCAAGTAAAAGTATTTCCACTTAGGAGTTCAAACATGATTGGTATAGTTTGGCTACTCAGCCTTTCCTAAACGCCTTTCTTCTAATCTTTCTTCAATTTTGTCTAAGGCATCGCGATCTTTCATTAATTGACGTTTATTCTCTAACACAAGCTCCTCAAATGAACGTTTTCTTGGTTTTCTCATGGTTGTTCACCTTCCTTATACCTTATGATATTGGCTATTATGCCCGGAAACACGTTTAATTATTACAACTTTTAGAAAATTTAATAAGAAAAGCGCAAGCACAAAAAAGAACTTAACCGAAAGTTAAGTTCCTATAAGCTCATTTTAATTGTGATACATATTTTTTCATGTGATCATAAGTCATGCCACCAATATGTTTTTGCTTAATGACTCCTTTCGTATCAATAAAAAAGGTTGTTGGGATGGAAATAACTTGATAGATAGTGTTTACCTGATCCGTTTCATCCAATGGTATGGGAAAAGTAATCCCCATTTCTTCAACGAATCCTTGTACATTCAATTGCGGGTCAATATTAACGGCAAGTATTGTAACGTCATTATCCTTCTCTTCATGGAATTTTTGCATCGCTGGCATTTCTTCTTTACATGGTGGACACCATGTTGCCCAAAAGTTTAACATGACTTTTTGGCCCTTTAATTCAGAAAGCTTAACCGTTTTTCCATCTAATGTTTTTAGTTCAAAATCAGGTGCCTCGTTCCCTATTTCAATTCCGATCTTTCCTGAATCGGCAGAGGTACTTTCAGTTCCATCCTTCCCCATTGCTTGAACGATTGCTACAGTAAATAAGACAATTAGCAATACTGCAGCCAGTACTTTTTTAATCATTGGTGAAATCCCCCTAAATGATTGTTGGCTAGTATTCATTTACCCTATATTAACAAGGAATATGTCATTTGGACAATGGAATCAACTCGATAATTGTGACGATTTTCTAACATATTATCAAGTATAAACATTTCGTTTTTGTAAAGCAAAAAAGGACTAATGATTAGTCCTTTTTTATGAAAACTAAAAAAGCTTTATTATCGCTTGTGTTACTTTTTCAACAATTAAGTTGATATCATTCTCTGATAAGCTTCTTTCTAGTGGTGGTGTCACCTTTTGGGCTACATGGTTAGGGGTTTCAACACCCTTGGGTGATTCACCCGTTTTTCCTAATTGCCGTTTTATTTGGAGTAATCGCTCGACATTTTGAATGGAAAGTTCACGGTCTCCATTCATTTGTCGAGCAATCCAATTAATCTTAGCACAAAACTCTAACGATTCCATTAAGAAATACGCCTGGTCAAGTGTTTCAGCCCAAGTTAAGGCTCCATGATTTTCTAATAGCACGCCGTTATGATTGTGGATGTATGGACTGATTGCATTAGGAATTTCGTCCGTCGATGGAGTACCATAGGCAGCAATGGGTATCGTCCCCAAAGTTACAATTGTTTCCGGCATAGTTGCTTGATCTAACGGGATTCCACTGATAGCAAAGGCGGTTGCAAAAGGTGGGTGTACATGCACAACAGAACGGATTTCTGGCCTTTCTTGGTAAACTCGTAAGTGCATTTTAATTTCTGAGGTTGGCTGACGCTCCCCTTCTAATAAATTTCCTTTACCATCCACTTTAATCAGCATTTCAGGAGTCATGTAACCTTTGCTTACCCCTGTTGGCGTAACAATAAAGACATCTTCATCAATGCGAACGGAAATATTACCGTCATTAGATGCGACAAAACCTTTTTCATACACCCTTCTGCCAATTTCACAAATTTGCGTTTTTAACTTTAATTCCGAAATCATCAATGTCCCTCTTTCGAACTTTATTGAAATAACGTAGAAAGTTCCTCTTGATAATTGCCTTTGATAATGCCTTTTTCGGTAATAATCGCAGTAATGAATTCAGCTGGAGTAACATCAAATGCTGGATTATATACTTTGACACCACTTGGGGCAGTTACTGTACCGAATCCTTCCGTTATTTCTGCTGCATGCCGTTCTTCAATCGGAATATCCTTGCCTGTTTTTGTAGATAAATCAATTGTAGATATTGGTGCTGCTACATAAAACGGGATGTGATGTGCCTTAGCAAGAAGAGCCACTCCGTAAGTTCCGATTTTATTAGCCACGTCGCCATTTGCAGCCACTCGATCACAACCGACTATTACAGCTTGTACCCAACCTTTACTCATAACCATGGCTGCCATACTATCGGTAATAAGGGTAACATCTATGCCTGCTTGCTGTAACTCCCAAGCTGTTAAACGGGCTCCTTGAAGGAGAGGTCTGGTTTCATCAGCAAACACCTTGATATTCCAGCCTCTTTCTTTGGCTAAATACATTGGCGCTAATGCTGTACCATACTTAGCTGTCGCGATTCCTCCAGCGTTACAATGGGTTAGAACACCGATTCCATCATGAAAAAGAGTTAAAGCGTGCTCACCTATAGAACGGCATACTTCTTCATCTTCTTTTCGAATCAAATGTGCCTCTTCCTCTAGTGCCAGTTTGATTTTTTCAATAGGCTGGTGTTTTTCTTTTAGAGCCCGCTCATTCATCCGATTTAACGCCCAAAATAAATTAACAGCGGTTGGTCTGGAAGAAGCAAGATAATCAGAATGCTGTCGGAATTCTCGGTAAAAGGCATCAAAGTTTTCTTCGCTGGCATTTTGGATGCCTAAAAGTAATCCGTAGGAGGCTGCAATCCCAATGGCAGGTGCCCCACGCACTTTTAACTGTTTAATGGCCTCCCATGCATCTTCAATCTTTTCTATGTTTATAAATTCAGTAATATTTGGTAATTTTGTTTGATCTAAAATAGTCATAATTCCATTTTCAAAGGAAACGGATGATAAAAATGTATCAGTCATAACAAACGGATCTCCCCTCTAAGACTTCTCAATATTCTTGCTCATTTTAACATGAAATATTTTTTTGAGAAATGATTTAAGTTAAGAATTCCTTTTTAGCTTTAAGCAAATCTTTAAACTGACTGTCTAACAATTGATAAGCCGGGTCTGTAGGAGTAAGTAAACTAATTTCCCCTAATATTTGACTGATTCTGTTTTCAATTACCATTAGATCAAGATTCTTTTGATTATTTTCTTTGTCATGATTCTCCGGATTTAGATATTCGTTTAAAGTTTTTTCGACTCTTTTGATTTGCTTATTTTCAAATATAAGCAGCGTATCACATATTCTGTTAATAAAATAATAATCATGCGAAACGGTGATAATCGTTCCGGTAAAATCCTTTAAGGTGTTTTCAAGTTGCTCGCGGCTCGGAAGGTCAAGGTGATTTGTCGGCTCATCAAGGATTAAAATATCATAATCTTTGATAAGCATATCGACCAGTTTGATTCTAATCCTTTGTCCTAAACTTAATGCCGCAATTCTTTTTTCTGAAATATCTCTTTGTAACCCAATGTTTGCTATATAGGTTCGAACGAGTTGGATTTGATCACGTGTTAGGGAACCGAATGTTTCCATAACGGTTTTTGCTGGATCCAAATCAAGGATTTCCTGACTCAGATAAGCTATTCTTAATGTTTTTCCTGTCCAAATTTCCCCGACTGTCGGCTCTTCTAATCCTAGAATCATTTTAATGAAGGTTGTTTTACCACAGCCATTTGGTCCAACAATTCCGACCTTTTCACCATGTTTAATATAAAAATGACTCTGCTGGATTAAGGGATGGTTATCAAACGATTTTTCAAGATTTTTACACTCTAATACACGTTTTCCTCTTTTTCCATCTAGCTTAAATTGGAAACCGAGCTCTGGTTCATCTTTGGGTTTGGTCAATTTATTGCGGTCCAACTCTTTTTCGAGCCTTTTCATCTTAGAGCTGATTTGTTGATCCATTTTTTTCGCTTTCTTACGATGGTATTCTTTAAAACCGATTTGTCTTCTTTCGGAAGGTGAACCTTGTTTCGTAGAATCACGATGGGCTTTTTCAGACCATTGATTTAAGCGTTCCATCTGAGCTTCAATTTTTTGTTTATATTTTTGTTGTTCAAGAAATTGATGAAGTTGAATTTCTTTTCTTCTTTCTTTTTCCTTTTGATAGTTACTGTAATTTCCAGGATACTGAAACAGGTTTCCGTCTTCAAGCTCGTATATCATACTAGTGGTCTGATCTAAAAAGTAACGATCATGGGAAATCACCAATACGGGTCCTTTAAATTTTTTAAGTTCTTCTATGAGCCAATTTATCCCTTGTAAGTCGAGATGGTTCGTCGGTTCATCGAGAATTAATAGATTGGGTCCATGGTTCCAAATTTGAGCCAGTACGAGCTTTAACCGTTCACCGCCACTGAGATGCTGATACATTTTATTAGTCCATTGGTTAACCTTTCTCAATCCTAAGTGACTGGCAACAGCATAGAATTCTTGGTTATCACCATCATATTGTCCCTTTTGATAATCAAGCGTCTCATAATCAATTGTTTGCGATAAATAGCCCATTTTAACCGATTGAAAGAACTCAACAGTACCGGAGTCAGCTTTTAGTTTACCGGTAATAATATTTGCTAAAGTAGTTTTTCCTGTCCCATTATAGCCAACTAAGCCGATTCGATCATTTGCCTTTATTTCAAAATTAATATCCTTAAAAATTTCTTTTTCACCAAAACTCTTCTGAATATGCTTTACTCTTATAACAGTCATATATGTCACCTCAAAATAGAAAAATAAAAAACCTCTTCAGGAACCTGAAGAGGTTTAGTTAGCCATCATTTTTGGTGTACGCAAATAAGAGCGGTTTAGGCAAAGAGTTACCTACATCGCTGACTGATTGGGTATGACAAAAAGGGCAGACTAATCCTATTTTTCATGTTCCTGAAAGTTCGATTATTCGAATTTCATCTGAAAAATAAGATTATAACTTCATTCCCCTAATTCATCCCTTTCGATAAGCTACTATGAGTATAATTTTTCCATGTAAAAATGTCAATGAAAAAACCGCCCAGTGTAGTATATTGGGCGGCGGCATCATATCTTAAGCCTTTAATTTTTCACGAAGTACCATTGGTAGGATACCACCATGGCGGTAGTAGTCGATTTCTACTTCAGAGTCAAAACGTACAAGAACTTCGAATTCCTTCTTGTTGCCATTTTCGTCTGTAGCAGTCACCTTTAGAAGATCACGAGGTCTAACGTTTTCATCAACTTGAACGTCAATCGTTTCTTTACCAGTCAAGCCTAAAGTATCAGCGTTTTCGCCATCCTTGAATTGAAGAGGTAGAACACCCATTAATACAAGGTTTGAACGGTGAATACGCTCGAAGCTTTCAGCAATAACTGTTTTAATACCTAATAGGTTTGTTCCTTTCGCAGCCCAGTCACGAGAAGATCCCATTCCATAGTCTTTACCTGCAAGAACAATTAGACCTGTTCCATCTGCTTTGTATTGCATACAAGCATCATAGATAGATTTCACTTCGCCTGTTGGCCAGTAAGTAGTGTAGCCACCTTCAGTACCAGCAGCGATTTGGTTGCGGATACGGATGTTAGCAAATGTTCCACGCATCATGACTTCGTGGTTACCACGACGAGAACCGTAAGAGTTGAAATCACGTGGTTCTACTCCGTTTTCTAATAGGTACTTACCAGCTGGAGTATTTCTTCCGATTGAACCTGCTGGAGAAATATGGTCCGTTGTGATGGAATCTCCGAATTTAGCAACAACACGAAGTCCTGCTAAAGGCTTAACTTGACCTGGTTCAGCTGATAATCCTTCAAAGAATGGAGGATTTTGAATATAAGTTGATTTTTCATCAAATGTATATAAAGGCTCGTTACTAGTTTTGATTTCGTTCCAGCGCGCATTGTCACCAAATACGTTTTCATATTCTCTACGGAATAATTCTGGAGTTACCGTTTGTTTAACAACCTCAGCAACTTCAGCTGTAGTTGGCCAAATGTCTTTTAGATATACATCGTTACCATTCTTGTCTTTTCCGATTGCATCTTTTTGAAGGTCAATTTGTACATTGCCTGCAAGAGCGTAAGCAACGACTAATGGTGGTGATGCAAGGTAGTTAGCTTTTACAAGCGGGTGAATACGACCCTCAAAGTTACGGTTACCTGAAAGAACAGAAGTTACGAGTAAGTCGCTTTCAGCAACAGCTTTTTCGATTTCTTCTTTTAATGGACCGGAGTTACCGATACATGTAGTACAACCATAACCTACTAGGTTGAAACCTAATTGCTCAAGGTATGGAAGTAATCCGGAATCACGTAGGTATCCTGTAACTACTTTTGAACCAGGTGCTAAAGAAGTTTTAACAAATTTAGGGACTTCTAGACCAAGTTCTACTGCTTTTTTTGCTACTAAACCTGCACCAACAAGTACATATGGGTTAGATGTATTTGTACAGCTTGTGATAGAAGCGATGGCAACTGCACCAGTTTTCATTGATGTTTGGTCACCGTTATTAAAGTGAACAGTTGTTTCTTTGTTAAGCTCATCAGCATTTAGACCAAAGCCTTGGTTGCCTTGAGGAGCACTAACAGCGTTAACGAAAGATTCTTTCATTTGAGAAAGTGGAATTAAATCTTGTGGACGCTTAGGACCAGAAAGATTTGCTTCAATTTCAGAAAGGTCGATTTCGATAACATTTGTATAGACTGGTTCAATAGATGGATCAAAGAACAAGCCATTTTCTTTGCAATATTGTTCTACAACTTGAACTTGCTCTTCATCACGGCCAGTTAGACGTAAATAGTCTAATGATTCTGCGTCAATTGGGAAGAAGCCGCAAGTTGCACCATATTCAGGAGCCATATTCGCAACAGTTGCACGGTCAGCTAATGGTAAGGAAGAAACTCCAGGTCCGAAGAATTCTACGAATTTACCAACCACACCAGCGCTACGTAATACTTGAGTTACTTTTAATGCTAAGTCAGTAGCAGTCGCACCATTTGGTAGTTCGCCTGTTAATTTAACCCCAACTACTTCAGGTACAGGGAAATAAGATGGTTGTCCAAGCATACCCGCTTCAGCTTCAATACCGCCTACACCCCAACCTAGAACACCGATACCGTTAATCATTGTTGTATGTGAGTCAGTACCTACTAATGTATCTGGGTATGCTTCAAGTTCACCTTCAGCGTTTTCTTGAACATGAACAACGTCAGCAAGGAATTCTAAGTTTACTTGGTGAACGATACCAGTTGCTGGTGGAACGGCACGGTAGTTATTAAACGCTTTTTGTGCCCAGCTAAGGAATTGGTAGCGCTCTGCATTACGTTCAAACTCAAGAACCATGTTTGCTTCAAGAGAGTCAGCCGTTCCATATTGATCAACCTGTACGGAGTGGTCGATAACTAGGTCGACTGTTTTTTCTGGGTTGATTTTATCAGGGTCTCCACCCATATCGGCCATTGCTTTACGCATAGAAGCAAGGTCTACCACCGCTGGTACACCAGTAAAGTCTTGAAGGATAACACGTGAAGGTTTAAATGGTACATCCACTTCCTTCACATCGCTTGTTCCCCATTTTGCTAAGTTTTCAACATGTTCTTTTGTAATGACACGTCCATCGTGTTGGCGAAGTACGGATTCAAGAAGAACTTTAATGGAATAAGGTAATTTGGAAACATTTTTGATTCCGGCATCTTCCAATGCAGCTAATTTGTAATAATGATAGTTTTTGCCGTTTAGTTCAAAAGAACTGCGTGCGTTAAAAACATCTTTTGACATTTTCTTACCCCCTTGTCAATTTCAACAAACCTAAATAATAGATTGAAAAGTATGAATCTCCATAGTCCATCCCTACTTTTCTTACAATTCTTATCTTAATACAGCCATATACATAAGTAAATAACAAGAATGTTATAGAAGTTAATAAGTTTTTCTAATTACTAATGAAGGAAATCTAGCTGTATCAAGCATGAATGTGACTTCTACATATGAATGATTTAAGGAAAACCATTTTTGTAAAAAAACATTCCCTATCTATTATTGAAAATATGACAAAAGAAAGCAAATTTTTTTACTTGTAAGGGTAAAACTATTGAAGAAAAGGGGGTGTAAGTCAAATGGGTAATCGTAAAGCGAATCATGTGATTCCCGGTGCAAACGCAGCAAGTGCTCAAGGAATGGGAGCCGGATATAACGAAGAGTTTTCAAACGAACCATTAACAGAGGCTCAAAAACAGAATAATAAAAAGCGTAAGAAGAATCAATAAGAGATGGTCCCTATTTATTAGGGGCTTTTTTAAATGAAAAAACCCCACCATTGGTGGGGGATTGACTATTCAAGATTTACTTCATTAACCATTTGTTGGAGATCTTGCTGGAATTGTTCTAATTGTGCTCTTTGGTGTTCAGAAGCCACTACTAAAGCACTTTCAATTTGTTGGTATGCCTCGTTTACTTCTTTTTGTAAATGCTTTAATTGATGCCCGTAACTAGCACTATCCCGAACGATATCACGATAAAGTTCTTTGGCATCCCCTACTCCCTTTTGCGCTGCTTGAAATGCTTGCTGTTTATTTTTATTGTATGGCATTTTATTTCACTCCTTGTGGTCGTTTGTAAATTTAAATTGCGCAGTGCTACAAAAATTATTCAACATTTTAAATGAGAATAAAAAAACGTCCACTTTGCATCCTAAACATTAGGAGGGATGAACCATGACCAATAAAAACGATAGCAAAGATATGCGTAAGAATGCACCAAAACAATCGGGACAGCCTGAACCACTGAGTGGATCGAAAAAAGTAAAGAATCGTAATCATACGCGCCAAAAACATAACTCAAGTCATGACATGTAGATTCTAAGGCGGAAGCTACAGACATATTAAGGCTGTAGCTTCCCTTTTCCTATTTCGAGTAAAGCCTGTACAATAAATGATTCTTCTTCAGGTTCTACTGTTCTTAAATCAATCAAGATTTCGTCATTTTGGATTCTTGTAACAATTGCCGGGAGGAATTCGGTTCGTAATTTTTGAGATAACGTTGCTGCTGACATGGTTTCATGTCTAATGGCAAGTAATACAGTTGGTAGTTGTACTTCGGGCATTGTTCCTCCGCCTACCTGACTAAAGTCATCTAATAACGAAATGTGATAGTCTTGGGTGTATTTTTTTAGTTGACTCACCAAGGCTTGTGACCGACTGTTAATTTCTGCTTTTGACCACATCATATCACGAAAAGTTGGAATGCTCTTTCTGCCCTTGTCCCCTTTTATGTAATCGATTAAGGTTCCCTCTAAACCAGCTAAAGTCATTTTATCAACACGAAGAACGCGAGCCAGTTGGTGTTTCTTTAACTTTTCAATGAGCGTTTTCTTTCCGGCAATTATTCCTGCCTGTGGTCCGCCTAATAGTTTATCGCCACTAAATGAAACAAGATCCGCCCCCATTTCCAAGACCTTTTTGACTACAGGTTCGTCTCCGATTCCATGTTGGTGAAAATCATAAAGGACTCCGCTCCCTAAATCCTCGTAAAAGATAATTTCATGATGTTGTGAAGTCAAGTTAGCCAATTCTTTCGTGTCTACTGTTTTCGTAAAACCAATGGTCTTAAAATTAGATGTATGCACTTTTAAAATCATTCGAGTGTTCTCGTTAATTGCCTTTTCATAATCATATAAGTGTGTCTTATTAGTTGTTCCGACTTCTACTAATTTTGCTCCGCTTTCCTCCATAATCGAAGAAATTCGAAATGAACCACCGATTTCGACTAATTGGCCACGCGAGACGATAACCTCTTTTCCTACTGACAAAGCTCTTAAAATCAGGAAAACAGCGGATGCGTTATTATTAACGATCATTGCCGCCTCTGCACCGGTTATTCTCTTGACTAAATCCTCAACATGAGTATGCCTAGATCCACGTTCTCCTTCTGCTAAGCGATATTCTAAATTTGAATAATTCCTAGCTGTTTCTATGACGTGCTGGATGGCGTTTTCACTTAGTCTTGCACGACCTAAATTTGTATGTAAAATGGTACCTGTCGCATTAATAACCCGCTTTAAAGTGTAAGTATATTGTTGGCTTACTTTTTCTGTTAGTAGCTTAAAAACTTCTTCTGTAAATTCTCCTAAAGAAGGATTTGGACCAGACCAAGCATTCATTAACAGTTGGTTGCGAATCCCCTCTAAAATCGTCCGAAGTTGAGCCGTTAATTCCGTATCATCTATTTCTGTAGAAAAAAGAAGCTCTTGATATAAATGATGCGATTTCAATTCATGGACTGCTGGAATGAAACGAAGCCATTCTTTCACACACAAAACTCCCTTAAACGAAATTCAACAACAGTATATCACATATAGCCCACTTTAACACTTGAAGCATGTACAAGCATTTAATGTCACCATAAGTTCGTAAATAATGTAGGAATTGTACCCAGATGAATAAAAACACCAAAGCACTATATTGCTTCGGTGTTTTCGTAGTTAGACTTGCTTTAAAGGGTTAAAGTGATTGTATTTTTTGGATCATTTCTTGTGTGTTTGGGAATAGCCCCGTATCTTTTTTTGAATAGATCTTATTTCCGTTGACGATGACTTCAAATGCTCCTCCTGAGCTTGGGACTAGGTCTAGCTTTGGAATGTTGTGACGGAAATGATTGAATAATTCTTGCGCGAAACTCGCGGCTTTTGGTGCGTAGTTTCACTGCATACAGAATTCAACTGTTACTTCGTATTTACTCATATTTCCACTCCTATTTCTAAATTTAACGAATATTCAAAACTTGTGAATCATGGATATTTTAGTACAAGAATAATTTTCCCGCAAATAATCTGCTTTATAATAGCTGAAAAGTTAAGATAATAGAGGTATACTAGTGGATGGAGGTGGAATGGATGAGTGAACAAGATAAAATTCGCCTAACTTCGCTATCTACAAAAGCTGGTTGAGGCTGTAAAATAGGTCCAGAAGACCTGGCGCAAGTTTTGCGTCTTTTACCAAAACAAGACCCGGTACCAGAATTACTTGTTGGTCATGAAACTTCGGATGATGCGGGTGTCTATCAATTAACGGATTCAATTGCCTTAATACAAACTTTAGACTACTTTACCCCGATTGTTGACGATCCATATATGTTTGGACAAATTGCTGCGGCCAATGCCTTAAGTGATGTATATGCAATGGGCGGTGAACCGAAAACGGTTCTAAACATAGTCGGTTATCCTATTAAAAAGCTAGGCTCTGAAATATTAGCTCAAATTTTGACTGGAGCGTCAGATAAGGTTAAAGAAGCTGGTGCACTTACCATCGGAGGGCATTCGATAGATGATCAGGAACCAAAATTTGGCCTATCGGTAACAGGAGTTGTTCATCCAAGTAAAGTTTGGAAAAATGTTGGTGCTATTCCTGGTGATGTACTTGTTCTTACTAAACCTATTGGAGTAGGGATATTAACGACGGGAATAAAACGTGGCGTTGTAACGCCTGAACAGGAAGAAATCGTCACTGCCACAATGGCAACACTTAATAAAACCGCAGCAGAGCATTTAAAAAAATATCAACCACATGCTGTTACTGATGTAACAGGGTTTGGGCTACTCGGTCATGGAAGTGAAATGGCTAGTGGTAGTGATGTTAGCTTAGAAATTAATTTTGAAAAAGTTCCCGTTTTAGATGGTACATACGAACTGGCGAAAAATGGTGTCGTACCAGGCGGTTCCAAGTCTAATTTAAAATGGCTAGAAAATGACATTGATTTTGGGACCTTTTCTCAAGAAGAGAAATTAATATTATGTGATGCCATTACATCGGGTGGATTACTAGTCTCTTTAACTGAATTCGACGCCATTCAATATGTTAAGGAGCTCCGAGAAAATGGTTTAGCCTATGCGGCGATTATTGGAAAAGTACACGAAAAGCGAGATAAATTAATTTCTGTAATATAAAAAAGTCCTAAGATTTCTTAGGACTTTTTTGCTGGCTTATTTCAGTTTAATCGCTAATTTCTCAAGCATGTCCTTCGTCATTTTGGCTAAGTCGTACTCCGCCTTAAAGCCCCATTCTTCTCTAGCTGCTGTAGCATCAATCGAATTTGGCCAGCTGTCGGCAATTCCTTGACGAATCGGGTCAACATCATAAGACATTTCGAAGTTTGGTACATGCTTTTTGATTTCAGCGGCAATTTCTTCCGGATCAAAACTCATTGCCGTTACGTTAAAGGAGTTTCGATGTTTTAACTTACTTGAATCTGCTTCCATTAAATCGACAATCGCATTTAATGCATCAGGCATATACATCATATCCATATAAGTACCTTTTGCAATGTAAGAGGTGTATTGGCCAGTTTTTATTGCTTCATAATAAATATCGACAGCATAATCGGTTGTTCCCCCACCCGCTGGTGTCACATAAGAAATGAGTCCAGGAAAACGCAATCCGCGAGTATCGACACCAAACTTATAATAATAATAATCGGCTAATAACTCCCCCGCTACTTTATTAACCCCATACATCGTTGTGGGGCGTTGAATCGTATCCTGTGGTGTATTGTCCTTTGGAGTTGTTGGACCAAAGGCACCGATCGAACTTGGAGTGAAAAATTGGCAATTTAATTCACGAGCTGTTTCAAGGGCATTCATCAATCCACCCATGTTTAAATTCCATGCAAATACTGGCTTGGCTTCAGCAGTTGCTGATAAAAGAGCAGCCATATGAATAATTGTATCCACTTGATATTTTTTGGCTAACTCGATCATTTTTTGACCATCCATCACATCTAAAATTTCAAATGGCCCGTTATTAGCCGCTTCACTTTCCGTTTTGCGAATGTCTGTCGCCACGACATTATCGGTGCCATAAATGTTGCGCAGTGTTCCCGTTAGTTCCGATCCGATTTGTCCAAGTGCTCCCGTAATTAAAATCTTTTTCATATATATCCTCCAATGAAAGTATCTCTAAGTTTGTCCAATGACTAAATAATACCTAATTCTTTACCAACTTTTTCATAAATCGCAATGGCTTGATCAAGCATTTCTTTCGTATGCGCTGCTGAAGGCATGTTGCGAACCCGTCCTGTCCCCTGTGGTACGGTTGGGAATACAATTGATTTGGCATAGACACCTTCTTCATATAAACGCTTACTAAATTGTTGTGTTTTTACTTCCTCCCCAATAATACAAGGAGTAATCGGTGTTTCACTATCCCCGATATCAAAACCTAACTCCTTTAGGCCCTTCTTAAGATAGTTTCCGTTTTCCCATAAGCGTTCATTTAATTCCGTGCTTTCCATTAGGATTTCAATGGAACGGATACTTGCGGCAACATCCGCTGGTGTTAACGAAGTAGAAAATAAGAATGGACGGCTACGAACCTTTAGCCAATCGATGAGATCTTTTTTACCGGCAACATAACCGCCAACGACCCCAATTGCCTTTGATAAAGTTCCGATTTGGAAATCAACCTTATCTTGTAAGCCAAAATGTTTTACCGTTCCTGCCCCTTTACCCAATACACCAGAGCCGTGAGCATCATCAACATAAGTAATCAGGTCAAATTCCTCAGCAATTTCGATGATTTCTGGAAGTTTTGCCACATCTCCATCCATTGAAAAAACACCGTCAGTAATGACCATGATTTTATTATAAAGACCGGATTCCTTTGCTTCCTTCGCTTTTGCACGTAAATCCTCCATATCGGAATGGTTAAAACGAATAATTTTAGCTCTAGATAATCGGCAACCGTCAATAATCGAGGCATGGTTTAATTCATCAGACAAAATAGCGTCGTTTTTATCCATTACAGCACTAATGGCTGCCATATTACAGTTGAACCCGGATTGGTAAGCGATCGCAGCTTCGGTATGTTTAAATTCTGCCAATTTTTCTTCTAATTTTGTATGTAACTCAAGTGTCCCGTTAATCGTTCGTACTGCTCCAGCTCCGACCCCATACTTGTCAATGGCTTCTTTAGAAACAGCCTTCAATCTGTCGTCAGTGGCTAGTCCAAGATAATTATTTGACGAAAGGTTGATTAATTCCCTTCCTTTAATTTTGATCATAGGTCCATTTGGACTTTCAAGTGGATCGATGATGTTATATAGACCCTTACTTTTTAAATCCTCTAGGTTTTCCGTTAAAAATTGATTGAGAATCTGACTTGACATGGAAATCCCCCTTAGTTTTTACTTAATGTCATTTTGTGAAAAACAATTGTACGTGTAGGGAGGACAAGTGAAATCGCTTTCTTCCCTTATGTATCAATGGTTTTAATAAATATAATGTAACATATTTTTTGAAATTGTCCATTTGTTGTGGACAAATAATATAGATATTTATTTTAAAATAAGCATTATGTCTCTTTTATGTTTTTTCCTATTATACAAAGATTATCCTTCCCTTATATGATTTAAGAATTGGCAGTGAAAATGACTAGTTTTCTCTTCTCTCATTTAGTATGATGATTAGATGAATTATTCTACTTGTGTTGATAGACCGCTTAATAGAATAAGTGGTGGTGGAAGATTATAGACCCCCTATACACTATAAGGGGGTTATTCTTTTTTAACAGATTTGTAACATCTAAATGTTAATAATCTGTTAAAACTTATCATAAAACCACTTCTATCATGTAGAATAATTTAAGTGTATATTTGATGAATGGGGGTTAGCCTAGTGAAAAAATGGCTAATAAGTATTTTGAGCATTATGATAGCAATCGGTTTAGTCGGTTGCTCTCAAAAGAATGAAAAGGATCAAACTAATGATTCCAAGAGACAAACGTTTAATATCGGAATGATTCCTGATCAAAATGTGGCTGATTTGAATCGTTCTATGGATAATTTTGCGGCATTTTTATCTGAAAAAACGAATTTAGAAGTAAAATTTGTCCCATCGGTCGATTATTCGGCATTAGTTACCGCTTTTGAGCGTGGTGAAATTCAATTAGCTTGGTTCGGTGGGTTAACAGGTGTTCAAGCACGGAACCTAGTACCCGAAGCGGAAGCCATTGCTCAACGGCCGATTGACGAAAAATTTAAATCTGTTTTTATTAAACAAAAAGGGTTAGCTATTGATAATCTTTCTGATTTAAAAGGTAAAAGTTTTACGTTTGGAAGTGAAAGCTCCACTTCTGGTCATTTAATGCCACGCTACTTTTTAATGGAAGAAGGTATCAATCCCGACCAGGATTTAAAAGGCAAACCTAATTTCTCCGGTTCACATGATACTACCTATAAGCTAGTGGAATCAGGTGCATACCAAGCAGGTGCTTTGAATATTTCCGTTTGGGAAAAAGCTGTGAGTGAAGGGAAAGTAGATAAGGAAAAAGTGGAGGTTTTCTACACAACTCCTGAATATTATGATTATAATTGGACGATGAATAAAGATATTGATGATCAATTCGGGTCAGGTACAAGCGACAAGGTGAAAGATACACTATTAAATATGACAGGTGCTGACAGCGAAGTCATGACCCTATTGCAAGCTGACCGATTTATCGAAACGAATAATGCTAATTATGAAGCGATTGAACAGGTTGCGAAACAGTTGGGGATCATAAAATAGAAGGTGATCGAATCGATGACTATCCTTTTAGAGGTAAAGAATTTAAGCAAAACCTTTCCAGGGAAGATATCCTTATCTTCCCTTTCTTTTACAATCAAACAAGGTGAAAAGGTTGCGATTATCGGTCCAAGTGGCGCCGGGAAAACAACCCTTTTTAATTTATTTATCGGTTGCTTATCAGCAGATAAAGGCACGATAACGATTGGCAATCACCCGATTGTTTATTGGAAAAAACATCGTAAGCTGGCGAATAAAATAGGGATTATCCGACAGCAATTTGACTTGGTTGATCCATTACCTGTCATTCAAAATGTGTTGGCAGGACGCTTAAAGGATTGGGGGTTATTCAAATCGGCATGGTCCCTAATCTATCCGCAAGAAAAGCACCTTGCCATAGAGGCATTACGTCGAGTTGGCTTGGAGGATAAATTACATGCCCGTACATCCACCCTTTCCGGAGGAGAACAACAACGTGTGGCGTTAGCACGACTGCTAGTCCAAAAGCCGGAAATTATTTTGGCCGATGAACCTGTTTCCTCGTTGGACCCAGCTCGTTCTGAAGCGGTTTTAAAAATGTTCGTAGATTTAGTGAATGAGGAAAACCAGACATTAATTGCCACTCTCCATTCTGTGGAGTATGCGAAGAAATATTTTACGAGAATCATTGCCTTAAAAAATGGAAGTTTGTATTTTGACTTATCTTCCGAAGAAGTAACGGAAAATAAATTAAAGGATTTATACCGCTTGAAGGAGCTAGATGAAAATGAATGAAATCATCGAGTCTTTTGAACGGAGAAAGCGACTTCTATTAAATATCCTTCTTCTCATAGTTTTTATTTGGAGTTTAACTTCGATTACTTGGAGTGGAGACTTAGTTCACCCTGGTGGCGGGGTTATGATTATGGAAATAGTGAAAAGTATTTTGAAGCCCGATCTGTCGATGGACATTCTATTAATTGCCCTCGAAGCAAGCTGGATCACAATTGTCTATGCGGTAACGGGGATGACCTTGGCAATTCTGTATGGAGGTATTGTCGGGGTATTCGCCACAGGGATTCTCTTTAAGTCCCCTTTGATGAAAAAATTGTCGATAGCCTTTTTCAGAGGATTATTAAGCTTTACCCGTGCGATTCATGAATTGGTTTGGGCTTGGTTATTTGTTGCCTCTTTTGGATTATCGCCATACGCTGCGATTTTTGCCCTTGCGATACCATATGGTGGCATTTTGGGGAGAATTTTTGCTGATGCCATCAATGACGCACCAAATGAGCCGATCGATGCTTTGAAAACAGCTGGGGCCACTGGTTGGCAGTGTTTGTTCTATGGGTATTTTCCCATTGTGTGGAAACATATGTTAAGCTACACTCTTTATCGGTTTGAATGTGCAATTCGATCTTCTACAATCATGAGTTTTGTTGGTTTGGGAGGTCTAGGATATCAGATTCAGCTTTCTCTAGCTGATTTGAAGTTCGATGAGGTTTGGACATTTTTATTTTTTCTCATTTTAATCGTCATTTTGGTAGATGGTTGGAGCACATTATTACGAAAAGGCGAATTAAAGGATTTTAGTACTAGAAGTTTACCCTTTGGTAAAATCTCTGGTTTATCAGTATTTGTTTTAATTGTTGCTTCTTGGTGCTATGTGAAATTTGTTCAAGATGCTTACTTTTTATCATTATTTTCACAGGAAAACCTTGCCTATGCAGCAAAGTTTTTTTCAGGACTGATCGGGTTAAATGAAGCTGAGCCCGCCTTTATAGTATGGGAAAATTGGAAACAAGCAATAGGGTTAACCTGGGAAACTTTCCTCATGAGTATAATGGCCATTGGATTTGCCACGATTGTTGCTCTTCTTTCCGTTATTCCTGCGGCTCGAAACTTCGCTAATGGATCATTGACAGGTTCAACTAATCTTTGGCAATGGCTGGGGTATGGACTGATTCGTGTATTTTATATCTTTTCCCGTGCTGTACCCGAATTAATTTGGGCACTACTTATTGTGTTTATTTTACAACCGGGATTATTAGCCGGTGCATTGGCCTTAGCACTCCATAATTTCGGGATTCTCGGCAAACTTTGCGCGGAGGTCCTTGAAGAAATGGATGAAAAACCCGTCCGGAATTTAGCGGCAGCGGGAGCAGGTAAAGCACAAATGCTGCTATATGGTGTGTTTCCGGCAGTCTGGCCAAAATTCCTATCGTATATTTTCTACCGCTGGGAAGTCATTATGAGAACAACGATTATTGTTGGATTTATTGGTGCAGGTGGGCTTGGACAAGCATTTAAGTTAAGTATGAGTTTTTTCCATTACAGTGATATTACCCTTTTCTTATTTTGTTATTTAATCCTTGTTTTTATGGCAGATTATTTTTCGGAATGGTTTAGGAAGCTAAGTAAATAATAAGCAAAAAACCGGAAACACCTTATCGGTGTTATCCGGTTTTTTTTATAAGAATAGACTAAAAATATAGTAGGTTACCGCAGCGATTGTAGCTGAGATTGGTAAGGTTATGAACCAAGTTATGATCATCCGTTGCGCTGTACCCCATTTGACTCCTTTTAGTCTATGAGCAGACCCCACCCCTAGAATCGAGGATGAGATTACATGCGTTGTACTAACTGGTAAATGGATAAAGGTAGCACCAAAGATGATTGCCGCACCAGTAAGGTCAGCTGCAACCCCATTAACTGGACGGATTTTCATGATTTTTCCACCAACAGTTTTAATGATTCTCCATCCACCAACTGATGTACCTAAGCCCATCGCCAGGGCACAAGCAACTTGAACCCATGTTTGAACTTCGTTTTCAGTTTGGTATCCGTTGGCAATTAAGGCCATGGTAATAATCCCCATCGCCTTTTGGGCATCATTCGTTCCGTGGGTGTAAGATTGTAATGCGGCTGTCCCAATTTGAATAAATCGAAAGTTGCGATTGGTTTTCGTTAAATTATTGTTTTTAAAGATAACTTTAAATATGCTATAGACAATATAACCGACTACAAAGGCGATAATAGGTGAAAAAATAAGTGCTTCTAGGATTTTTAAAAATCCGGAATAATGGATGACTTCAAAACCTCCAGCAGCTATAGCAGCCCCTGCTATTGAGCCAATGATGGCATGGGATGAACTACTAGGGATTCCGTAGTACCAAGTTATTAAATTCCAAGCAATCCCTGCTACCAATGCCGCCAAAATAACAAGTGAACCGTTTGGTAATGTAAAAGGGTCAACGATATCTTTGGAAATCGTCTTTGCGACTCCGGTGAATGTCATAGCTCCAACAAAGTTCATTACGGCTGCCATGATAATCGCATGACGTGGCTTTAATGCTTTAGTTGAAACCGCGGTAGCGATTGCGTTTGCCGTATCATGAAACCCGTTAATAAAGTCAAATATTAAGGCAAAAATGACCACTAAGACGGTAAGAATTAAAAATGTATCCATTTTAGTAATCTCCTTATGCGTTTTTCATGATGATGGTTTCTAACGTGTTAGCCACACCTTGGCAGGAATCAGCAATATTTTCAAGGTTTTCATAAATTTCTTTATATTGAATGATCCGAATTGGATCTTTTTCTACTGCGAATAACTGTTTAATAGATTGTCTTAAAATGCCATCACATTTTGATTCATAATCTTTGATTAAAATCGAATGTGCACGAATCTGAATTAACTTTTTATTTGTTAACAGTTCAATTGCCTTCTCAATTTCAATGACAGCATTACGAATGGCTTCCACAAGTTTTAACATAAATTCGTCTGCTTGAGTAATAGAGTACATTTCAAAAAGTGCTGCACATTGCTCAAAACCATCTAGTACATCGTCCATACTCATTGCTAGATGTAGGATATCCTCTCTCTCAAGCGGTGTAATAAAGGCATTATTTAATTCTTTAATAATGTCATGAACATAGGAATCGCCTTTTGTTTCGTATTCCTTCATTTTTTCAAAGAAGATTTGCAAATCGCTAACATTTTTAAGTTTATAGTCAGCAAAATAATTTGCGCCTTCCTTTAAATTCACTGCAATTTCACTTAATAAAACAGAGAATTTGTCTTTTTTAAATGCCATGTTTTGACCCCCATATTAAATTCCATAAAATGATTTTTAACCAAGCTTACCCATTTTATACGAAAAGTGTCGAAACTGAAAACCTATCATTTAAAAAATTTACAAAAACTTAACATAATATTTACAAACTGAATATTTTGTCTATTATTTATTTGTGTTAAATTCTTGAACCGAATGTCTCGTTTCATCGTAATATTCCTTATAGTTCCCGTTTGTATATTGATAAATAACTTTTCTCCAAAAAGCTTGAGCTGGATAATTATTATGTATTTGTGTAATTTTCCATGTTCCTGGAAACATGTCGAAAATTTGAATGGCTGCTTGCGAACCATATCCTTTTCCATTAAATTTTTTTAAGACAAAAAATTCATTAATAGAATGTGGTTCATTTTGTCCACATTCCACTAATACAAAGCCAACTAATTCAGATTCCGCCTTCATAAAAAATGCATGTTTCAAAGGGTCCTCCCAATAGGATGCTAGATTAAATGGTTTATAGGAACCGTTTTCTTCCAATTTTATAGCGCGTATATACTGACTAAATTCATAAATGTAAAATTGCATGATATTATGTAAGATTGGCTCTTGTTCTCTAGAAATCGCTTCAAGTGTTAACATAACCATTCGCTCCCTTTTTTAATTTGATAAAATAACCAGTTTATTTTAACCTTTAATACATAATTTTGGCAATTTATTATAGATTTTGTGACAAATAGTTTAATTTATTTCTATAAACTTGGTGGAAAATATTAAAATCGGGAAATAATCAGTTATAATGAATTGATTCTTTTAAATATGATTAGGGAATGGGATTAATTTAATGAAGAAAAAGATTGCTTGGGTTACGGATAGTACAGCTTTTATTACAGAAGAGTTTCAAAAACACCCCGATGTATTTGTGGTGCCTTTAGGAATAATGTTTGGGGACGAGGCTTTTGAGGACGGCGTCGATTTAACAACAGATGAATTATATCACCGGATTCGTTCGAATAAACAAGTTCCAAAAACCTCACAACCTTCTACAGGACGCTTCGTTGAGCTGTTTGAAACTTTAAAACAGGATTATGATGCTGCAATTGCCGTTCATATTTCTAGTAAGTTAAGCGGTACATTGGCTAGCTGTAAATCTGGGGCTGATATGGCTGAGTTTACTGTTGAAACGATTGATTCAAAATCGATGTCGTACGCCATTACTTATCTTATACAATTAGGAATGAAGCTGAATGACGAAGGTGTAGCGATTAAGGAATTGGCGGAAACACTTCGTAGTGCTGCAGACCTGTCTGATAATTACATTTTATTGGGCAGCTTAGATCAATTCTATAAAGGTGGTAGAATGTCCGGAACATCCTATTTATTAGGAAGTATTCTTAAAATAAAACCCATTATTCGGATTAATCGTAATGGTGAGTTTGAATTGTTTGAAAAAGTTCGCTCTGAAAAGAAAGCGATTGGAAGAATGTTGGAGCTTTTAAAGGAATCCAGTGAGAAATTTGGTGTAGGGCATATTCAAATCATGCATGGAAATGTTCTTTCAAAGGCGGAGGAACTAGCTAAGGAGGTTAGAACAGCCTTCCCTACAATGAAGATATTTATCGGTGAGATAAGTTCAACCATTGCCGCTCATGCCGGCGAAGGGACCCTCGCTATCATCTGGAATAAGCAAGATAGACTTTAAAGCATTAAAGCATGTGCCTTTTTAAAGGTTAGAGCCTTTAAAAATCTACACATGCTTTAATTTGTTACAGTGGCTATTTTTCAATCCAAGTATACATATAGTTTCGGTCTTCGATGGCTTGGGCTTTTTTGACAATCTTTAGTGGTTTAAAGGTGTCAATCATGACCGCCAACTCTAAGGTTTCTTTTTTGCCAATACTAGCTTCGGTTTTTCCAGGATGCGGACCATGTGGGATTCCGCTTGGATGTAGCGTAATCGACCCCTCTTGTACCCCTTTACGGCTCATGAAGTTGCCTTCAACATAATATAAAAGCTCATCACTATTTACATTACTGTGGTAATAAGGCGCAGGAATCGCTTCCGGATGATAATCATACAAGCGTGGTACAAAGGAACAAACCACGAAATTATGACCTTCAAACGTTTGATGTACCGGCGGTGGCTGATGAATTCGGCCAGTGATCGGCTCAAAATCAGCAATATTAAACACCCATGGATAGAGGTAGCCATCCCAACCGACAACATCTAATGGATGATGCCCTAGAATATGAGAGTGTAGCATACCTCGTGACTTCGTTACGACCTCAAATTCACCCTTTTCATCTACGGTTAACAGGCTTTCCGGACCTCTGATATCACGCTCACAGAACGGACTATGCTCTAAAAGTTGACCATATTCATTACGATAACGTCTTGGAGTGGTAATTTGACTAAAGGATTCCACAAATAAAATTTTCGTCTTTTCAGATGAATCGGGGACAATTCGATAGATCGTCCCAATCGGAATGACAACGTAATCACCAGGGCGATAGGTAATCACACCGAACATCGTTTCGATTTTCCCAGTCCCATAATGAATAAATAGCATCTCATCGCCATCGCCGTTGCGATAATAGTTTTTCATCTCTTTTGTTACGCTGGCCGTGCCAATCAATAAATCATTGTTTCCTAGTAGATACTGTCTTGCTTCAAGTCCATCGCCAGAATCCGTTATTTGAGTCGTAAATAAATGGCGATGATTTAAGCTCTCCTGCTCTTCGTATTCCGGTAAATAACTACCAATCAGTTCTGATTTCACTACTTCTGTTGGCATATAATGATGGTACAAAATCGATTGGGTTCCGGAAAATCCTTTCGTTCCCATCACCTGTTCACGAAATAGACTTCCATCCTCTCTATTAAATTGGGTATGCCTCTTTTGGGGTAATTTCCCCATTTGTCGATAAAACATGTCCTCACCCACCTATAATCGTATTTCGCAAAACTCCTAATCTATCAATTTCTAACTCTATAACATCCCCCGGCTCAAGCCAGCGATGGACGTTCTGACCTAATTCAAGTAAACATCCAGTACCGACCGTTCCTGATCCAATAATTTCCCCAGGATATAAGGTAACATCAGCTGATGCCCGTTCCAACATTTCCCCAAAGGAATAGAAAATATCCTTGACATTTCCTTTTGATAAAAGGACTCCATTCACTTTTGCGGTCATATTTAGATCGAAAGCCTTGCCGCTAACTAAATTTTGTAATTCATCCTTTGTGATAATATAAGGGCCGATGGAAGTAGCAAAATCCTTCCCCTTCGCCGGTCCCAACCCAACCTTCATTTCCTGCCGTTGCAGGTCTCTAGCGCTCCAGTCATTTAAAATACAATAGCCAAAAATATAATCTTCTGCTTCGTCACGTGGTATATTTTTTCCTTGTTTCCCAACGATACAAGCAATTTCTAATTCATAATCAAGCCATTGACATTCACGAGGACGCTCAATGGCCTCCTCATGTCCCCTCATGACTAAATGATTGGAAAAATAAAAGACTGGGATTTCATACCATTCTGGAATCATTTCCAGACCACGGTTTTCGCGTGCTGTTTTAACATGCTGTTCGAACGCGTAAAAATCGCGAAAACTTCTAGGGTTAGGTAACGGCGTCTTGAGTATAACTTCTGTTAATGGGTAAACACCTTTATCCACGGACTTTAAATTTGAAAGTTTCCTAGCGACAGGTAAAAATCGCTCATGTGAATCGATAAATTCTAGCATCGAGGAAGGAAGTGTTCCTTCACTGGCTTCCTGTAAATCGACTACACTACCTTGAACATCATCGAGCAGGAGTCCCAAACGTTGATTTCCCGCTTTTTTTTCAAACGTGACTAATTTCATTTTTAGCCCCCCCTACTTTTTCCGAATCATTTCGAAGGTGCCAGCTAATGGTTTCGTATAGGTTTGCCCAGCCATACGGCCAACTGGCAATAATTTTTCGGTACTGATTCTCCCGTTGTCATAGAGGTCGTCTTGAATATGAACATGAACAACCTTTCCTATGACGAGACTCCCTGCGCCTGGCTCAGTTCCAAAATCTAGCGACTGAAATAGTTCACATTCTAGTTGAACCTTTGATTCCGCAATCCTTGGCGCTTTTACATGAACGCTTTCCACCTTGGTTAAACCAGTATATTCAAATTCATCTACATCATGTGGGAGTTCCTTGGCGCATTCGTTCATTTGTTCCACAAATTCTTCACTAACAATATTAATGACAAATTGCTTTGTTTTTTCAATATTAACAAGAGTGTCCTTCTTCGCCCCATCCGTTCCGCGGCGCATCGGCGAAAAACAGACAAGCATTGGATCAGCGCAAATAGCTGTAAAAAAACTGAATGGTGCAGCATTGGCGATCCCATTCTCATCGATTGTACTGACAAACGCAATTGGCCGCGGTAAGATCGAACCAACTAATAGCTTATAGGCTTCTCTCCATTCAAGAGAGGCTGGATTGATTTTCATGCTTCTCTACCTCCCTTTCTAGGTAAAAACGATCTAAAACTGCTAATAGATCTTCATGGTCCTCGCGAGTTCCAAGAGTTAATCGCATGCTACCATTATATTGTGGAAATGGGAAAAAACGTGCGACAAGGCCAGCTTTTAATAATTGCTCATTCAATCCGTTCGCATCACCAAGATGATGGAAAAATAGGAAATTCGTTTGCGATGAAAAAAAGGATATTTGTCTTTTTTGTAGCTGTTCTGATAAATAGTTCCGTTCGAGACGGTTTTTCTTGGCACAATCTTGCACAAATTCTTGGTCATTTAGGGCAGCTATTGCCGCATTTTGTGCTAGCTGGTTCACATTAAATACTTCCTTTACCTTCATAACCTGTTCGATGACGGAGGGATTCATGATCCCGTATCCGACTCTAAGGGCTGCTAGCCCATAGACTTTTGAAAAAGTCCGTAAAATGACTAAATTGGCATGTTCTTGGAGTAAGGCAACTGAATCTAATTTGTCTTCAAGGTCCATGTACTCATCATAGGCTTCATCAAGTACGATCAAAATATCAGAAGGTACTTTTTGGATAAAATCCTTTAATTCATTCCGATTTACACAAGTTCCCGTCGGGTTATTCGGATTGCAAATAAAAATGATTTTCGTTTTTTTATTGATAGAGTTATTAAATCCATTTAAGTCATGGGTTCCATCTTTTAAAGGAACCTGCACAGGTGTTCCTCCCTCGATGATGACATTGGATTTATAAATTGGGAACGTAATATCAGCCATTAACGCCTCATCGCCATTGGAAATAAAGGCTCGAGCCATTAAGCGAATCAGTTCTTCGGATCCATTCCCAATCAAGAAATGATCTTGTGAAATTTGATGTTTGTGAGAAAGATGTTCCTTCAAGGCCACTGTGTTGCCATCAGGATAAAGAGATAAAGAATGGATCGAATTCTTAAGTTCTTCTGCTACCCGTGGGGAAAAGCCGTAAACATTTTCGTTATCCGACATTTTTCTTAGCTTCTTTGGCTTGTATTCCCTTTGGATGTCTTCTAGTGTTTTACCAAGTGGATATGGTTGGATGACCGCTATTTCAGTCTTGGATTTGACATTCATGTTTAGCACCTCAAAAAAGGAAGGGACGAAAGATCCCTCCCTAATAAATTTTATAAATTGCCTCGTTTAGCCTGCTCGCGTTCGATGGATTCAAAGAGTGCTTTGAAATTTCCTTCGCCAAATCCTCTAGATCCTTTACGTTGAATGATTTCAATAAAGAGAGTTGGACGGTCAACGATTGGTTTGGTAAAAATTTGCAGCAAGTATCCTTCATCATCGCGGTCAACTAAAATGTTAAGCTCACGAATTTTATCAATAGATTCATCGATATTTCCTACACGTTCGGATAGCATTTCATAATATGAATCAGGCGTTGATAAAAATTCTACCCCATTTTCACGAAGGACACGTACCGTTTCACAAATATCTTCGGTTAAAATGGCTAAATGCTGAACCCCTGGTCCATTGTAATATTCAAGATATTCTTGAATTTGTGATTTTCGTTTACCTTCAGCTGGCTCGTTAATTGGAAATTTAATACGGCCGCCATTATGCATAACCTTTGACATTAACGCAGAGTACTCTGTAGTAATGTCTTTATCTGTAAAATGTTTCATTTCTTGGAAGCCCATGACATTTGCATAATAGTCTACCCATTCAGGCATTCTTTCTACATTACCTACTACATGGTCTACAGCGATAATACCGGAATCCTTAATCGGCAATGTCCCACTACCCATTGGTTCATATCCAGGCATGAACGCACCCTTGTAGTTTTTGCGTTCTACTAATGTGTGAATCGTATCACCGTATGTTCCAATGACTGCCTTTTTTACGGTTCCGTGTTCATCTTTGATTTCATATGGAGGTGTAATCGCGTTTGCACCGCGAGATACCGCTTCATTATAGGCTTTTTCTACATCGTTGAATAATAGGGCGATGTCTTTAACACCATCTCCGTGAAGCTTAACAAACTGAGATACGCGTGTATCTTCCTTTAACGACCCGGTAACTACTAAGCGAATTTTCCGCTGTTGGAGCACATATGAAACCGTATCACGATTACCCGTTTCCAATCCGGAATACGCCACTGGCTTAAAGCCGAATGCAGTACAGAAATAATGGCATGCTTGTTTCGCATTTCCAGTATAAATTTCCAGATAATCAACGTCAATTACTGGAAAAAAGTCCTCTACCTTTTGATTGGCTACTTTTGTTTTTTCTTGCATCCTATATTCCTCCTTAAAAATTATGTGGTTATTTTTTTTCTTATTGGTGGAACATGAATCGCTTCACTGTTAAGTGCCTCGATTGCCTCTAGCAAGCCTTCATTCATACTTGGGTGTGGGTAAAACGGGAATTTCAGGTCCTCTTCTCTAGCAACCATTTCTAGTGCTAAAGTTCCGCTGGAAATCAATTCAATCGATCCTTCGCCAATGGCATGGACACCGAGGACAGTTTCAGTAGCGGCATCGGAAATGACCTTAATCAAACCGTCTTTTTTTCCTAACAGCGTGGCGAATCCATTACTTGCTAACGGGAACTGGCCAACCTTAGTTCCATAACCTTGTTCTTTAGCTTCCTCCTCGGTAAAACCAACAGTAGCAATCGGTGGCTGAAAATGAACCACTTTTGGTAGAAAAGTAGAATCAAATTCAGAAAGTCGCCCTGAGATAGATTCAGCGGCTACTTTTCCTTGATGGATGGCTTTTACAGCAAGTAGCGGTCCTTCTGTTACATCACCAATTGCATAAATGGTTGGAACAGTTGTTTGACATTGCTGGTTTATTTTAATAAAACCTTCCTCTGTTAAGGTTATACCTAACTTTTCGATTCCAAGATGATTTGAATTAGGTAGTCTGCGGGTAGCGATTAATAAATGAGTGCCATTTAAGCTGATTTTTTCATCCTGAACGGTTAGCTCTACTAAAAGTTCATCACCTATTGGTTTTGTTTCGATTAACACCGTATTTCGTAGTACCTGAATCTGTTTCTTCTTTAATAGGCGCTTTAGTTCTTTTTCAATAGATGAATCAAAGCCAAAATTCGATTGTTCCATAAGAATTGTGACTTCTGATCCTAGGGAACGGAATGTTGAGGCCATTTCCAAGGCGTTTTCATCATTGCCATAAATCAGCAAATGCTTGGGAATCTCTGATATTTTTAAAATCATGCCTATATCGAAAACTAGCTCTCCATCAGGGATGATCCCAGCTGGAGTTGTGGGCTGGCTACCAGTTGCGATAATCGCCTGATTAAATTGAAACACTTCATAGCGATCGTCCATGTCAATTCCTAGCCGATTCTCCGATAAAAAATAGGCGTTTCCAATTACCAGCTCAATTTTATTGGCCTGAATAAGGGATTTTACTCCACTTTTTAGTTGTTCGATAACCTTTTTTTGGTATTGTCTAAGTTTAGTATATTCGAAACTTGGCTTATCGTTTCCGATTCCCATCTCATTGCTTTCACTAAAAAGTGCTAGTCTTGCTGCTGCAGTGGTTAGGATTTTTGATGGAATACAGCCCTCGTTCAGACACATTCCACCAAGCTCATTTTTTTCGATCAGCGTCACTTTTTTACCAAGCTGTGCTGCTCGGATAGCTGCATGGTAACCACCAGGACCGCCTCCAATAATAACAACTTCTCGTTCATGCGCTAATTCACCTACTACCATTAGCTCAACTCCAGTAACAATAGACTTGGATTTTCGATGAATTCCGCCAGACGGTTTGTAAAGGCAACAGCTGTCGCTCCGTCAGCTACCCGATGGTCAAACGACATCGACACATTCATCATCGAACGAATGACAATTTGATCATCTTCAGTCACAACCGGCCGTTTCTTAGTTTTATGAAACGATACTAGGGCAACCTCAGGATGCTGGATAATTGGGGTCGCTCCTATACTTCCCCCTAACGGTCCTACATTGCTGATTGTAAAGGTTCCACCGGTAATATCTTTTAATGTCAGCTGATTTTGAAGTGCCTTTTGAGTCAGTTCTTTTAATTCCAGGTGAAGGGTTGTAAGTGATTTTTTCTCGACATTACGAATAACCGGAACGATTAACCCATCGGCAGTATCAACAGCTACCCCTATATGATGTTCTTTTTTTAGCTGAATGGCTTCCGCTTCTTCTAGTAGACTAGCATTAAAAATGGGAAATTCTTTTAAACTTAAAGAAATCGCTTTAATGAAAACGGCTGTAGCTGTAATATTTCGGTCTCGTTTTTTCCATTCGTTCCGGTAATCAATGAGATTGCTAACATCCATTTCTTCAAAATGGGTGCAATGAGCAATTGTCTGTAATGATTGCACCATCTTTTTGGCAATCTGTTTGCGTTTGCCCCGGAACGGAATGATGTCTTGGTGAACGGGTTCGTTGGCTGAATTTTCGATAACCGTTTGAACCTGAACTTCTGGGATGATTGTTTTAGCAGGCTTTGAAAGTTCATTCATATAACGATACACATCTTCGTCCGTTATTCGGCCCCCTGCTCCTGTTCCTATGACATTTTCTAATGGCACATGATTTTCCCTTGCGATTTTTCGTGTATAAGGTGAAGCCATGATTCGTTCGACTTTTTTTCTTTTTGATGGTAAAACAGACTGAGGAATATCAATCGTTTCTTTCTCAATAATTAATAGGGTTGCGCCTACTGGGATGCTCTCTCCAGTTGCCGCCTTTAATTCTTTTATTATTCCCGAAGCGGGTGCAGGAATTTCTGCAGTCATTTTATCCGTTTGGACTTCGACAAGTGGCTGGTCGGCTTTCACGAAATCGCCTGGCTTAACAAAGAAGCAATTGATGGTTGCTTCGTGCATTCCTTCCCCTATATCGCTTAGCTTAACTTCCAAATTTTTCACCTCGCTAGAACTTGATTACCTTTTCAATCGCATGGATCACCCGTTTTGGAGTAGGAAGATAGTGGTCTTCGAAACCAAAGTAAGGAACCGGTGTATCAAAACCAGTTACCCTTTCAACCGGGGCTTTTTGGAATAAAAATGATGTGTCGTTAATGATTGAAATGATGTCATTTCCGACTCCACCAGTGGCATGGGCTTCATGGACAATCACTGTTCTACCCGTTTTTTGGACAGATTCAGAAATGAGTTCATGATCAAGTGGATAGAGTGTTCTTAAATCAAGGACATCACAATGTACCCCTTGTTTTTTCATCTCATTGGCCGCTTTTATAGCCACAGGAACCATAGCCCCCCAAGCAATCACGGTAACATCTTCACCCTCCATTAGTCGTTTCCCCTTACCGATTTCAACTGTATATTTGCCCTCCGGCACTTCCTCACGCGTAGAGCGATAGTTGTGCATGGGTTCTAAAAACAGTACCGGATCTGGGTCCTCAATCGAGGCAATTAAAAGTCCTTTCGCATCGTAAGGGTTCGATGGACAAACAACTTTAATCCCCGGCATATGGGTGAACAGAGCTTCCGTACTGTCACAATGTATTTCTGGAGCTCGTACTCCCGCACCATACGGAGCCCGAATAACCATAGGCACTGTAAAATGCCCCATTGTTCTCATTCGGAGTCTTGAGGCATGGGTCATAATTTGTTCGTAGGCAGGGTAAATGAATCCTAAAAATTGAATTTCCACAACAGGTCGGAATCCATTAACTGCCATTCCGATGGCAGCACCGACAAAGCCTGCTTCGCTAAGTGGTGTATCTAGTACACGGCTTTCACCATGTTTCAGCTGAAGACCATCTGTAGCCCGGAACACTCCACCGTTTTTACCTATATCTTCGCCAAGTAAAATCACATTTTCATTTTCTGTTAGCATGGTGTCCATGGCGTCTGTAATGGCTTGGACGAGCGTTAGGGTTTTCGTTTGCACCACCGTATTCATCATGGATTCACCCCTATTAATCTTAAGTAATCTTCTTTTTGCTTCTGAATTCCCCAGGTAGGTTTTTCAAAAACATGGTCAAAGATATCGGCTGGATTCGCTTTCGGGAACGCTTCCATTTCCTGTACAGCTAAATCGATTTCTTCTTGGGCAGAGGTTTCGATCTCCTTGATCCAGTTTTCATCGTAGATGCCTTCATTTTTCATTAGGCGCTCTAATCGTAGTAACGGATCAGTTGTTTGACGGCGGTGGGCACTTTCGGCTTGGTCTCGGTATTTCGACGGATCATCAGCAGTCGTATGGGCACCGTACCTCCAGGTCACTGCTTCGATGAGAGTTGGTCCATGTCCGCTCCTTGCCCGGTCTAGCGCTTTTTTCGTTTCAAAATAAACGGCTAAAATATCATTTCCATCAATTCTCAAACCCGGTATATCATAGGCTAATGCCTTTTGGGCAATAGTTTGACTGCTCATTTGTTTTTCAAGAGGAACACTGATGGCATATCCATTGTTTTGATTGAATAGAACGACTGGCGCCTTCATGACACTGGCAAAATTAATTCCCTCATGGAAGTCACCTTCTGATGTCGCGCCATCCCCAAAGTAAACAATAGCCGCATTTTTAGTTCCTTTGCGCATTTCGGCATAAGCTGCACCAGCCGCATGCGGGATTTGCGTCGCAATCGGAATACCTGGGGGAAAGATCTTTTTCCCTTCAGGAGGGATACATCCCTCATTGCGTCCATTCCAAAATAAAAGAATGTTGCGGAGAGAATGACCGAAGACCATTGCAGCACCATGGTCGCGATAGGTTGGAAATAGCCAGTCGTCTTGTTCTAAGGCTAATGCGGTGCCAACCTGACAGGCTTCTTGTCCCTCAAAAGGGGCATAAGTGCCTATTCTACCTTGCCTTTGTAAGCTGATTGCTTTTTTATCAAAGGTACGGATGCGAACACTTTGCTGATAAAACGACTTAATAAGTTCTGGTGTGACTAAAGAGCGAATATTCTCTTCGATGATATTTCCATCTTCGTTTAAGAACTGCTTAATCGGAAACTGGTCCAACATTTTGTTTTCATCACTCCTTCAGTGGAAAAGTTTTGTATTAAGTTCTTACTGACCATTTTGGACGTAAATTATGACTGAAGAAGCTGTTACGGCGTGTTCTTGTCTCGATCCGTTTTTCACAGAAAGAATTAGCTGCTTCAACGGTAGTAATACCTTGGTTAGCTGCCGATTTATAGACATCTAGTAATGAGTTGTAAATCGCTTTTGTTTTTTGTAAGACGCGATCTTTATTCGGCGTATAAAGTTCGTCAGCCACTTGGATTAGTCCTCCGGCATTAACGATGTAATCAGGGGCATACAAAATTCCATTTTCTTGTAAAATTTTTCCGTGGCGTATTTCAAGTAACTGGTTATTAGCTGAACCAACTACCGCCTTTACTTTTAAGTGTTCTATCGAATCATCGTTGATGATTCCGCCCAATGCACATGGTACAAACACATCGGCTGGACAGCTATAAATTTCATCACTTGTTACAACCTTGATTCCCGCTCCCATTTCCTTTGCTTTATTAACTAATTGATCGATTGCGGCTTGGTTGATATCCGTAACGAAAAGATCTGCGCCTCTTTCAAGTAGGCTTTCTGCGACCTTATAACCAACTTTCCCAAGTCCTTGAATGGAATAACTGCGGTTAGCTAAATCGGAAGTTCCCCATAAAAACTGACTTGTTGCTTGAATGCCATAAATGACACCATGAGCTGTTGGGACGGATGAGTCCCCACTTCCACCATATGCTTCGTCGACTCCGACAATACAATTTGTTTCCTTTAAGGCATGAACAAAATCGTCAGTCGTCGTCCCCATGTCGGTACCTGTGTAAAAGCGGCCATTTAAGGATTCAACAAACTGGCCAAATGCGCGAAAAAGCTCTGGGCTTTTATCCTTTTGTGGATCGCCGATAATGACCGATTTACCGCCACCAAAGTCAACATCGGCCGCTGCGCATTTATAAGTCATACCCTTGGAGAGTCTTAACACATCTTCTAATGCATCTTCTTCACTTTTATATGGAAACATCCGGCAGCCACCCAAGGCTGGACCTAATCTCGTACTATGTATCGCAATAATCGCCTTCAAACCAGTCGTTTCATCATTACAAAACACCACCTGCTCGTGCTCACGAATCTTCTCAAACACTTTCATACTAGTAACCTCCTAAAAAATTTTGCTTTAGCGCGTTAAAGTATGTGGGGACAGTCCCCACACGCTTTAACGTGTTAAAGTGTTTTGCTTTAGTGCTTTAAAGCGTGTGAATGTCCATTAAATAAAAAAACCAACCTCATAGAGGCCGTGGATTTAATAGTTCTGCAATTTTTTTCTTTGGTAATACCACTTGTTTGACTTCGCCGATTCCAATTAGGTCTGTTTCTCGATAAACGGAAACATTTGTAATGAGAACATTACGTTCATATTCGATTAATTCGGCGATAATTCTTAGTTTTGATCCTTCAGGGGCAGGGGCAAGATGCTTCGCCGAAACGGCCCCGCCCATACCTTCCTCGTAATCTTCTAAAAAAGGAAGAAGAATTTGTCTTGATGCCCATTCCATATGATAAATCATTGTGACTGTTGAGTAGGTTGGATGGACAACCTGGCCTTCAAATTGGGCAAACATTTCCCGTGTCACAGTGGTTTCAATCGTGGCAGTTCGCCCTTTTTTTAATCCCGGTTTCACATCCAACCCTCCTTACCGGTATTTACTTATTCGCCTTCAAACACTTCAGCGTCATTTTCCCATTCCGCGTTATAATGGACACCCTGATTCTCAGCCGCTTTTTTATTGATAAATATAGTAGTTCTAGGCGGTGATTGTAGCGGGAAGTCAGTTGTAGATTTTCCACGTCTCGTAATCTCTAAAGCTACATCGCCAGCTTCAAAGCCGTAATGGAAGGGATCAAAACCAGCTGATGCAAACGCCCCATTTTTGACTAGACTGCGCTCGCTGGTTAACAACGGAATCTTTTTTTCATTTGCTAAAGCCACAATCGAATCAATGGAAGAAATGAAAACTTCATCTGCCGTTAAATATAAAGAATCGATCTCGCCAAGGGATTCTATCGCATGGCTGATTTCCTCCTTAGTATTAAATGAAGCTGAAATGACAGAAGCTCCATTTGCTTGAGCACTTTCCTCAATTGTTTTGATTTCGGATTCTGCTGCACGGTTCCCCTTCTTACTCAAAACACCAATTTTTTTGACACCTACTTTAGTAGTCATGAATTCGATTATATATTGGGTCGTTTCGGTGTTATTAGTAAGGACCCCTGTTATGTTTTTGCCAGGTTTATCCATAGCCTCAACTAATCCCGCTCCTACAGGGTCTTGTACTGATGTGAATACAATTGGGACATCCTTCGTTATTTGGAGCGCATTTAACGCACTTTCGGTTCCGTTTGCAAAAATAATATCAGCCTTTTCTTTTACAAAATGCTCGACAACTTCATTTGCTTTTTCTACGGAATCAACGACTTGAATATCATAATAAGCATTAATTCCGTCATCGAAGCCAGCATCTTTCAATTGTTTATAGTAGCCATTGGTCGCTTCATCAAGAGCTTCACTTTTACCAAATTGTAAGATACCGAAAATGATCTCGATTTTTTCTTTTTTTTCAAAGGTTTTGAGATTAGTAGATGTAGAACTATTATTGCCTTTACTCCCCTTGCTACTTGCTTCACTATTACTTTCTTTGCTACAGCCGGCTAATAAAAGCATTCCGGCCAGCGCAATTGAAAATGCCAATTTTCTTTTTTTCATGGACTTCCCCCTCGAGGCTAATAATTTGTTTTTCTCCCCCGTGGAATCGCTTCCAAAATTACATAATATGATATTCACTATTAATACCGTGAATATATCGTTATACTATCATTGGAACAACATTCCAGTCAATAATATTCTAAAAATTTAATATTGTTAAAAAGTTATATTTCCATTTTAGAATAATATTGATTCTTAATATGAATATGCTTGGCAATTAAAAACATTCTAGTGATTTTTGCAACGTTGTTTTTGCCTCTTGAACCATTCCTTCTAATAGCTCTTTTACCGTTGGTGTAGTAGCTACTAGGCCGGCTATTTGACCAGCATTCATAAATCCTTCTTGTTCATCACCATCCAATGCACCTCTTCTATGGAAATCCTCAGAGGTAAGTGTTAAATATTCTTCGCTCGTCCATCCTGTACGCTCATTTTCTAGTAGTTTTTCAGTATAGGGAGTTTGAATGAGCCGGCGAATTTTCCCGACTGTACGACCAACGATGACTGTACTAGTATCGTCTGCAGCTAGTATTTTATTTTTATAGTTTTCATGAAATGGTGCCTCTTTTGTTGCAATAAATCGAGTGCCCATCTGGACCCCACTTGCCCCTAGACTAAGCGCAGCAGCTAGACCTCTGCCATCAGCTATACCTCCGGCTGCCACAACTGGAATTTTAACGGCATCAACAATTTGCGGAATCAAGGTGATAGTAGTCGTTTCATAAGGTGAGTTAATCCCCGCAGCTTCATAGCCTTCAGCTACAATCACATCGACTCCGGCTGCCTCAGCTTTTAAAGCATGCTTAACGGAAGCAACAACAGCAATTACCTTAATTCCGTGGTTATGTAAATTTTCAATATATGGTGCTGGATTTCCTGCTGAAAGCGATACAACTGGAATTTGATAGTTTATTAGTAATGAAAGCATTTCTTTTAAATAAGGTGTGACGGAGATAGGAATGTTCAAGGCGAAGGGTCTAGTTGTTAAGTTTTTGGTTTCTTGAATGATTTTTTCTACTTCTTCAGGTGTCATCGTGCCGACACCGATTGTACCAAGTCCGCCTGCCTCCGATACGGCAGCAGTTAATAGAGCATTGCTAATGTTCCCCATTCCACCTTGGATAATCGGATATTGGATGTTTAATAACTTTAATAATTGATGCACTAAAATTCCTCCTTCGTATTTTTAATGTTATACTATTTTCAATTGTCAGTAAAGTTCAAGGTGATAAATAGGTAATAAATAACAAGGGGTGTTTGGAGAATGAAATATTCTTATTTGGATAAAAGACCAAATGTTGATGAGTCAGGTTTTATGGCTCCGGGCTCTTGTATCATTGGAGATGTCACTATCGGAAAAGAATCCACCGTATGGTTTAACGCGGTCCTACGCGGCGACGAGGGAGCCATTATTATTGGAGAACGAACAAGTATTCAAGATAATGTTACCTGCCATTTATATGAAGGATTCCCATTGCACATCGGTGATGAGGTGACCGTTGGCCATAATGCCATCTTACATGGCTGTAAGATTGAAAACAGATGTATCATTGGTATGGGTTCGACGATTTTAGACGGTGCGGAGATTGGTGAGGAATGTATTATTGGGGCAAATACCCTCATTCCTTCAGGGAAAAAAATTCCCCCACGCTCTTTAGTTGTTGGATCACCTGGTAAGGTCTTTCGCGAAATCAATGAACGTGATCTAGAACTAATCCAGCTTTCGATTGAGACGTATGTCCAAAAAGGAAAAGAATATCAACAATTTTTAAAAGAAGAAAAATAAGAAAGAACCGTATCCCTGTTCATTGGAAGGGATACGGTTTTTTAGTTTTCAATAATATATGGATGGTCAAGCACATCGTAATCTTCATTTTTTTGATCAAGTTGATTCCCTTCTTGAAAGACGCTTTCAAAAAAACGTAACGCCGGTTCTGCAAGCTCTTTGTAGTATTCTCCAAAAAGTGCCGCCGCGTGGCCGCCAAGCCATTTTTCCGGTAAAAGCTCTTCTGGTAAACCGGGGTCGACGAATAAAAACTTGCGATATTCATGGACAAGCTTGGAGCGCTCCACAAAACATTCTGCATCCGTCATTTGCCCTTTTTGAATTTTGTTACGGTCAATCACATATTTTTGGGAGTATTCACCAATAAATTCCTGATACTTTTGATTAATTTCTTCTAAATTCCAACTTCGTTTCACGATGCTCTTATCTTCGTGGGGGCCTTTATTTTCCGCAACAAAAAAGTCAACATATGGAGCAATTTCATACTTTTCGATTAGATCCAGAACCTGTTTTTCTAATTGGTTGGCAGATACCCAGCAGCTGTTAGACATCGTACCAAACCCGCTCCAAACAAGTTCTTTCCTTAGTTCATCGCGAACAGTCCGAATTTCTTCAGGGATCGTGTACATAAATATCCTCCACTTACCGTCCCATTTTTCAGGCTTTAATTTAAAAATCCGTCCTGCAGCCTCTTCAATCCGTTTCACACCACGTTCTGTTAACGAATAATAGCTTTTGTTACCAATTTTCTCTGCCTGCACCCAACCTTGTTTATTCATTCGCGAAATCGCCGCGCGTACCGACTGTTCGTTATGGCCAAACTCTGCCAAAAAGCGAATTAAACTGCCAATCCATATTTTATTTCCATAATGAGAAATATAATCCCCATATAACGTAAAAATCATCGAACGTGTATTCATCGTAGTCCATCCTCTTTCTCTAAAAGGCTAAATTAAGACTAAAACTATTCTACTAAAAAGTCGAGTGATTTGTTAATATTTTTTGAAAATAATAATACAACCACAGAATGAATCTGTGGCTGTTTATTTCCCCGTAAATACTGGTTTTCGCTTTTCGCTGAAGGCAGCCAACGCTTCTAACCGATCCTTGGAGGGAATGGTCACTTCATACGCTTTTGCTTCGATTTCTAAACCTGATACAATATCTACCTCTGCACCCAACTGTATCGCAAGCTTCGCCTGACGAACTGCGATTGGAGCATTGGCTAGAATCTCACCGGCTAGTTTTTCACATGAGGTTTGGAGGCTATTTTTTGAAACCACTTTCGTTAAAATACCACAATGCAAGGCCTCGTAGGCTGAAATTTTTCTAGCTGTAAGGATGAGCTCCTTCGCTTTCATTTCCCCGATTAATCTTGTAAGGCGCTGCGTTCCACCAGCTCCTGGTATGATTCCCCAGCTAACTTCGGTCAATCCCATCAACGCTTGTTCTACAGCAATGCGGAAATCGCAAGCTAGTAAAAGCTCGAACCCTCCTCCAAAAGCTGCACCGTTGATGGCCGCAATTGTCGGTTGAGGCAAGTTAGCTATAGAATGAAACACATCACGAATTTTCCGCACATTGCGTCTTACCTCATCTTCATTTAGCGTTTTTCGTTCTTTTAAATCAGCACCAGCACTAAACGCTTTATCTCCTGCTCCGGTAAAAATAACTACTCTAACATCTGGATTGGAATATAATCCATCAACGATTTCGCCAAGCTCGACAAGCGTCTCATAATTAAAGCAATTTAGCACTTCTGGCCGATTCAGCGTGACATATGCAATATGATTTTTTAACTCTAGAGTTATATTGATCATCATGATTCCTCCAACGAGCAGTTTTCTACAATCGTTGAGATCCCTTGACCAACGCCAACACACATGGTTGCTAATCCTAATCTGGCATTTGAGCGTTTCATTTCATAAATTAAGGCGGTTAAAATTCTAGCCCCGCTCGCTCCAAGTGGGTGCCCAAAAGCAATCGCGCCACCGTTTACATTCACCTTATCTTTATCCAAACCCAGTTCGCGAATACAAGCCAAAGATTGCGAAGCAAAAGCCTCATTTAATTCGATTAAGTTAATTTCATCGATTGTTAGCTTAGCACGCTCTAATGCCTTCTTAGTAGATTCGATTGGGCCAATTCCCATTATAGAAGGTTCAACACCGGCTACTGCTGATACAACATATTTTGCCAATGGTTTGAGATTTAATTGTTTGGCTTTTTCAGCGCTCATCAGAAGTAGCGCTGCTGCTCCATCATTCACTCCAGAGGCATTCCCGGCAGTTACCGTACCATTTGGGAACAATGGCTTTAATTTTGCAAGCTTTTCAAGAGTAGTATCTGGGCGTGGATGCTCGTCTTTATCGACGGTAATCACATTCCCTTTACGGTCCTTGTATTCAACTGGGATGATTTCTTCAGCAAACAACTCACTTTCCATCGCGCTAGCTGCCCGCTGCTGGCTTTCGTAAGCAAATAGATCTTGATCCTCTCGAGTGATTTCGTACCTACGGGCAACATTTTCAGCTGTTTCCGGCATGGTGTCGACACCGTACATTTCTTTTAACAACGGATTGGTAAAGCGCCAACCAATTGTTGTATCAAACATCTCCATATTTCCGCGTGGAAAATCGTCTTGCGGCTTAGCCATAACAAATGGAGCCCTCGTCATGCTTTCAGTCCCACCTGCGATAAAGATATCACCCTCCCCCGCTAAAATCGCCCTGGCCGCATAGTTGACAGCGTCCAACCCTGAACCGCAGAGTCGATTGATTGTTGTCGCTGCAACATGGATGGGTAGACCTGCTAATAGTGCAGACATGCGTGCCACATTTCGGTTATCTTCTCCAGCCTGGTTGGCATTACCGAAAATAACCTCTTCAATTTCCTCAGGGTTGATTTCCTGATTTCTTTCTACCAAAGCTTTTATGACAATAGCCCCTAAATCATCAGGTCGGATCGTTTTTAACGCACCCTTGTAGCGGCCGATTGGTGTCCGAACCGCATCCACAATCACTACTTCTCTCATCGGTTAAACCTTCCTTCTATTCATCTTTACGATAATCATAGACTCCCCTGCCGGTCTTCCTTCCTAGGCGTCCTGCCTTAACGTATTGCTCCAGTAATGGTGCAGGGCGATACTTTTCCCCTAACTTTTCGTGGAGATATCGTAGATTATTAAGCCGTGTGTCAAGACCAACTAAATCCCCTAATTCAAATGGTCCCATCGGATAATTGAGTCCTAGTTTTATGGCTTTGTCGATTTCTTCTGGTGTTCCTAATCCCTCTTGGAGCATGTAAAAGGCCTCGTTTCCGACAAGGGCACTCATCCGACTTGTTACAAAGCCAGGGAATTCATTAATGGTAACCGTTTCCTTGCCCATTTGTTCTGCAATTCCCTTTACCTTTTCTACGGTTTCATCACTTGTTTCAAGGCCGCGAACCATTTCAACGAGTCGCATCTTTTGCACCGGATTAAAGAAATGCATCGCCATAACCTTTTCTGGACGTTTCGTATAGGAGCCTAATTCGGTTGGGCTCATCGTTGAGGTATTAGAAGCGAACACACAATTTACTGGTGCATGTTGGTCAATGACTTCAAAGATGGACTTTTTGATTTCGGCTACCTCGGGTACAGCTTCGATGATTAGATTTGCTTCTTTTACTGCCGGTATAAGATGATTGGAAAAAGATAGGTTAGCTTTCGCTTCTGATGCTTGTTCTATGGCAATTTTGTTACGTTCAATCGCTTTTTGAAAAATGAGTCCGATTTCTTTTTCAGCACTTTGTAGCTGAGTTTCATTTATATCGACCAATGTCGTATGAAAGCCGCCTACTGCACTAACATAGGCAATCCCGCGGCCCATAACTCCCGAGCCAATGACAACGATGTTTTGCATTTTCTGTTCCCCCTATAAAGTAGAGAAGCACTCCTTCAAATACAGAGTGCTCTCAAGGCTAGATTAGATTCCGAATGGGTTTAGAGGACGTGCTCCAAAATAGGAGATTACACTTTTCGTTTCACAATATAAATCAAGGGTTTCAATACAAAGCTCACGGCCGAAACCTGATTGTTTATAACCTCCGAATGGTGTACCAGGGAATGCCGAAAACGGACAGTTTACCATCACGATACCAGCTTGAATTTGTTTCGAAACACGGGTAGCTCGAGCATAATCCTTCGTCCAAATCGCTGATCCTAATCCATAATCGCTATCGTTCGCACGCTTTATGACTTCTTTTTCATCCTTGAAAGGCAAGACCACAACGACTGGTCCGAAGATTTCTTCCTTCACTACCTTCATATCATCATGAACGTTTGTGATGATCGTTGGTTCATACCAAAAGCCCTCTTCGAAACCTTCCACTTTCGCTTCTTTTCCACCAGTTAAGATAGTCGCACCTTCTTCAACAGCTGATTGGACATAGCCATCGATTACTTGTAGTTGCTCGCGGCTAATGATTGCACCAACATGCGTTTCTTTTGCGAACGGATTGCCCAATTGGAGTTTCTTCGTTTTATCTAAAAACTTCTCGATAAACTCTTCGTAAATCTCTTCTTGAACATATAAACGAGAGCGTGCCTCACAAGATTGACCAGTGTTATAGAAGATTCCGAATAAAGACCCGTCCACTGCTGCATCAACGTCTGCATCTGCAAAAATGATATTAGGTGATTTTCCACCTAGCTCTAATGTCACTCGTTTTAATGTATGGGACGCTTTGGCCATAATGTTTTTACCAATTGGTGTTGATCCAGTGAATGCGACTTTGTCAACTTGTGGATGCTCCACTAGATAGTTGCCGATTTCGGAACCTGCACCAGGGACTATATTAACTACCCCTGCTGGAACGCCTGCTTCAATACAGATTTCTCCAAGCACAATAGCAGTTAATGGTGTTAGAGTGGCTGGTTTGACGACAACCGAACAGCCAACGGCGATGGCTGGGGCAATTTTCCATGCTGCCATCATTAATGGATAGTTCCATGGGATTATTTGCGCACAAACACCTACTGGTTCTTTTTCTGTGATGTTTTGAAATTGGCCAGGCATACTATTGTTAGCACCGCGATGGCTGACAATCGCCCCTGCATAAAATTCAAAGTCTTCAATGGCTTGCATGACTTGTCCTTGCGCCGCACCTAGAGATTTACCTGTATCTAAAATCTCTAATTCTACTAATTCGTTAAAGCGGGATCGCATAATCGAGGCAATTTTATTTAATGTTCTCGAGCGTTTATTGACAGGTGATAATCGCCATTTTCCTTGATCGAACGACGCTCTTGCCGCTTGAACTGCTCGCTCAACATCTTCTTTTGTGGCTTTGGATACCGCCGCAATCGGCTCTCCGGTAGCGGGAGCGTACGTTATGTACGTTTCTTGGTTGGAGCTTTCTACACGCTCCCCGTTTATGATCATCCAATAGAGATCACGTTTCATTTCTAATTGTTCGAATTTTTGTTCTTTAACTGATGACAATGGATTACACTCCTTTGAATTGTGGTTTTCTTTTTTCTAAAAAGGCTTGCACGCCTTCCATATGATCAGCGGTGAGGCCGGCAATTCGCTGTCCTTGGGCATCTAATTCTAAGAATTCATCGTAGGTAACGTTCCAGCTTGCTACCAGATTCTTTTTAATCAGGCCGATAGCCTTTGTTGGCATGTTTGCTAAACGTTCAGCAAATTGACCGACTTCTTCTAGGAAACTTTCTGTTGGAACAACTTTTGTGACCAGACCCAATGCGTTGGCCTGCTCGGCTGTTATTTTTTCGCCTAATACAGCAAGTTCGAGCGCTTTTGCGTGGCCGATTAGTCGTGGTAAGAAGTAAAGATTTCCCGAGTCCGGAACTAGGCCAACATGGATAAACGCCTGGAGAAAGCTTGCCTTTTCACTGGCAATCCGGAAGTCGCAGGCTAAGGCGAGACTGAATCCAGCACCAGCTGCTACCCCGTTTACCGCAGCAATCACTGGTTTTTCTACCTTTGAGAGTGCCTTCATCATTGGATTATAATGATTTCTTAGTATATCACCATGGTCCATTTGATCATCGACATCAGCTAAATCCTGACCGGAACAGAAGGCGCGGCCTGAGCCTGTGATAACTAGGGCACGGACTCCAGTGTCTTTGGACGCTTCTTTAATGGCTTTTTCCATCTCTTTGTTTAACTGTTTTGTAAATGCATTTAATTTGTCAGGGCGATTCAACGTCAGCCAAGCGACTCCGTTTCGCTTTTCATACTGTACAGTTTCATACATATAAGTGGGCACCCCTTACTTCCCTCTGAAATCCGGTTTTCTTTTTTCAATAAACGCACGCATTCCCTCTTTTTGATCTTCTGTTGAGAATAAAAGTGAGAAGTTTTTGCGTTCAAATTGCATTCCTTCGTACAAGGAATGGTCGACCGCCTTAAGGACCGCTTCCTTTATATAGCGAAGGGAGATTGGCGGTTGCATGGCTAGTGTTTGAGCGTACTTAATTGCTTCTTCCATTAAGACTTCTTTGGCAACTAGTTTGTTGACGATGCCGAATTGTGCTGCTTCCTTAGCTGGGATTCTTGCACCTGTGAACAGCCATTCCATTGCTTTTGTTTTACCAACAAGCTTTGTTAAACGTTGAGTTCCCCCAGCACCTGGCATTATCCCAAGATTGACTTCAGGGAAACCGAATTCAGCATCGTCTGCAGCCCATAATAGGTCACAGCATAGGGCAAGCTCGAACGCTCCCCCCAAGGCGAATCCATGAACAACACCGATGATTGGCTTCTTAATCCAAGCAATTCGGTCCCAGTCGGTAAATTGGTTTAGTAACTCTAAGTCAGTAGAACTGACGTTTGCCATTTCATCGATATCGGCACCTGCTGCAAAGGCACGACCGTTGCCGCATAATAGAATGACTCGTATAGCAGGATTATGGTCAAAATTCTCTAATGCATGAAGAATTTCAGTGACCATTTGCCGATTTAAGGCATTTAACACTTTCGGGCGATTGAGCTTTATGAACGCTAATGGCCCTTCAATGTTCGTTAAAATATATTGATACGGATTACTCATTGACTTCCTCACCAATCATCATGGTGATAATATCACCTGCAAAAGACATGGCATCTTTTCCTGATGCCTTCGCTTCAGGTGTTTTCATTGCAGCCTTGAATGACTCCATATCGTCATAGTACATTTCGCACATTAAATAATACTTGCCTTCACCACCCATTGGACTCCCAATGATTTTTGTCACGTCCATTTTACGTAAGCCAGGGATTTTCGCTGTAAGTGGTGCATGAACTTCATGGTAATATTTGTCGAATTCTTCCTTGTTTTCTGGGTGTTTGTAAAGTGCGATCATTTTAATCATAGGTTTGCATCTCCTCTGGTTCATATTTTAATAGCATTAATTTATATGTGTGAAACCATTATTTATTACAGATTGGCCATTGGCTTCATGGCTTCAAATGGATTTTTACAAGACTTGCAATAAAGAATGCTTCTACATGCAGTCGGTCCAAATAGGTTTTCAAGTGTGGTATAGGTCGAGCCGCAATATGGACAGTCTACCTTCCATTCTCCCGTATCACTCATGTAGGTTGGCGGTGGGGCAATCCCAAATTCGAGCAATTGTTGTCGCCCGAGTTCAGTGATCCGGTCTGATGTCCAAGGTGGGCTTAGTAAAAATTGAACCTCAACGTTTTTAAGCCCCTCGATGTTTGATAGAGCATTTTTTACATTGTTCTTAATAATTTCCAGTGCCGGGCAGCCAAGAAAAGTCGGTAAAAGATAGACTGTAAGATTGGAAGATTCATAGGTGAACTTTTCAAGCATCCCGAGTTCAATAATTGAAACCGTTGAAATCTCCGGATCCATTACGGTATGAAGCGCTTCCATTATTGTTTGCTCAAGCTGTTGGCTCATCTTTTCATCCCATCTTTCTTTACCAGGCTGCGGTTGGATCAGACTGGTAGACTTCTGTTAATGTTGTAAGGGCATCTTCTAAATCTTTTGTATGTTCGCCGTTGCGACCATTCCCGTTTTTCATGCCAAAGGTCGGCAGGGTGACTTGGACATCTTCGAGGATTGGTTTTATTAGGAGCGTCCATTGGTTTTTAAGTTCGGCCGAACTGCTGATTAGACCGGATTCGACCATAGCCTTTTCTCTATCTCCAAGATGGATAACCCCATCCATGTCTAGGGAAACTGTTTGAATCGCAGCCTCCATTCGCGTTCTAGCTTCCCCTCCTGCTTTGAGGAGTTGAGTGAACCAAGTTTTCCAATGAAGGATATGATAATAGATTTCAAAATTAACTTTAGTTGCTGCTTCGACTAATGGCTGATAGCTGCCTTGTTTAATCGAGTCCATTTTGACTTTCTTAGCCATAATGTAGAAATAATTTCGAACCACAGCAAATGCCCAGTCATAGCGCGGTTCCACTAAATAATGGCCAGGACCATTCACTTTCTCTAGTAAAATGGCATTTCGTCTTTCTTCCGCTGCTCGATTATGGGCCAGATCATTTGCATTACCAACTTGTAGATCTTCCAAAAGCTGATAGAAGATGGCTGCGTGCCCCATCGTGTCTTGGCTAATGGATGAAAAAGCGACGTCTTCCTCGATATGTGGTGCGAGGCCAAGCCATTCCGAACCACGGTAGGCAAGGATAAAGTCGTCATCAGCCAGTTGAAATAGTAGTTCATGTAGGGCTTCGTTATTCGTTTTTGTCATTGGTTCTTTTCCCTCCCCACGATAGAATTTCTTTTTCATCTAGCATGCCTTGTTCATATTGGCGCCATTTCTTTTTTAAGTAACCATAGCCTTTTGTGTTACGGTAATCTTTATTATCGATGCGGAATAATGATTCTCTCTCTTCGCTGGTCATTTTACGAATGTTGGATCTTTTTACGACCCAAATATCGGCAACTGGCTCACGGCGCATAAAATTTTCCTGAGCCATTACAATGGCCATTTCTTCATTTGGAGCTAGTAATGAAAATTGATACTGCATTGGAGCGGTATCTGAACGTTTACTGAATACCTCAAATTCTTGATAGAAACCTACACTACCCATTGGCAATCTCCTTTCTTTTTTTACGAGATATCTTGACTTAAAGCTTCACGTACCCATTGATTTGTTTCATAGGAAATTTTTCGAAGACGTAGGCGGTCTTTTGATTTTGGTCCGTTATTTTTAATAATTTCCTTGAATTGACTCCAGTCCGGTTGATTGTAGACCCATTTTTGTTGATTTTGATCAAAGTGCATCGACTCGTCTGGTAGTTTTAATCCAAGGGAAAGAATTCTTGGAACATATTTTGAGAAGAAATCCTGGCGAAGCTCCTCGTTCGTTTTCGTGCGGATTCCATATTTAATGGTTGTGTCCTGTTTGGACGTACCAGTTGTGGCAGCATCACTCGGGCCAAAGAACATTAATAACGCATCCCACCAACGATTGAGCGAATCTTGGATGAGCGCTTTTTGATCAGGTGTACCTTCTGCAAGTGCCATAATAATCGATTCACCATGTTGGGCATGGAAAACCTCTTCCGCGCAAATTCGTTTTAATGCTCTGGCGTATGGACCGTATGAGGCATCTAGCATATTCGTTTGCGAAATAATCGCAGCCCCGTCTACAAGCCAACCGATTAAACCAGCATCTCCCCAAGTTGGCGCAGGCATATGGAAAACATTATGAAACTTTAAATCTCCTGAAAATAAATCTTCCATAATATTTTCACGGGTTTTTCCATATGGTTTCATTAAATCTTCGGCCACACGAAGAAGTAATTGCCCGTGCCCCATTTCATCTTGAACTTTGGCCATAATCCCCAGTTTTCGTCTTAAAGAGGGTGCCTTCGGGACCCATTCTTTTTCTGGAAGCGCACCCATAATTTCACTAATCCCGTGCATCGAAATCAGCTTAATAAGGGTTTTTCGGTAATCTTCAGGCATCCAGTCATCGGCTTCAATTTTCTCACCCTTCTGGATCCGTTTGATAAACCGTTGATACTTTTCCTCTTCGGTTAACTGTTGTGATAATACTTCACTCAAACCTCTCCACCTCCATAAATCTTCTTAAAACAACATATTTTAGAAGTTTAATTTATATAACGTTTATTTTTCGTGATAACTAATATGTGTTATACGTTTTAACACAAATGTAACGTGTATATAGTGAAAAGTCAATACACTTTTCAGAAAATTTCCACCACTTTATCGCTTTAAAGTGTGGGGAGGAATATTTTGTTTGGATGTTGAAATAGTATTAGATGAGATTTTTTTAGGAGGGCTTTTTGTGGAGAATGGAGTTTTTACCTATCTTTCGGAGAATCGAGAGAAGCATTTAGCGGAGTTAAAGGAGTTTTTGGCAATTCCTAGTATAAGTTCTTTGCCAGAACATAAAGAAGATGTTCAAGCTGCCGCCAAATGGGTTGCCAATGCTTTAGAAGTGATTGGCATGGAGAAAGTGGAGATTTACCAAACAAAGGGCCACCCTGTGGTGTACGGGGAATGGCTTAAAGCTGAGGGCAAACCGACCGTGCTCATTTATGCGCACTATGATGTCCAACCTGTCGACCCTCTTCATTTGTGGGACAGTCCCCCTTTTGAGGCGGAGATTCGCGACGAAAAGCTTTATGCACGTGGTGCTAGTGATGACAAAGGTCAAGGATTCATGCATTTGAAGGCGCTGCAAGCCATTCTTGAAACGACGGGCAGCCTTCCAATCAATGTAAAGTTCCTAATTGAAGGTGAGGAAGAAGTGGGCAGTCCGAACCTACCACTGTTTGTTGAAGAAAATAAAGATTTGCTGAAATCAGATGTCATTGTCATTTCAGATTCTAGTATGCTGGAAAAAGGAAAACCAACTCTTTGCTATGGATTAAGAGGTTTATGTGGCGTTCAAATCGATATAAAGGGGCCAAAAGGCGACCTTCATTCCGGGCTCTACGGTGGAGCCATTCAAAACCCCATCCATGCATTAGTAGAAATTGTACAATCCTTCCATAATAAAAATGGTCAGATTACCGTTGACGGCTTTTACGACCAAGTAGCTGAATTGACAGCTGCTGAAAAAGAAGCCTATGAGGCACTTGGTATCAAAGATGAATCTTTCATCGAGCAATTGGGAGTACCTGAAATGTTTGGGGAGGAAGGCTACTCCACATTAGAACGAACTTGGGTTCGACCCACTCTTGAGGTGAACGGGATTTATGGTGGTTTCCAAGGTGAAGGAATTAAAACGGTTCTTCCTTCTGAGGCACATGCTAAAATTACTTGCCGCCTTGTACCAAATCAAGATCCGGATGTGATTGTCGAATTACTCCAAAATCATATTAAAAAGCACACTCCACACGGAGTTACGGTGAATGTATCTTTGTTTGATAAAGGGGCACCATTTGTGACGCCATTTGATCACCCTGCGATACAAGCAGCGGGTCGGGCGTATGAAAAGGTTTATCAAGTACCAACCTCTTTTACCCGTGGTGGTGGATCGATTCCAATTGTCGCGACTTTTGATCAAATTTTGGGGGCTCCTGTTGTGTTAATGGGCTTTGGTTTACCTGATGAAAACTTTCATGCCCCAAATGAGCATTTCCATTTAGAGAATTTTGACAAAGGTATGGAAACGCTATGTCATTATTGGTATGAGTTGGAGAAATCTTTATAAAATTCAACAGGCTGACTCAATGTGTTCCAATTGACACGAGTCAGCCTGTTTCTATTTAACTAATTTCCAAGTAAGTTTTCTAAAACTTGTTGGACTTTATAACCTTCATGGAAAGAAACGAGTTTGCCCTCTTCTCCCTTAATGGCTTTTACAAGTTCACCTACTAAATCAATTTCTTCTTCCCGTTGTAGCGGGAAAATTTCAGGTGATGAATCTCCTTCAGAGATAGATAAGACACTCCAATTCATCAAGTCGACGGTTCCTTTGTCTCCATAGACTTTAAAGGAAATATGTTCCTTTTGACCAATTCCACTTAGTCCGTTGAATAGTACCGAGGTATTGTTAGCCAGTTCCATTCTAGCAATAAACCCTATTTCACAACGTGTTGGATCTTCTGGGTAATCTACAAACGAACGAATGTTTTGAAGTTCGCCAAAAACATCCTGAATCATTTGGATATAATGAGGTCCCACCTCACGAATAAATCCTCCCTGCTCACGGCTGGCAATCCATTCATTTTGTTGCCAAGCCCGGGGCCAGGTTGTAAAATGCATCTGCACTTCTACGCGATTTACCTCTCCGATTTTGCCACTTGTAACGAGTTCTTTAAATTTTTGATAGACATTGGAATACATCATAGGAAAGTTAATCGCATTTACTAGATTCGTGTTATTGACAGCTTCAGCCATTTCCAGAGCTTCCTGTAAGGAATTTGCCAACGGTTTTTCACAAAGAATATGTTTATTACTCGCAATAACGTCTAAAGCAATCTTGTGATGAAATTTAGGCGGAACTGCCAAGTAAACTAAAGAAATATCTTCGTTTTGGAGCATTTCAGTATGGTCCTTATACGTACTAATGCTGTTGAATCTTTCTTTGATGCTGGATAGTCTAGCATCATTTACGTCACAAACAGCAACTACATCCGTCTCCGGATGATTAATAAATTTATGTATCACTCTCTCCCCTATTGCTCCAAGTCCAATAACCCCAACTCTAACGGTCATTAAAAAGCCACCCCAATATCAGAATTTTTTCATAACAACAATATAATAACACCAAATAACCACCATACAGAAACAAAATGCACTTCACCGCACCACCGCGTTAATCCCCAGCGGGACAGTCCCCACATGCTTTAACGCGCTAAAGTGGGGTCCATTGTGGGGGAAGGAGTTTTTGATATTTGGGTTGGAGGAACCGGTCGTCGATAAGGACGATGAGTCCTTTGTCTGATTCGGAACGGATTAGACGTCCACCAGCCTGTAAGACTTTATTGATACCCGGGTAGACGTAAGCGTAGTCATATCCACTTTTACCAATCCTATCGAAGTATTCCTTAATAAGATCACGTTCCAATCCAATCTGGGGTAAGCCAACCCCAATCACCATAACGCCATTTAGCCGGTCGCCTTTTAAGTCCACACCTTCGGAAAAAATACCACCCAGTACTGCAAATCCAACCAATGTTTTTGGACGATTAGGCTGAAAATGTTCTAAAAACCCTTCCTTCTCCTCCTCCGACATTCCCTGTGTCTGAACAAGCACATCATAAGATGAATCCTCAAAATTACACGTTTCATAAACCATCATCATATATTGATACGATGGAAAAAATACCAAAAAGTTTCCCGGCCGATTTTTTACAAACTTCCCAATCAGATGGGCAATTTGTCCCTTCGTACGCTCCCTGTCTTTAAATCGCGTTGAAAGCGGTTCAATATAAAATTCTGTCTGTTCATTTCGAAACGGTGAGGGAATTCCAATTAAATAATCCTCTTCCGTCGCCCCAAGAAGATGCTGATAATAATCAATCGGCATTAACGTGGCACTAAAATAAATCAACGATCGGAATCCTTTTGACATTTGATTTAATTGGTGTGAAGGGTCCAAACAAAAGATCTTAACTTTAACCTCACTCCGATCGATTTCCAAATATATCGTAAATCGTTCATCATAGAATTTGTAGATTCTAAGGAAGTTCTGGACTAAAAAATAACTTTCCAATAATACCTCATCCGTATTTCCGCCCGATTGCCTTAGGAGTTCTGCCTCAGCTTCGTTTTTAAAATGCTCCAGCGACTGCAAAAACTCGTCTGGTAGATCATCGAAAAACGCAACCTCTTTCGGTTTTGCCTCTTTTTTAAACGTCAAAAACAAAGCATTAATTTCCTTAGCCGCATTCGCCAAGCTCAACTTTGAATTTTGGTACTCTTTTTTTAATGTCAAAAATTGTAATTTACTGAGTCCAGCAGAAAACATTTCCCGCGAGCGGTCGACCAAATTATGCGCCTCATCAATAAGCAGCACTGTTTCCTTTTTCTGATCTTCCAATAACCTCTTTAATGATACTCGCGGATCAAAAATATAATTATAATCACAGATGACTGCATCAGCTAAATAAGATAAGTTTAAGGAAAATTCAAATGGACATAGTGTATGTTTAATGGCATATCGCTCAATCGTAGAGCGATTTATTGCGACTTCATTTGCGAAAATATCCAATATCGCCCCATTTAAGCGGTCATAATAGCCATTGGCAAATTCACAATAATCCTTTTGGCAAATCACTTTTTCCTTTAGACAAGTCTTTTCTTTAGCGGTAATTGTCACAGAAGAAAAACAAAGGCCTTTCTCCTGCATTAATTGAAAAGCCTCTTCCGCCGCTTGTCTAGTAATCGTCTTAGCTGTTAAATAATATAACTTCCCACATTCTCCCTCACCCATTGCCTTGATCGAAGGAAAGGTCGTTGATATCGTCTTACCAATTCCAGTTGGCGCCATAGCAAAAAGGTTTTTCTTGTCCTGAATCGTTTTATAAACGGCACCTGCAAGCTTTCTTTGTCCTGGTCTGAACTGCTCAAACGGAAATGCAAGTTTCTTGATACTTTCATTTCGCTCTGACAAGTGCTTTAATCTTAGTTCCGCAAATGGGGCATATTGTGAAATTGTTTCCATCACAAATGCCTTCAACTCTTCAAACCGAAAAGTTTGAACCAACCGTTTCACTTCTTCAGTCAAAACCTGATAATAAGTTAATCTAACGTTAATTTGATTCAGTTGATGATTTTTTGCATAAATGTATGCATAAACCTTAGCCTGAGCCCAATGCACAGGAATTCCGGAATCTTCAATCGAGTTTAAATCCATCGATGTCGACTTTATTTCGTCAATCGTTATCACGTTGTCCCCGAACAAAATACCATCGCAACGACCATCTATTTCATAGGTATATCCTTTATATTCCATTACGGTTTGTAGTGGTATTTCTTTTAAATCACCTTCAGTATAAGCGCTTTGTAATTTTTGGTGAGCTTTAGTACCCTCGACCATTGATTGTGAGGTCCGGAATCGCTGATCAATACTGCCACTGCTAAAAACGTACTCCACTAAAGAGCGGATTGAAACCTTCATATGATTCTCTACCAAACCCTCACCTCCCCAAAACGAAAAGGCTTAGAACTCTCTAAGCCTTTTGAAAGATAGCTAAAAGTTTTTCATTCCGTACTTGTTGTTCTTCTTCACTAGATAAATCATATTTTTTTAATAAATGGAAAACCTCATTAAGTGTGTCTTGAGAATGTTCTTTTGTAAAAAATATCGTAAACAAATCTAGTAGGTCTGCTGGTAAAAATTCTTGTTGTGATTCAAATTTGTTTTTTAAATCATCAATGGAATGATCGATATTACAGTTACTCATTGAATTCCCTCCATAATAAGCTTTTGTTGCCTTTATTATAAATGAATCTCGGCTATTTCGCGATGCCAGTCTGTTTAAATACCGGGTATTTCTTTTTCAATGCTATATAAAGCCAAACAAAGACCAATGCACTAGACGCTCGTAGAATGGAAGATACCGACATTGCGATGTGAATATTCGAAATCTCTAATATATATACCCCTACTTGTGGGGCAACAAATCCGATAATCGCTAGTAATACATTATAATTAGCGATATAGGTGCTGCGGTTATCTTCCGTTGTAACTTCAAGAAGCTGGTTAAATAGGATGAGCACTGTCCCTGCGACAAATGATCCGGTAATAAAGTTTATCGCCACTAAATAATAAAGATTTGTTGACAATACTGTTAATATTGGTGCAATGGCCATTCCGAGAGCGACAAAAATCAACATTTTGGCGTTGCTATGTTTATCCGCCATTTTTCCCCACCATTTATAGCTTATCACCTGGGAGATTTGATTGGCTACGGTAAATAAACTAATCCATAGGCCAGTCGCATGAGCGTCTTTAATTTGGTAAATATTAAAAAGAGACCAAGCCATTTGCCAAGTAAAATTAAAATATAGGCTACAAATAAGAAACGTGAAGAAACGCTTGTCCTTAATAAAATCTAAATTAAGTTGGAGTTTCCTTTCCTTTTTCGGTTTTGGTTTCTTCTCTTGTTTCGGTTCATTGTGTTTAAATAAATAAAAAACCTCAATACAACCAAAAATAAAGGCAAAAAAGAATAGAAATAGAAATGGCGATGGATTACTTTTATCAAATTGTTGCAATAATACTCCGATGATAAAAGTGGAGATCATACCAACAATGGTTACGATACGATTCCGTTCGCTGAAAAAACCGTTTCTACGTTCATCGGGAATAAGGTCTCCGATAAACGACTGCCAGCTTAAGGTGGCAAATGAGCCAGGGAAATTCATAAGTCCGATTAAAAGAACGAAAACCCAACTACGATATTCAACAGGAACAAACATAATAAAAACCATCATTAAAACGAATAATCTTGTGAAAATAATCGATAGTGCAGTAAATTTTTTCTTTTCTTCTAATCTACTTAGAATAATAGAACCGATGATCATCGCAAACATACCAACAAACTGCGGCAGAGAAGATATTAAACCAACTTGATAGTTCGACGCGCCAAGCACACTTATCGCAAATAGCGAAAAATAGTTATTACTAATGCTCACAACAACCGTCGAAGCAACCCCATTATAAATACTTAACTTCTCATTCCGCTTCACAACACCAAAATCATAACCCACAAAAGTCAACTTCCTTATCGCTTTAACGCATTAAAGCATGTGGGGACTGTCCCCGAGTTTTTTAAAGCATTAAAGCATTAAAGTGCTTTAGTGTTTTAAAAAATATACTTGCTTTAAAGTGCAAAAGTGTTTGATATTTTCTCCTCATTTTACTACGGTTGTCGAAATAATTGAAGTGAATTTTTGCAACTTTCTTAATAGCTTTTCGTCTATTTTTTTAAAGGATGTGAATGCAATGAAAAAATGGCTATTGATTATATTTTCAGCAATTTTATTAGTAGGCTGTAATGATGTTAAAGAGATTCAACCATCGGATATAAATAATCATTCGTCGGTTTCTTTATTAGACTACTTCCCTACCAGTCAACTCGAAAAGAGCTTTTTAGGTAAAGGAAACGAATTTGCTCAATATACAGAAACTTTTTACGAAAATACAGATAATTATTATCCATCAATTGTCAATAATGGTGGAACAAGAATACTAAGAGTTTATAAAGTGACTGAAGATGAGATTACGATTGTCTATGAGCAGCCGGAATATTACGAAGAAACCATTCCTTCTATCTCATCATTAGAGCCAAATTTTATTAGTAAGCCTTTGCTAGCTACCCCAATTAAATTCAGTAAAAAAGTAGGTGACTGGAAAGTAATAAGCTTATCAGAGACAGTAACTGTTCCTTATGGTGAATATGCAAATGTAATCCTCTTAGAGATGCTTAACGAAGATGGAAGTATTAATCGTCAATATTGGGCCCCTAAACTTGGAAAAATCAAAGATGAATTTATACAAAACGGTGAGGATGGTACCACATACGAAGTTACCTCCGAACTTCAATCTGTTCAATAGCAAAAAAACCCGTCATCGACGGGTTTTTTTCTTCAATTCAGCATCATACTTTAACGCTTTAAATGGTGTGGGGACTGTCCCCACATGCTTTAAAGTGTTAAAGTGCTGATGTTGTTTTGGCGCCTAGGTATCGGGCTTTCCAGTAGCTGTTTGTGAGGTCGCTGATGGTTATGCCTGTGGATGATCCGGCATGGATGAATTTGTTGTTTCCTAAATAGATTCCGGCATGCGATGGTCCAGATGTGTAGGTTTCAAAGAAGACGATGTCCCCTACTTTCGGATTGGCGACAGCCTTTGTTTCACTCCAAATCGAAGCCACTGTTCTAGGTAAAGTGATGCCAGCCTTCGCATAAACAAAATTTAAATATCCGCTACAATCAAATCCTGAAGGTGTTGTTCCACCCCAAACATAAGGAGTACCTATGTGTTTCTTTGCTTCCGTTACTAGAGTATCAACACTCGAAACCGATGTACTAGTAACAAATTTGTGCTCGGTTGTATTGGTTTCTTGTACAGCAGTACCAACTTTTAGTATTTGCCCTGGAAAAATGATGTCGAAACGGAGCTTATTCATTGATCTAAATTCATCAACTGTTAAACCGAAATTTTTTGCAATAATAGATAAACTATCCCCAGTTTTTACCGTATAGGTAACGGATTCTGAGTTAGTATGTGTATGTGGAGGTAATAGACTTAGTGATTGATTGACATAGATGGAATCAGAAGATAAGTTATTCCATGCCTTTAAGTCAGTCAAGTTAACATTATTTGCAGTAGCAATCTTCCAGAGAGTATCGCCAGATTGCACTTTATAGGTTAGATCGTGGGCGCTAGCTTGTCCGTTAAAGCCTGTTAAAAGAATACCGGCAGCTGCAGCAAATCCTATCAGATGTTTTTTCATGGTGTGTCCCCTCTTTACTGTATTGTTTATAGTTCAATACTAGAGGTCAAACAAAACCATTAAAAGGTATAATAATTGGTTATCTTGTCAGAGTATTACTATACTAGAAAACTATTCCACTTTCATTTCAAGTATATTCATAGTATTAAACCCCTCTTATACCTGATTTGATGTACCTTGTACCAGTCCTACCAAGAATCCTTTGTAATCTGTTTGTAATATAATTTTAATATAAATTATCTGAAAAAATGTAAATTTCTTTCCAATTCTAAAGACGAACGGAATACTTCACGAAATGCTCATAGGTTTGTAGAAATATTGTAACAATACACCCCATCATTAGGGCGAAAATGAACTCTATAATAAAGGTATGAAACATGGAAATAAAAACAAGTTTTCTAAAATCTATGAAAGTTATGGTGATGAAAATGCTCGGACACCCACATGGACACCCACATGGTAATACCGTTGTTGATTATGACAAAAATCCTTACATTGTAATTTGGGAAGTAACTAGAGCTTGTCAGTTAAAATGCGTTCATTGTCGCGCTGATGCACAACTTAAACCAGACCCAAATGAACTGAGCCACGAAGAAGGAATCAAACTCATTGATGAAATTTATGAAATGAATAACCCAATGCTTGTGTTTACCGGTGGAGACTGCATGATGCGAGAGGATTTATTTGAATTAGCAGACTATGCTGTTAAAAAAGGCATGCGTGTATCGATGACTCCTAGTGCTACTGCTAATGTAACCAAAGAAAGAATGGAACGGGCCAAAGAAGTAGGTTTATCACGTTGGGGTTTTAGTTTAGACGGACCGACACCGGAAATCCATGATCACTTCCGTGGCACTCCGGGGTCATTCGATTTAACTTTGGAAAAAATCCGGTACCTCAACGAGCTTAATATGCCGTTGCAAATTAATACGGTTATTTCTCGATACAATTATGACCATTTAGAGCAAATGGCCGAATTGATAAAAGATTTAAAAGCGGTTATGTGGTACATTTTCCTATTAGTTCCAACAGGCCGTGGCCAACTTGATGCTTGTATTACCCCTGCGGAGCATGAAAAGGTGTTTAGATGGCTTTATGAATTAAGCAAGACTGCACCTTATGATATCAAAACAACAGCAGCCCAACACTATCGCCGCGTTGTTTTCCAACAAAAGGCGCGGGAACATCAAGTAAATATGGATGAAATTCGTTATGAAGATACTTTAACAAAAGATATGGCATCGACCATCGATGGATTAAAACGGGCACCTAGAGGCGTAAATGATGGAAATGGATTTGTTTTTGTGTCTCACACAGGTGATGTTTTCCCAAGTGGGCTCCTCCCTATCAAAGGGGGTAATGTCCGCGAAACGCCATTAAGCGAGATTTACCGAGAAGCAAAAGTGTTTAAGGATCTTCGTAAGCCTGATAACTACAAAGGAAAATGTGGAGTTTGTGAGTTCCGTTATGTTTGTGGAGGTTCTCGTTCACGGACATACGCTGTAACAGGAGATTACATGGAAAGCGAACCGTTCTGTGTCTATATTCCACAGGCTTTGCGAAAAAAAGAAACAACGGTATAATAGCAGAACGTCCAAAAAGCTGACTATATTCGACTTAGTCAGCTTTTTATATTCAATAAATTTATTTAAAAAAATCATTCCATTTTATTGTGATTTTAATAGAAATAGCTTACTATTAAAGTATCAAGTATGTGAAATGTTTCACAAATAATAATAGCGGTTAATCACTTATTTTTTCACTTATTTATGTGAAAACTTTCACAATGTAAATCAGGGGATTTATTTTCGAAAGGAGAACTATTTATGAATAAGCCAAAAGTAGTCATTTTAGGTGCAGGATATGGAGGGCTCATCACCAGTAAAAAGTTAGCTAAGCTATTAAAGTCTGGAGAAGCTGATATAACCTTAATTAATAAACATGACTATCACTATATTACTACTCAGCTTCATAAAACCGGCGTTGGAACAGCTTGCGATGAACGAATCACAATGAGGGTTGAGGATTTAATTGATCGGCAAAAAATTCATTTTAAACGTGGAAATGTCACTTTTATCAATCTTGCAGACCAATCTATTAATCTCGATTCAGATGAGAAGGTTTTTTATGATTATTTATTAATCGCTTTAGGTTTTGGCATTGAAACCTTTGGAATCCCAGGAATCAAAGAACATGCTTTCGAAATTCGCAGTTTCCGTAGTACGAAAAAAATCTTTCACCATATTCAAAGGCAATTACTTGCCTATAAAGAGGACCAGGATCCTTCCCGGTTAAATTTTGCAGTTGCTGGTGCAGGATTTACTGGAATAGAAATGCTTGGTGAACTTGTCGCTGGCTTGCCGGCGCTATGTAAAGCTACAGGAGTCCCATATGAAATAACTAGAATCATTAGTGTTGAGGCCTCCCCTACTCTATTACCTGGATTCGAACAAGAGGCAATCGACTTCTCAACAAATTTATTAAAACAACAAGGTGTTGAATTACTTACTTCTACTAAAATTTCGCAATACGATGGTATCAATATTAAAATAGTCAATGGAAACAATATCCCAGCTCGTACCTTAATTTGGTCTTGTGGAGTTAAAGGTAATGAGTTAATGGAAAAACTCGGTATTCCAACCGTTCAGAGCCGGATTGTTGTTGATAAAGACTTGCGTGTACCTGGTTATCCAAATGTTTTTTGTATCGGAGACTCTTCGATGTTCTTGAAAGATGAGCAAACCGCCTATCCTCCTACAGCGCAAATTGCGATTCAACAAGCACTCATTTGTGGTGAAAACATTGTGGCCACGATTAGAGGACAACAGTTAAAAACCTTTGAATATCATCACAAAGGGACTGTGGCTTCAATTGGTGATTATGCTGCTGTTGGGAAAGTAGGTAACTTTACGATAAAAGGTACCTTTGCGGCGCTAATGAAACAAATCATTGAAATGCGGTACTTACTGGTACTTGGCGGACCGGCTCTTTTGTTTAAACAAACCTTTAAAAGATTTCATGCAGCACCGACTAAAGTTATCGCAAAACACTGATCAACTATAACCCAATAGTCCCCCCTATTAGTTTTTAGATAAAGTCTTTCCTTCCCCCAGTGGATAATACTATAGGTAAAAAGAAGACAGGTATCAATGATTCCTGTTTTCTTTTATTATTTTTCGTTTATTTTCTACCAAAGTCGTCAAAAAATAGATTATACTAATAATACTTTAATCAATAATAGGAGGTTCGAAAAATGACTGAATCCAACCAAACAGAACCAAAAAAGAAAATCAGCCTTCAGGAAGCGATGAAGCAAAAGCTAGAAAGTAAAAAAAATCAACAAGCTTCAGGTAAATCCACCGCGAACGGATCGAAAGAAACGAAAAAATTACAAAGCCAACAAACGAAAAAAATTAGCAATCAAAGAAGAAAAATGGGTGTGTAAATTAAAAAAGGATTTCGGGAGCCAGTCTTCCGAAATCCTTTTTCGTTTCATCTATACATGCTTTAGCAAAGTCTGTTCATATTCACTAACAATCCGATTAATGATTTCTTTAACAGGCAGTATCTCCTTAATTTCATGAACCTTTGCTCCCGCAAATACGAGCCCGTTCTCGACATCTCCATTTAGTGAGACTTTTAAGGAATCCAATGTACAAAAACGATACGAGCAATTTTTTAAACAATCGTGACATTTTGCAATTTTTAACTTATTGCTATCCGAAATTAAATCAGTAAATTTATTTTTTATCGCTCTTCCTTGTAATCCGACTGTTGTTTTGACAAGAACCAGATCCTCTTCTTTGGCCGCAACATACTTTTCTTTAAAAGATAGCGGAGCATCACATTCCTCGCTGGCAACAAACCTTGTTCCCATTTGTACCCCCGATGCCCCCATTTGCAGAGCTCTAGCTACATCCTCCCCGGTCATAATCCCACCTGCTGCGATGACAGGAATGTTAACAGCTTCCACCACCTCAGGTAAAATCTCCAGCATCGGTCGGTCGGTACCTAAATGTCCGCCTGCTTCGAATCCTTCCACTACAACGGCAGACGCTCCAAGACGTTCCGAAAGTTTAGCTAATTTGGCAGTTGAAACAATCGATATGACTGGAATGCCTGCTTCTTTTCCCCAAGAATACATATCTCTGGAGATTCCAGCACCTGAGATGATAAAATCAACTTTTTCTTCAATCGCAAGCTTCATTTTCTCGGCAAAATCATTCATTGCAAAGAGCACATTTACGCCGATGTATCCGACATTTTTGGTCGCTTCTCTTGCCTTGTTTATATGTGTACGAAGCTCATCCACTGATATTCCAGTTCCTGAAATAATTCCAATTCCACCTGCATTGGCTACAGCACTGGCCAGACCACTAAGGGATATTCCTACACCCATTCCACCTTGAATAATGGGTACCTTTGGCATCATATGCCCAATTTTTAATTGTGGTAGCTTCAAAATAATGACCTCTTTTCAATAATTAGTGAGTACAAGTATGGTAACCCCACACTCTGTCGCTAATTTTAGCAGGCTTTTTTAAAAAAAGATGTGACATTTAGCACCAAGTCATAAAAACTAGTCTTAAAACAGAAAAAAGCTGCATCATTTTCAATAATGAGCAGCAATTTAAGGAGCGGATTATGAATGATTTTTTAGATGAAAATAAGCTCTAATCATAAAGTAAGTGACTTGTTCAGGCAGCATTTCTTTAATTGGTTTCAATCGTTCTGCGCCAACTTGGTTTACCGCAGCCTCTATCAAAGGTCGAAATTCATTTGGTAGTTCTTTTCCCCAGTCAATAAAAAGTCCTTCCTCGGCACATTTAATGATGTGGGATTCTATTGTAGTTACTGACATATCTCTTTCTTTTGAAATTTCTGGAATGGTTGACCCAGACCAATAAAGGTCATAAGTAATTAAATGTGAGGCTTTACCTTCGGGATCCTTCTTTTTAGTAACCTTTTTTGTTTCTGTAGCAACAGTTAAAACTCTCTCGCGTTCCGGATGTTCAGCACAATAGGCTCTGATTGCTTGGATAAATTCTAGCCCGTATTTCTCTAATTTATGAGTCCCTACGCCTTTGACATCTAAAAATTCCTCATTTGAAATCGGTAATTTTAAACACATATCCTGTAGCGTGGTATCAGAAAAAATGACAAACGGCGGAACGTTTTCCGTGTCCGCAATGCTTTTTCGCAATAATCGCAACTCTTCAAATAATGGGTCGGCCTTAGAAATGCTTTTGGCTTTGACTTCCTCTTTTCGATTCACCTTTAACCCACCTGTAAGAACACCCTTCCCCTTGGCAGTTACATAGATCGTCGGAAATTGTCCATTTTCTACCCCAATGATTTCTTCGGTAATCAGATAATCGATAAATTCAGTGACTTCCTTCGAACTCTTGGTTTGTAATAAACCATAAGTTGTTAATTGCTGAAAATGAAATTCCCTAACAGACTTACTGTTTGATCCTGTCAAAACTTTGGCAACCATCGCCTTACCGAATCTTTGTCCCATCCGGATGATACAGGATAGAACAATTTGCGCTTCTTTTGTCACATCAACCGATTCCCTCGTATCGGTACAGTTGCCGCAGCGACCACAGTCGCCTTCTGCTTTTTCATTAAAATACTCCACAATCCAAGATTGTAAGCAGTTTTCAGTATGACAATAACCAACCATTTGCTGTAATTTCTCAAGTTCGAAGGGAATTCTTTCACGGTCTAACGATTGATCAATCAAAAAGCGATGAATTTGTGTATCAGCGGCTCCATAAAGCAAAATGCAAGAACTATCAAGTCCATCGCGCCCCGCTCTTCCGGCTTCCTGATAATAACTTTCCATATTTCTTGGCATTTGATAGTGAATGACATAGCGAACATTCGATTTGTCAATTCCCATTCCAAATGCTGATGTTGCAATCATTACGGGCTTTTCGTCTTGTAGGAAGGCATTCTGCTGCTGGAATCGTTCTTGGTCGCTTAAACCTGCATGATACCTAGATACTTGTATATTTGCCTTTTGCAAGGTTTGATAAAGTTGGTCAACCGTTTTTCTCGTAGCAGCATAGATAATACCTGATTCTTGCTGATTTTTTTTCAAATAATCAAGTAAAAAACGATCTCGGTTTTGCCCTTTTACGACTGAAAATGCTAAGTTTGAGCGTTCGAAGCTTGTAACTACTTCATGCTCGAGTCGTAACGATTGGCAAATATCTAGACGAACTTGCCTAGTTGCTGTTGCGGTTAATGCCAGAATAATGGGTTTCGTTTGAATATGGTTTAAAATACTAGAAATGTACATATAGCTTGGTCTGAAATCATGGCCCCATTGCGAGATACAATGAGCCTCATCAACAGCAATAAGCGGAATCTCTAATTTGCCTAACTCTTTTAAAAACTGACCCGATTCTAACCGTTCTGGTGAAATATACAACAGCTTGTACTCACCTGCTCTTGCAAGAGTCATTCGTTCATTGATTTCCGTTTGCGATAAGCTGCTATTAATGTAAGTGGCGGCTATTCCGTTTTGCTGTAAGGTGTCAACTTGGTCTTTCATTAGCGAAATAAGCGGTGATATAACGATGGTTGTACCGGAAAATACGAGGGCTGGCACTTGGTAGCAGAGTGATTTCCCACCACCTGTAGGCATAACACATAAAGTATTTTCCCCTCTAAACACATGTTCAAGCGTTGATTTTTGCCCTGGGCGGAACTCGTCGTATCCGAAATATTTTTTTAGTACGGCTTGAGCTGTTTCAAACATTAGATCGCTCCTTCTTTTTCAACTAGGAGACTAGTTTTTTCTCTCTTTTATTATACACATAGTAAATCTAGAAATCTTAATAGGTTAATATAAAAAATTTTAAAAAAGGGTATTCCTTTTTTTAGGTAATTAGATTATCATCTAATTAGATGATTGTTAAATTAGATGATAATTAAATTAAGTAGGTGATTCATGATGATTGGAATCTTAAAAATGGAGAAATCGTACCAAAAATTATTTATTGCGGGCATCATAAATGGGATTGGTGACCGTTTTAGTCAAGTGGCCCTATTGACACTCATCTTGCAAATGACAGGTTCCGGGCTTTCAGTCGGAATTACTTTGGCTCTTCGAATGTTGCCGTTTTTATTTTTCGGCCCAATTAGCAGCATAGTGGCTGCTAAACTCTCACGCAAGAAATTGTTAATCTACACAGACTTTGTTCGTGTTTTAATTGCAATGTCCTTTTTATGGATCAATGGTCCGGAAGATATGTGGATTGTCTATGTAGGGTCATTTTTATTAGCCAGCGGTGAAGCACTCTACTCCCCCACGAGAAGGGCTAGTATTCCTGCGATTATAGACCAAAAACATATAAAAGAAGTGAACGCATGGGAACAAGTTCTAATCGGATTTGTTTTAATTATTGGTGCGTTTACAGGTGGATTAGTTTCATTCGTATTCGGAGCGAAAGCCGCTTTTGCCGTTAATATTTTGTCGTTTTTCATTGCAGGTCTCATTATATATACCATTCCGAGCCTTGAGGCAAAAATGAATAAAACAGTTGGTTCACAGGATGAAATTGAAAAAGTTAGGCTTGCCAGTCTTTTTTCCGTAATTTTTTCTTCGTCCTTACTGCTTATGCTTGTTTCCAATGATTTTGTAATTCCGTTAACGAATGGGATTGAAAATGTATTACTAAGCGTCTATGCAGTAGAAACGTTTAAAGCAGGAGATTTAGGAGTTGGAATTCTATATAGTGTCTTAGGAACAGGGTTTATCTTGAGCCCAATCATTACCAAATGGATTAAACAGCATTATTTATTATTCGGGTTTGGTTGTATGATGATGGAAGGTGTGGTTCTGTTCGGAATAAGTCGTGCCCAATCGTTTTTCCTAGTTGTAATCCTATTTGGTGTCTTAACTATTTTTGCAGGTGTCGGGAATGCATTAATTGAAACGGTTATCATGGAGTCACTTCCGCTTAAGCTTCAAGGGTTATATTTCGGGATTTCCGCGACCATTTCCAATACTTTATTGGGGTTGTCCATGTTTGCGACGGGGATATTATTAGAAGTTTTTGACCCAAGATCGATGGGGCTCATCAATGGTTTATTATACCTTGGTTTCGGGTTTATCTATTTACTTTTATCATTAAAAATTAATGTGATTAAAGAACGCGAAAAAATAGCTTTAATTACTCCGAATCTTTCTGAGACTTAAACCATTTTTGGCATTGGAAGGGCACTTCCAATGCCATTTTTTATATTAGCTTGGATCATTTTCATCCCAGGATAAGGTTGTAACACTCGTATATTCACCTTTCTCCATTTCTTCCTCAGTTGCACTTCTATTTAATTCATCTTCGGTGTCCATTCCTTCCGCAATTGTTGGTTGATTAGATAACTCGTTTCGTTTTTTCACTGTTAACTCCCCTTTCTATGTGAATTTTGCCCTATTTATAAAATAAAAAACCTACTCAAAAAAGAGTAGGTCCAATTTTAATCGTTTGATTGCTGAGGATGTGTTTCCTCTAATGTTTTCTTTAAATACTTTGCCAATTCAAGCATACCGAATTTTCCGGCCAAGTTTTCCGCTTCTGCGTTATAGTTTGTATTAGTATTGATGTCATAAGTAAAAATGTCGCCATTCTGATTACGTATAAACTCAATCCCGGCTACCTGAATTTGATTGGCTGCCAAAACTTGCTCGTATTGTTCGATAATGGGGTCGTTAAATCCGTCTACGATTTGAAACTTTGGTTTCATCTCGAGCTCTTCCCCAACTGGACAAAATAAATCGCCAATTTGACAAGCATCTGCAGGACAAAGCTCAAACCCTTCAGATGTATCGACCTTTACGGCGTATATAAATTGGCCGCCAATAAATTCACAACGGGTGATATACGGTTCAGGTGCCTTGATATATTCTTGAATTAGCGTGATACCATCAACTGGTTCTTCAAATAAAGGACCATTTACATATGATTGGAGAGCCTCAAGACCATGAAATAACTGCACTCCGAGGCCTTTTCCGGCGCGATTATGCTTCGTGATAAAAGATTTTCCACTAAATTTCTCAGCGGATTCTAATAGATGTTTTTTACCAACTGCTGCGATGGTTAAAGGCGTCTGTATCCTGTATTTATTTAATTCTAAGTATTGTTGTACTTTACTAATCTCTAATTGTAGTGCGCGGGTTCCATTCATAACGGTTCTACCATGTGCCTCTAGCCATGCTAGTACCTGTAAGGTATATTCGGGTGCGAACCGGTGCCCTCTTGTATGAGAGGATGCACTCATCCGATTATAAAAAATACCTTCAGGAGGCGTACTGGAAAGATCTAATGATCCCTCGTCTAGATGCCATTCTTCATATGGTACCTCTAGTTCCTCAAGTCTTCGCGTTAAATGAATGGTCCATTCCCTATTCTCATGGATGACATAAACCTTAGCCATACTAACTCCCCTTTTATGTTGTCTCTCTTTATAATAATAGTTTTCCAACCGATTTAGTAGGCTTTTTTTTAGGGAAAATGGATTATTCTTTTTTCATATCTTGTTTTAACATCTCTTCCTCTTCTTGTACGCTAATCCGTGTTATTTGATCCTGCAGAATCGTGAAGGCTTGGTCTAAATCCTCACGGCTTGGGAAACTTTGATTGTTTTTCATTCTATTGACCCTCCTGTGTCATAATACGTTTTCTACACAGTAGTATTTTGTTTTCTAATTATTAATATTCCTACTTTAAGCTTGAATAATGACCCGTGTCCCATTCGGAACGATGCTGGCAAGTTCAAGCACGTCTTGATTATGCAAGCGAATACAACCATGTGAAACGGCTTTTCCGATTGATGATGGGTCATTCGTGCCATGTATTCCATAACCCTTCCTTGACAATGAAAGCCAGATAACGCCAAAAGGGCCACCGGGATTAGGTTCTCGATTTACAATGACATATTCACCTAAAGGTGTTTTTGTTAGCATTTTTCCAACTGCAATAGGGTACGTTTTCATCAGGTGGCCATTATGGAATAAGGTTAGTTTTCGTTGTCCAATAGATACTTGGATGGTGTATGGAATACGGCTCGGTTCGGGTAATCCCGGAATATTTATTTGTTGGCCGACGAATAATCTATTTGGATTTGGAATGGAAGGATTAGTTGCTAGTAATTTTTGTATAGGAATTCTATAATTGGCTGCAATTAAAGCCAGATTTTCGCCTGGCTTAACCAAATGAATCATTACCATCACACCTCGTTTTTTAATAAAGTATGATGGAAACTAACGTTTGTGCTCCATAGCCTACTATTCCTTCAGTTTCTTATACTCCTCCTCCAGTTCTTCCTCGGTTAATTCAAACAAATGCTGATCGTCTTTTTTGAAGATGCCTAATATCAGTAATTGTTGAATGAAGAAATCTTTTTGACTTTGATTCGACATTTCAAGTTCTCCTCCCATCTAAATTTCCGATTCGACAGGTCGGTTTTTAAATAAAAATTAGATACTACTATAAGAAAAACTGGGAAAAAAGTCAATGAAAGTCTTCTACATCATTGATATTTTTCTAAAATACTATTAGCACTATTGTCAAGTTATCAAACTTATCTATTGACAAATATAGATGTTTATGCTTAACATTCACAATTCGTTCATATTTAGTATTGGATTTAGTGATTCGAATCACATTTACCCTACTTTTCTGAATATAAGATTATCTTGAAAAACCAATAGAAAGTAACTATTGGGGAATATGGGAGGAAATGAAAATGAGGAAAAAGATGTTAAAAAGCTCGATCATTGCCACATTGATTCTATTGTCTGCATGTAGTGCCAATTCTTCATCTGAGAAAGCGGACCAAACAAGTGCACCAAAGGTTGCATCAGCCCCAACTAATTCGAACATCATTGAACCGCATAAGGATTTAAATCAACCACCAGTACCAGTCAAAATGGAACGAGTAGGAAAAAATGTTGTTAATGTTGAGATGACGGCACAAATTACCGATATTGAAATCTCAGAAGGAAACATGTATAAAGCTTGGACCTTTAACGGGGAGGTTCCAGGGCCGGTAGTGGTTGTAAACGAAGGTGATACGATAAATTTTACCCTTAAAAACATGGATCCTGCGATTCCACATAGTATGGATTTCCATGCTGTCCATGCGGCACCTTCTAAGGATTTCATTGATGTGATGCCGAATGAAAGCGGTTCCTTTTCTTATCCGGCCAATAAGCCAGGCGTTTTCATGTACCATTGTGGGACAAAGCCTGTTCTTTCACATATAGCAAATGGGATGCATGGTACCATTATCGTTAAGCCGAAGGATGGATATCCAAATGATGGTAAGATTGATAGGGAATATGTCATTATTCAAAATGAATGGTATAAATACAATGATTTAGAAGACTTTACAAATGGTGTACCGACAAATGTTGTTTTTGCCACAAAAGCACTAAAGGAAGGTCAACATAATACAAACGGTACTGTTGGTAGTTTAGTAGACGCCCCTCTTCTCGCTAAAGTTGGCGACCGAGTTCGCTTATATGTCAATAATGTTGGTCCGAATGAAGTAAGTAGCTTTCATGTCGTTGGAACGATTTTTGATGACGTTTATATCGATGGAAATCCGTTCAATCACATGAAAGGTATGCAAACAGTGATTCTACCTGCCAGCGGAGGTGCAGTGGTGGAATTTACGGTTACACGAGAAGGGAATTATCCAATTGTTACCCATCAGTTTAACCACGCAACTAAAGGTGCGGTTGGAATTATTAAAGTAACGAAAGATGGTAATGACGACGGCGTTGTTGCTGGTGGCCATTAATTAAAACAAAATCAAACCCTTCGAAATCAACATTTCGAAGGGTTATCCCATTCTATTATCTTATAAACCAAACCTTCACGATATGGGTATCATTCATTTCGTAAATGGCAATTGCTTCACCGGTTGTGCCATTGGCTCTCCCTGTCAAATACTCGTGGTCGATGACGTGATTCCCCATGACCGTGCGATTTTTTAGTTCCGCATGTAGCTGGTGATTATCCTCAAACAACTTACGATATCTCGCGGTAAAGGCTTCCTTTCCCTCAAGGGTCACTTTATTTGTTGGGAAGTCCATCACGACGATGTTGTCGTCGTATTGGGCAACAAACTCTTCTATTTTCTTTTCGTTATAAGCATCTAGCTGTAATTGAGCTAGCCTTTCAGGTGATTTTTTTTCCATTATGTATGACTCCTTTTCCAAATAATTTTTCTCCATTTTACCATAAATCTGAAATTTCGTATTGCGAAGTATATTCATACTATTTAAAATAGATTTATTACATTTAAGCAAGGAGATTTTATGAATCGCAAAATTTTTCTGTATGTTAAGGCTTTTTCTGATCTTGGGACCTTTATGGATTTAATTGCCATCAATGTCCTCATTTATGCGGCAACGGGTAGTTCTGCTTGGCTCGCAGCTACGATGGCATTCCGTACTCTCGGTGGCGTACTTGCTAGTTTAATATCAGGTGTTATCGCTGACCGCTTTGACCGTCGGAAAATCATGATTTACACCGATATTTTTAGGGCAGTCATTATTTTAAGCTTAATTCCTTTTCCGAATCCGATTATGATTATCGTAGTTTGCTTTTTAATAGGCTTAACGAGCAGCTTTTTTGCTGTCAGCTACAGTGCGGAAATTCCGCAAATTTTCGGGCAGGATAAGGTGCTGGAGACGAATTCTTTAATTGCTAGACTAACGTCGATTAGTTTAGTAGGTGGTTTTATTGGAGCGGGAGTCATCACCAATATCCTTGGCTATAAGGTCACCTTAGCTATCGATGCAGCAACCTATATTATATCGGCTCTAGTTTTACTAAAAATAAAATGGGTCAGTTCGACGGGAACTAATATAGGGCTATCGAATGGTGTTAAGCAAAAACTTCTCGCCATGGGCAACGATTTAAAAGAGGTTTATTCGTTTATCCTTCTGGCCCCAATGCTTTTGATGGTCAATATCGTGTTCTTAGTTGGGGCTTTTGCCGGTGCTTCACATAATTTAGGAATACCGCTTTTGGCGGAACAGCTTGATAGTTCGAAGCAGAGCTTCTACTATGGGATGATTTGGGGAGTTTGGGGAATCGGCTCAGTTCTAGCTACAATGATCTTACCGAAATTAAAGCTGAGTGGTACTCGGATGTATTATGGATGTTTTATTGGAGCGATATTAATGTCAACGGGATTTATCATTTTCCTGTCTAATACCAATCTATGGATTGTTTTCTCGTTTGCTTTTTTTACTGGTATTTTTGATGCTTGTTTTACGACTCTTCATGCAACGATTTTACAAAAAACCGATAATCACATTAGAGGCCGCATATTCGGTGTCGGCATGCTGTTAAAATCTCTCGGGTTTGCCTTAGGGTTTGTGGTAGCGCCGATTTTACTAAAAATGTTTTCCCTTCCTGAGATGGTTTGGATGTTTCATGGAAGTTTAATAACAACAACTATGTTCATTGTCTTCTATTCCTTAAGAGTTAAGAAAAAAATGCAACAAGTTAGTGCGTGAAGAAAAAGCTCGGTCGCTTGACCGAGCTGTTTGTCTTAATCTTTATTTAGTAATGACTCACCTGCAATACCAGGATGTGTCATTTCAAATGGATCTAAGATAAGGTCCAGTTCCTCTTCCGTTAATACATCGTAAGCTAGGCAAAGCTCACGAACGGATTTTCCTGTTAAAATCGCTTCACGCGCAATTCGTGCTACTGGCTCATAACCTAGATGCGGGTTGATAGCTGTGATGATTCCGACACTGCGTTCGACGTCTGCTTTGGTTTTTTCCGGATTTGCTTCGATTCCCTCTACACAATATTCAGTAAATACTTTGAACGCGTTGTTCATAATACTAATGGATTGAATGAGGTTGAAAACTAGTACCGGTTCCATTACGTTGAGCTCAAGTTGGCCAGCCTGAGAGGCTAAACAAATCGTTTGGTCATTACCAATTACTTGGAATGCGACCTGATTAATGAGTTCTGGCATAACCGGGTTCACCTTTCCTGGCATAATTGAAGATCCAGGTTGGCGAGCTGGTAAGAAGATTTCATTAAAACCAACGCGCGGTCCAGATGCCATTAATCGAAGGTCATTGGCGATTTTGGACATATTCATCATACAAACCTTTAATGCAGCGGATACTTCAGTATAGGCATCAGTATTTTGCGTTGCATCAACTAAGTGCTCCGCATTGACTAATGGGAAACCAGAAATATCTCGTAAATGATTTACAACATTGACGATATATTTTGGATTAGCGTTTAAGCCTGTTCCTACCGCAGTAGCTCCCATATTTACTTCATAAAGATGCTCGCGAGTGTTGCCGATTCTTTTAATATCCCGGGCGATGACACGGCGATAGGCTTCAAATTCTTGGCCAAGTCTAATTGGCACAGCATCTTGTAGGTGTGTCCGGCCCATTTTGATAATGCCATCAAATTCTTCTGCCTTTTTTGCAAATGCATCATGCATACTTTGCATTGTAACGAGCAAGGAGTCTAATAATGACAAGGTTGAAATATGTATAGCCGTTGGGAAGGCATCATTGGTTGATTGAGCCATATTAACATGTGAGTTAGGGCTTAAATGAAAATAATCGCCTTTTTCCTTGCCGAGTAGTTCAAGTCCACGATTGGCAATGACTTCATTGGTATTCATATTAATCGATGTTCCTGCCCCACCTTGAATCGGGTCGACGATGAAATGATCATGATACTTTCCTTCAATAATTTCATCAGCTGCTTGGACAATGACATTTCCAAGTTCATGATAGAGGCGCCCTGTTTCCATATTTGCCAAGGCTGCTGCCTTTTTGACCATCGCCATAGCAATGATCAATTCTTTGTGAATCGTGTAACCAGTGATCGGAAAGTTTTCTACCGCGCGTAAAGTTTGGATTCCGTAGTAAGCGTTTGCATCCACCTCTTTTGTGCCGAGAAAATCTTTTTCAATACGAGATATTTTGTTCTCCATTTATGTATCCCCCCGTAAGTAGTTGGATAGTGCTTTAGTAAGCATGTCCCATACCCATCATAATAGATTTTGTCATGGAATCCAATGGTTAGGTCAAGAATATTATCGAAAAATAAAAATAGCTGCACCAATCGGTACAGCTTACGCTTATTTCTATTCTTTAATGACCTCTTCAATGATCTTCTGGCCATCGCTCGTCATGCCGTAGTGGATAGTGATTTTTGTGTGGGCTTCTAATGTAGCGAATTCTGTTTTCACCTTTTCAGATAGTCGATAGTGATCATATTCCCCATTCTCGTTGATGACTTCGATGGAGTTCTGATCCATTAAACCAACATAGGTAACGATTGCCCCTGCAAGTTTAGAGGCGTCTTCCTCTAAGCCTTCACCTTCGCCGCCCCAGTTAAATTCTGCTTCTGCTCTAAGATCTGTGCGATCTTTGGCGACTGACCAAACTTCAAATTTGTAAGTGTCTGGTGCTAGTTTTTTTAGGTCTTCGGAAAGGTCAATTTCAAATTCTACCTTTTCACCTTGTTTAATAGTTTGCTCAGACACTGTTTGCAGGAACATTTTATCCATTGAGTAGGTATAAACTACCGTCCCTTTGCTATCCTTAATTTGATATTCATATTGCTGTGTGCTGCTATATTGAAGAACTTCTTCTGTTTCTTTATCATTTTTAAAACTAAAAATGTAGACTAACTTACCGTCTTTGATTTGCTTTTGTAGATCTGGAGTTAATTGACCCGCTACAATACCTTTTGGTGCATCACCATTAGACCCACTAACCACCTTCTTGGGTTCCTTGACCCCAACATCCGATTCTGTCGATCCACAGCCAACTAATCCAGTTATCAATAAAGTAGCCAGTAAGCCACCGAAAATTTTAGTTCCCTTCATTCCAAACACCTCATGTTAAATTATTGCCGGCACTATAACAGACGAGATCAGGGGAAAAAGGTTACCAAAACATAAGAAAAAAAACACTTTAACGCTTTAAAGCATGTATATCTTTTAAGGCACTTAAGCACTTTAGTGCTTTAGTGCTTTAAAAAACTTGGGGACTGTCCCCATGTGCTTTAAAGCGTTAAAGTGTTGAATTATTTTGTGAAGACTTCGGTTAGTTGTGGTACGATTTGTTTTTTACGTGAGACGACGCCTTTTAGAAGAGCCGTTTTGTTATTGTCTAGGGTTACGTGGAATGCCTCTTCTACTTTTGAAGTAGCCTTTCCAACTGCTAATACTACGGAGTCGTTATTTAGGATATCGGTAACAACAAAAAGGAATAGATCTAACTCTTTTTCCGCAATAACTTTTTCTAACTCAACTTCGATTTCTTGCTGACGCGCTAAAATGTCATTGGTGTCCACAGCATTAACTTGAGCGACTTCCACTTTTGCATCACCCATTGGGAATACTTTGGAATCAAGTGAGATTAACTGCTCGATAGTTTTATCACTTAAATCTGCCCCTGCCTTTAACATTTCAAGACCATAGTCCTGAAGGTCAACCCCGGCGATTTCCGCTAATTCATGAGCAGCGTCCACGTCTTGTTGGGTGCATGTTGGTGATTTTAATAATAATGTGTCAGAAATAATCGCTGAAAGCATTAATCCAGCCATCTCTTTCCGAACGGATACCCCGTTTTCTTTGTACATTTTATTGAGAATGGTTGTTGTACAACCAACAGGCTCGGCACGGAAGTATAATGGGTCCTTTGTTTCGAAGTTTGCGACACGGTGGTGGTCAATGACCTCTGTGATTTGAACGTCCGCGATGTCATCGGCACTTTGCTGTTGTTCATTATGATCGACAAGAATGACTTGTTTTACTTCACCTGCCACTTTTTCAATAAAACGAGGGGCTTCCACTTTGAAATAATCTAATACAAATTGAGTTTCACCACTTACTGTTCCCAAACGAACTGGCTCGGTACTGAACCCTAATTGATTTTTTAATTCTGAATATACGATTGCCGAACAGATGGAATCTGTGTCTGGATTTTTATGACCAAAAATAAGTTGTTTTTCCATTATGTAATACTCTCCTTTTAAAAATTTATCCAAACCTAATATTAACTTATTTTAGCGATAAAGGTAAATAATGAAGGAAACTTTTTTTGACTCCATTATTTCCAAAAACCGAACGCATATTTTCACTTGTCCTACCATATGATGAACTATCTTTGAAAGATGGGGGAATCAAAGCCGAAATGAATAATGAAATGATTACAAAAGAAATGCTTTGTGAGTATGCCGATTTGTTGGATTTAAAGAAAGATATTGAGAAGAAACTGGAGCTATTAAAAAAGTCATTTCATTTATACTTTGATGAACATGTGGGTGTTAATGAGAAAGGTGAGTTAACGATTGACGGTTACAAATTGCAGCGCCAAATCCGTAAGGTAGAAAAGTTTGATGATGCAAAAACAGTCGACCTGTTAGAGAGTCTTAATATGACCGATTTGATTAAAGTCATCAAAAAACCGGATGAAGAAAAGGTGCGCGCCGCTGTTAATCTCGGTTTCCTCAAAGAGGAAGACCTTGAAGGGTGTTTAACGATTCAAAATTCCGGAGCTATTGTCGTTCGCCAGGATTAAGCATAAGAAAAGAGATAGGACGCCTGTCAAGGCAAGCCCCTATCTCTTTTTATTTTAAATCCCTTTTTTGAAAAAACACATAGGTGATCAAAACGAGCACACCGATCAAGATTAATGCTATACAGGTGAAAACGGGGTCCAATTGGCCTGTATGGAGCAAATTCTTCGCATCAAAATATTTATATGGAGTAACAAATTCTAAGAAATTCAAGTAATCATTTAAGTCATTCACAATCGATAAAATAAAAAATAATAACAGAATCCCTGTCGATAAAGCGCCTGCCCTCTTCGGGTTAGGCAGAACCGAGGCTAATCCACTACCAATAACCATAAATAAAAGTTGTAAAAAAAACATCCCAATCATTAAAATCGATATGTCTGAAAAAACGCCTTCTTCTCCCTTACCATATTGATCAACCACTAGAATCGAAGAAATGAAGGTAATCATATTAAAAATCAGTAGCTGGGCAGTGGCTGCAGTAAGTTTAGAAGTAATAATGCTTCGCCTAGATATAGGTTTGACAAATAGAAATTCCGCTGTTTTATCACGTTCTTCCTTCGAGATGATGGTTGCCCCAAGTATAACTGCATGGATGGTAGCGATTAGAATTAAATATAAATAAAGCACCCCGTAATAGCCGGTCACTTTCGATAAATCAAAGCCGCCTGACCCCATAAATGCCTGTAGCGACTTCGGCATATCAGCAATTAAATCATTCATTGACTGGCCGGTCCCAGAAAAACGATCGTACTTATTCATTCCTGAAAAGACCAACAAAATAACGCCAATACACCAAATAATCAATGACTTGCTATGTGCCTTCATCTCCCGCCAAAATACATTCATCGCACGTTCCTCCTTTCCTATACGGTGTGAACGTCCTTATTTTTATAAATGTAATAGCTTCCCAGAATAGCAACAAGGATGAATCCCGCACTAGTTAGTAAAAAACTGGTTTCATAACTCCCATGCTCGATGATGTAACGGTGTTCAAAATATTTAAAAGGTGACAAAAACCGTTTGGCATCATCGCCAGTTGCCGAGCTAATCATCGCAATGATAAAGAACGTGAAAACCGTTCCAAGCGAGATTGTTAATACCGATTTTAGCTTGCGGTACAGCACAGCAATCATAAATCCTAGTGAAAGAAACATCAGCTGAATAAAAAATAAAGTCAAGGAAATAAGGAGAAACGTTTTACTACTAAACGCCTCGTTCGTCACTTGTTTAGTAACTAGATAGGATACAACCAAGTAGACAAGGTTAGTAAATAATAGTGAAAAGAATGCTGCCCCCAATTTAGCTGTGATGATAGTTGTCCGTGTTACCGGCTTTGTTAATAAAAAATCAGCCGTTTTCTCGCGAATCTCCTTGCTAACAATCGAGGTTCCAAAGTTCATAGCCTGAATCGCTCCGCAAAGAGAAATATATATGAAGATATAGGAATAGAACCCCATAAGAGTAAAGATAGAATCCATTCTGACGCCAAGTGCCTTTCTTACTACTTCCGGGTATCCTTCAAGTAATTTTTTAAACTCAGCGGCATCTTGCGAAAAGGAAGGATAAATCGACAGGAAAAACGCTACTAAAACACAAAGTGAAACCGTCCAGATCATCGTTGATTTACGGTAGGCATTTAATTCATAGAAAAAGATATTCATCGACCAAAGCCTCCTTTTCATAATAATGCATGAAAATCTCCTCCAGATCTGGCTCCTCAATCCAAAGATTGGCAATATCGAGTCCAGCTATTTTTCTTAAAACCGTGTTAATATCTCCCTTGAATAGGAAGTGAACAGTTACGCCAGAAATATTTAAATTACTAACCCCATCCATTTGGAAATAATCTTGATTAATATTGGATTTCAATTCTATCTTAAATTTTTTATAATTGTTTTCCTTTAAGGTGCTGATTTTTTCAACCGTGACGATTTTACCTTCTTTAATAATCGCCACTCGGTTACACAATCGTTGAACCTCGCTTAAAATATGAGAGGAAAATAGAATCGTGGCCCCTTTTTTATTTACCGCCTCTAATAAGTCAAAAAACTTTTGCTGCATTAATGGATCAAGCCCACTCGTCGGCTCATCGAGTATGATTAACTTTGGTTCATGGAGGAGTCCTTGAACAATACCGACCTTCTTTTTATTTCCAAGTGAGAGATCATCTATTTTTTTATTTAGGTCTAAGTCCATGATTTCAGCCAATTCTTTTATTCTTTTGCGGCAATCTTTTTTATAAAAACTTGCTGAATAGTTTAATAGGTCCTTCACCTTCATATTGTCATAATAAAAGACTTCAGATGGCAGGTAGCCAATTTCCTTTTTGATCTCTGGGGCAAATTGGATGCAGTCCTTACCGAAAATTTTGGCGCTTCCGCTCGTTGGATAAATCAATGACAAAAGTGTTCGAATGGTAGTGGATTTGCCGGCACCGTTTGGACCGATGAAACCAAATATCTCGCCTTCTTCGACACTGAAACTTATGTCCGTAATCCCTCTAGCCTTACCATATGACTTAGTTAGATTTTGAATTTCAATGACGTTCATTTGCGATACCTCCAAGTTATAGAATAATCAAAACTCATCGACCAATGTGCTCCAAAATAAGTCGTATAAAAATTATAAATCAAGGTGGTCAATATTTGAATATTAGTAAAAAAATATACCATTTTCATAAGAACTTAGTGGTCATTATTCGAAGACAATTTACCGTTAATTCCCTTCTTATGTTATAAAATAATCATTAATGCACATGATTTTGGGCTAGCACAAAGTCGTTAGTAATGCCGTCTTTACAAAGAGTTAAAAAGCAGGCTCCCATTCTGGAGCCTGCTTTTTAACTGACAGTAACTAACCCTTCTTTCTTTATTTCACTTTCCTGTGAAATCGCATCCGGAATTTCCTTTTCCAATCCTCTAACTCTAGGATTCAGATAAACGAATATAGAAGTAAGAATCCAACCAAATCCTAGTAAAATAAACAATAACCCTATACCACGCCCGTCACCTGTACCGATAATATTTGTCACCCTATTGGCGAATCCCCCATGTTGGACAGCTGGGTTAAGGATTTTTTCAACTAGAGGCCCTGCCGTTATATAAGCAATTGGTGATAAAGAAATGGCAACCATTCGTCTTAATGCAAACACTCTACCTTGGACATTTAGTGGTACCTTGCTTTGCCAGATTACCTGGCTTGAAGCATTTCCTATCGGTAATAATAAGAACATAAAACAGGTGGCTGCTGTGATCAAAACAATTGATTCTTTAAATCCAAGCAACATTAGAAAAATCCCACTAATCACACCTGATCCAACAACCCCTAAGACACGATTTTTCGGACCACCCCAAACACTCATCGAAATACCACCTAATAACATCCCGATTCCCGTAATGGAAAGGGCCATACCTAAAACTTTTTCATTTGTAAAAGACAAAATCAATGGTTGTAAAAGGACATTAAAATAACCTAATAAAAGGTTAACAACGGCAAAATAAACAAGTAAGCCTTTTAAGCCAGGCCGCTCCATAATATATTTCCAGCCGTATAAAGCATCTTGAAAAAATGAGACTTTCTTTGAATCCTTTTCGTTATTGGCCAATTCCGGAAACTTAACAAATAGTAAAGTAGATAGAGCAATTAAAAACGTGCAAAAGTCAATGATTAGAATGCCTTTAATTTCTATTGTTGCAAGCAATAAACCAGCCATAACTGGAGCAAACACGATTGATAAGGCATCGGCCATCTGAACAAGTCCGTTTGCTCTGCCAAGCTGCTCTTTTGGTACAAGCAATGGAATCGTAGCTTGATAGGCTGGCATTTGAAACGAACTAAATAAGGATGATACTGCTGCAGCAATATACAAATGCCAAACTTCAAAAACATTAAAATATAGGAGAACAAAAATCGTAACGGTGCTTAGTCCTGCAACCGTATCACTAATCACCATAATCCATTTCCGTTTCCATTTGTCAACAATAACCCCTGCAAACGGAGCGGCGATAATTGCTGGAATGCTAGCACACATGATTATGAGTGAAAATTGCGTAACAGAACCGGTTTCTTTTAAAACCCAAACACCTAAGCCGAAGCTAGTTAAACCAGATCCGATAACTGAAGCTAATTGACCGATCCAAATAGTTAAGAATGTACGAAATGAATATTCTCTCATTGTTAAGCTCCTTTAATATGGTAGTTGAACCATTGATTACCTTAAGTCTACAACAAATTAGAAAAGGAGCCTCCTAGCTAAAAACCGAAAACTGCTCCGATTGGAGGAGGAAATTTTGTAGGCGATTCCTCCGTCTGAAGGCGGAGATTAATTTATATGCGTTAATTTCTCTGGATTCCTGACAACATAGATTTCTTGTATTTGACCGTTATTAACGTGAAAGGAGATGATTGATTTTATTTGCTCTTGATCGTTTGCAAATATCCCGGTCTGACCATTAATATTGACGAGTGAAACTGTCGGTTCAGGTAGATGTGGCTGGTAATAGTGTGCTAATAAATGGGTAATAAACCGAAGGACCAGATTTCTTGTATGGATTGGTTTTAATGCCGCATAAACCTTTCCGCCTCCATCGGAATATAAGGTAACATCTTGTGCCAGTATATTTTCAAGTTGCTGTAAATTTCCGGCAAGTATGGCAGAAACAAAGTCGGAAATGATTTTTTCGTTTTTTTTATTACTCTCTTTTTTTTCCGGTTGAAAGGTTAATGGTAATTTACTCTTAGCACGGCTGAAAATTTTACGGCAATTGGCATCTGTTTTTCCAATAAACTCACCAATCGTTTGATAATCATATTGGAATACCTCTCGTAAAATAAAAACTGCGCGCTCGATTGGATTTAATTGCTCAAGCACGACTAATACGGCAAGGCTCAAGTCCTCATTTTTCAATACCTCATGGTAGGGATCATTTTCTTTCAAAAGCATTGGCTCCGGCAGCCATGGACCAATATAAAGTTCACGTTTGTTCCTCGCCGACTTGAGGTAATCCAAGCATTTATTTGTGACCATTTTACAGAGATAAGCCTTTTGATTATCAATTTGTTCCCAGCTTTTTTCGCCCGCTAACACAAATACATCTTGAACAATATCTTCTGCATCAGTTACCGTCCCGAGCATCCGGTAAGCGATTGAAAATAATAGTGGTCGATATTTATCATAGAAATCCTCTAATTTCATCGCTCCTCCCCCTCTTCCACTAGTTGTTTAAGCTAGCAATATCCCATGTATATTCGCGAATTTTTGAACCAAGTTTTCCGGTTAATATAAAGTCAATCCCCCATTTCCTGGACCAGACAAACCCGTCCTTTGAACCCAAACTAATACATAGTAGATCAGGATAATTTTGATGTGACGGTGCAGCTATTCCTTCTAGATTCGCTTTGATAATTTTTGTTAGCTTTTGAGCTTGAGAGATTGCTTCTTTACAAGTCATTCCAGCCAAATCTCCTGTGTTCGGGTCAAGGACATGAGCGCAGTCGCCAATCGCATAAATGGTTGGGTAATCGAAAAGCCTATACTGTGAGTCGGTTAATAACCGACCATCGTTACTTAATGGCAATGCTAGTTTCTTTACAGTGGGATGTGGAATTTGCCCAACCGTCCAAATACAGTAATTGGCTTGCAACGGAGATCCTTCTGTAAATTGGATTTGCGTTGATTGAAATGTGGTTACCTTTTTCCCATTGATAATTGAAATACCTTGATTATTTAAGCGATTTTCTAGTTGTAAACTGACTTTTTCGGGTAAGTCATCTAGTAGTCTATTCTTCTCGTTTATTAGAAAAACCTCTATTTTTTTAGGGGAATACAGATTTAGCCATGAGTTGATCTCGGTTGCTGTTTCAATTCCGGTAACACCACCACCAATGACGGCAATTTTCAGATGTTCACTGGAATCCCTAATCATCGTTAATAGATCTTGTCGAATCTCCTTGGCGGAATCTAAACTGCATAGTGATTTTCCTCCCAGCTCAGGGTGTACTTTACGGGGGATGCTCCCTATTGTAAGGATTAATTGATGATAAGGAAGTTCGATGTTCCCTTCGGTATTTGTTTTCAGTATGATGGTTTTGTTTATAGGGTTTACGTTGTCAAGCGAGCCTTGAATAAAATCAATCCCCGGTCCACAAAAACGGGTTAATGGAATTCGCAATTGGTCTGTGGTCTCTTCAGTAATTGCCTTAAAAAGCTTCACCTTTTTAAAATGATAAGCATTTTTATCAATAAATATGATTTTTATATTTTCATTTATTTGATCTTTTAATTGCTTTTTAAGACCTGTTAATAAATGGATTCCTGCATATCCGCCACCTACAATAATGATGTTTTTTTGCTTCCCCATACTCGTCGCTCCTTTTATGTGTTTTCAAAAACATAACGATTAAGGAGCGAGATCTGTGACGAATAACGCAAAAAAAATAGCTATCAATTAGCTAATACATACATAGTTAATTGATAGCATTATTATATTTGGTTTATATCTGTTTATTTTATTAGGTTATTTGTGATTTTCTTATGGGTTACTTCTATCTTGCCTGGGAGGACAAATAAGTACTCGATAAGGTTCTCTAACAAATCCATAAGTAATGAGGTTGTTTCATAATCCATCTCCGCCTCAAGTTCAAGCATTTGACTAAGTGAACCATCGTTTGTTAGTAATTGACTAAGTGATTGAATGGGCTTGGCTAAATCAACATGATTTGGCAAAATGTCTAACTGTTTGGATAATGGCTGACCTTTACTTTTTTCAACAAGAAAATGTTTGAGGATACTTTCAATCACCCTTTTCGACATTACGGCCGTTGCCGATGTTTCCCGAGATTGATGAACATTTAATGCCGATCGATAGGCGCGAATCAAATCTTGGGGGATATTAGATAAATTTTCGATTTGATTAATTGGGTGTTTTGAAGCTTGGTGATCATAAATATAGGTATCTGCATGCTCACCTTGTTCCTCGATGACATCATTCGTCATAATGATGAAAACAGCCGATTTTTTACAAGATGGGCAATGACACTCTGTAATCAAACTATGCTTCCGATTTTGATAGTTGGCATTAAGGTTAAACTCTGTTGTTTTACGGCATGCCGGGCATTCACATTGAATGCTTTTGGGAATTTTAATATTTCCATACCGAATATAAGAAACGACGGAGCCTGGATTAATCCTTCTCATGCTGAAAAGCCTCCTGATGATTTCTTCCATATTGTTTAGTTATTATATCCAAACTAAGGAAAAATAAATAATTCTTGTTAGGTGAACGATATTATGGGAGGTGACATGGATGTTTCGGACTATCATTTTAGTGTTATGTTTGGTTTTTATTTTTCCAATAAATTCTTTGGCCGACACTCCTGCTAAAGTGAAGGCAGCTTATATTAAGAACGGAAATTTATGGTCGCTTATTAATGGTGAAAAGAAACAAATAACAACAACAGGAAGGGTTTTTGCTTCCCCAAAGTGGTCCTACGATGGTAAATGGCTGTTATACCAAATGGAAGCCGCCTCTGATCTACAAAAAACAGAGCTCCAAGCTGAAATTTGGGCATATCATGTTGAAACCGGTGAGAAAAAGAAAATTTTTCGCGATGGGATTGCCCCTTCTTGGGCGCCAAATAAAAAAATGGTTGCCTTTAAGGATGGTGGAATACTGGATATCTCTACTTTTGAGGGATTTTATAACATCGCAACTGGGGTTAGCGACTATACTTGGTTGCCTGATGGGAGTGGATTTCTTCTTTCAACGAGCGGGCATTTACAACCAGACGGCTGGACGAGCGCGATTCTGTATACGAAAAAGCTGAAGAAAAATTTTAAGGATATCATCTTTTTTGGTGGAGTTGATCATTTTTTTACTCTACCGAGAGAAATTGGGGATGGTGAGCGGAAAATCATTGCTGTGTATGCCGATGGTTTAACCTTTTCACCTAGTGGGAAGTGGATTTCGTTTATCGTCTCCCCCACTGCTTCGTGGTCGATGGATAGTAATATGGTGTGTGTGATATCAAGCGATGGTAAGAATTTTGAGGTGTTGGATGAGATTATTTTAGAGATTGGTTCACCGAAGTGGGCACCTACTTCTGATACAATTGCTTATATCGCTGGTGGTGGTCGGATTGTATTTAGATTTAAGAATAAGGATTTAAAGGTGCGGGAAATGCCTGCTTCAGGAACCTTGACCCCTACCAAATATGCCGATTTGGATTTTGATTGGGTAACGGATAGAATGTTGGTAAGTTCCAGGGTTGAAGAAAGAGAATGGTCAAATGATTTTAGTAAACATCCATTACCGTCACTTTATTCGATTGATTTGGCGAAAAATATGCAGAATAAAATTACTATACCTCCGAAAGGCTTTGGAGATTACCATCCTCGGTATGTGGGGGCGATTGATAAGATCCTTTGGTTTAGGGGGAAGTCGATCATTGATCAAGATAAGACTTTGTGGCAGGCGAATCCTGATGGTTCAGAGGCGGTTGAGTGGATGAAAGATGTGGAGGAGATTGTTTTTTATGAGTAATTTGGGAGTAGGTCCTCCAGGCTGTTTGCATGAGGACCTATTTTAGTCTCTGGAGAAACTCTCCTTATGAAATTGAGTAATATACCGGAAAAGTGTTTCACCATTGGTTGCTAGTTTCGCATTGGGGTCTAATAGGCAATACATGGCTAAGTAAGGTTCAGGTACCCAAATGTATTTGTGAATATATTCGGTAAGGTGGAAATTGTTCTGCTGCCAATAATCGATTCGTTTTAGATTTTCAGATGTTAGGTCTGATTCTACCTCGATGATGATAGCTTGGAGATTGTGTTCGAGTTTTGCCCAGTTCTTAATTTTGCCTAAAAGGCTACTGCCGATGCCGTGGCTACGTCTGTTTTGGCTGACAGCGATGTAATCGATTAGCAGTGACTTGGGCTGTTCGATTTTTCCGGTTAAAGCCATGGCAATTACCTCCTCGTTTTGTTTGAGGACGTGTAGATAGCAGAGCTTTTTGGAAAACATATTTCGGATAATTTTTTCTGATTTTGCCCCGTCATGGAACGCTTCTTTGTAGATAGGTTCTGCCATTAGCCAAAGCTGTTCATCCCATTGGTCTGTTGTGACGAATTCCATCTATTTTCTCCCCTATTTATATGTAGAGTTATTCCCTAACTCCCAAGGCATCATTAACTTTGGAAATCAAGCTAGCGTTTTGATTCCCAAACTCACAAAACCCAACAAGTTTGGGAATCAAATAGAGCACTTTGATTCCCAAACGCAACACTCTTCATCGACATTAGGAAATCAAAAACCGCGTTGATTTTTAACTACCTCAAATACAATCACTTCCACCATTCATCAAATACATTTATTGGTGGTTGACGTTTATGTTCAGATTTACGATACCATTCTTCGATTTTAGATTTACTTGGCTCGCTGACTTCTTTTCCTTCTAAATAATCATCAATATCATCATATGTTACTCCTAAGGCTACTTCATCCGGTAAGGATGGTCGATCATCCTCTAAATCAGCAGTAGGAACCTTTAAATACAGATGCTCAGGGCAGCCTAATTCTTTTAATAGGAGCTTCCCTTGACGCTTATTCAAACGAAAAATCGGTACCATATCCGAGGCACCATCACCGAACTTTGTGTAAAAACCTGTAATCGCTTCGGCAGAATGATCAGTGCCCAAAACAATACCCTTATTTACCCCAGCAATACTATACTGCACTTCCATGCGATGACGGGCCTTTACGTTACCTTTTAAATAATCGGTCAACTTTTTACCCATGCCTTTTTCAACTGCAGCGACGCTAGCATCGACGGAATCTTTAATATTGACTATTACTACCTCATCAGGCTGAATGAACCGAATGGCATCCTGGCAATCTTCTTCGTCGGTTTGGGTCCCATAGGGAAGACGAACGGCAATGAACTTATATTTTTTTAATCCAATCTCATCATTCAATTCATTAACAGCCAATTGTGCAAGTTTTCCGGATAAGGTGGAATCTTGTCCACCTGAGATTCCAAGGACCATTGATTCTAAAAAAGAATACTTTTTTAAATAGTTTTTCATCATATCAACGCTTTGACGGATTTCCGCTTTGACGTCGATTAAAGGTTTTGTTTTTAGTGCCGCAATAACTTCCTTTTGGAATTCATTCATTTTTCTATCTCCTTGGACCCTGCGATTTTTTCTTTAACCTTCTGAATGATGTTCATTTTGTTATCCCAACATTTCTGGCTTAAATCTACTGGGTATTCTTCTGGATTTAATGAACGCTTATATTCGTCCCATAAAACGGACATGTTACTCAAGGAAAACTGTTGAATTTCTTGAATATCAGGTAAATCATAGACTAATTGACCATCAACAAATATGTCATGGTGAAGGTCTCTGGCTTCAAAATTAGAGACAAACTTACTAATATAGGTATGGACAGGATGGAACATCTTTAAATGGTCTTCTTCATTAGGACGTTCATTTGCTAGCGCAATATAATCCCCTTCAGAGCGTTGATTAACCATATTGATGACGCGATAGAGTCTTTTCATTCCTGGCGTAGTTACCTTCTCAGGATTACCTGATATTTTAATGGTATCGATCATTTCCCCATTTTCGTCTTCGATGGCAACAATTTTATAAACAGCCCCTAAGGCAGGTTGGTCAAAGGCAGTGATTAATTTCGTGCCAACTCCCCATATATCTATTTGGGCTCCCTGGGCTCTAAGGTTCATAATCGTGTATTCGTCTAAATCATTAGAAGCTACGATTTTTGCATCCGGATATCCGGCCTCATCTAACATTTTTCTTGTTTCTTTTGATAAATAAGCGATATCACCACTATCGAGGCGAACTCCAGTAAATTCGATTTGTCCCTCAAATTCCTTTGCCACTCGAATGGCGGCAGGGACTCCTAGACGTAAAGTGTCATACGTATCAACAAGCGGAATAAAGACTTTATTTTTCCTGCGAACACAGCTTTCGGCATATTTCTTCATGGCTGTATAGTCATCATTATATGCTTGGATTAAAGAGTGGGCATGGGTTCCAGACACTGGAATGCCAAAGAGCTTACCTGCGCGCACATTACTTGTAGATGTAAATCCAGCTATATAAGCAGCTCTAGTTCCCCATATTGCGGCATCCATTTCATGGGCACGGCGGGTCCCGAATTCCATGGCATCCGCGTCACCAATGATCTGCTTAATACGGGATGCTTTCGTCGCTACTAGTGTTTGGTAATTGATAATATTAAGCAGGGCAGTCTCAACAAGCTGTGCTTCTGCCAAAGTTGAATCTACTTGTAAAATCGGTTCATTGCCAAATACCAATTCCCCTTCTCTCATCGACCTAATTTTACCAGTAAACTTAAGTCCTTTTAAATAGTCAAGGAACTCTTCCTCATAACCAACTTCATCTCGTAGATATTCGATATCGCTATCTGTGAAACGAAATCCCTTTATATATTCAATTACACGCTCCAGCCCGGCAAAAATTCCATAGCCATTGCCAAATGGTAGCTTGCGAAAATAAAGTTCAAATACGGCTTTTTTATTATGAATGCCATCATGCCAGTACGTTTCAACCATATTGATTTGATAGGCATCGGTATGCAGGGTATAACTATCGTCTGGATAAGATTTTCTCATTATAGTAGTACCTCCAAATGGGAGTTATTTTATTGTCGCATTTAGGCAGTCTTTAAAATGTCCAAGGGCCCAATCATGTCCAGCTTGGTTGAAACTTGCTACTGCCTTTTCGTGAATGACGATTTGAAAACCACGATTATAGGCATCAACGGCCGTATGAAGGACACAAATATCCGTACAAACACCGACTAAATGGACTTCCGTAATTCCTCGTTCACGCAATTTAATTTCGAGGTCGGTTCCGGCAAAGGCGCTATATCTTGTTTTATCCATATAGTGCACATTTTCTTTATCCTTATTACTTTCGTAGACATCTTGCAGACGTCCAAATAGCTTCCGGCCACTTGTTCCCTTAATATTATGTGGCGGGAAGAGCTTCGTTTCAGGGTGACGTTCATCGCCTTTAATATGAAAGTCAATCGCAAAAACAGTGAAATCTCCATTTTCAATAAATTCTTCCGTAAGCTTCACAATTTCATTTTCAATTTCCTGACCGGGTTTCCCACAGGTGAGTGCTCCGTCATCAGCAACAAAATCATACGTGTAATCAATATTAATGAATGCTTTCATTTTTCCTCACTCCCGATTAATAATTGGTTAATTGTTAATCAAACAGTTTAAAATCTTCCCTGATAAACGGATACAAATGGTTGGTACTCATTAAATCGATAAAGCTGTGCCGGAGTTTTTGAATACAGATTGGATTTTTTCGCTTTACCGTTTTCAAAGACTTTTTCGATAAATGGTAGAGTCGGTGCCTTTCGAAAAAAGGCAGCATCCAATTTGATAGATGGATCATCCAAAACGGTTAGCAGGACACCTTGAAGCTCTGAGAGGACAAATTCTTCAGGTAAGAATTTTTTAGCTATGGTCGTTAAAGCCATGTCCTTTCGAATAAACCAAAGTGCATCTTCAATAATTTGTCGATGGTCAAATGCTAAATCTAGTCGCTGAACTTCTTCGATGGAAAAAAGCTCAACACAGGTGGCATCGTCTGCTGCTTTTCTTTGTAGAAGATCATTTTCTGCAACAATAGCATAATGTGCATTTGAAATAATCCAGCCACGGAAGTCCCTTCCTGGCTGATCATACACTCCAAAATGCTTAATATGCACACCCGTTACAGCTGTTTCTTCCTCCAGTTCGCGTTTTGCTGCTTCGATGGCGGTTTCATTTGGTTGAATAAAGCCTCCAGGTAATGCCCATTTTCCTCCTTCAATGTTTGGTTCTCCTTCGGCATTTTTCTCAGCACGTTGTATTAACATGAGCTTTAACGTTTTTCTAGGCGGTTTATAAACTTCGGATTTTTCGGAAATAATAGTGAAAATCGCAATGTCACTCGTATAGCCGTCAGGTGTTCGATATTTTTGGGGCTTTTGTTGATGTAAATCTGGAATCAAATGGAGACCCCCTTTGTTTTTAATTAACAAATCGTTAATTCTAATTTACACTATAGGTTATGGTATCACAACTATTTTGATTATTAACAAATACATATAACATATAACACAATCCGACAATGTTCATACGGGAATTGTCTAATTATGCGCTTTCCCGAGAAATAATTGAATATTCGAAAAATAAATTCTCGAAATAAACGAAAAGGCTACGGTGTCCGTAGCCTTTGTTATTTCTATTCTCCTATGATAATGTTAATCGTATTTTCATCAGAAATAAAATCCTTCCAATCATTGTTTCGAACAACTTGTAAAATATAGCCTTGTAAAGGATTTTGCTCCGTTGTCGATTCAATGGACGTTAATTGAGTTCCATCCCAGCGCAGGTATTTCCCTGGATGTTTGATTTCATCACTCCAAAGTCTGGATCGAACTAAGAATAAGGCATTATCTTTTTCATTTGTAAAAACTTTTTGTGTTTTGAGTTTGTCAAGTATGGTGAAAAATTGGTCCACCGGCATCATTTTTGAAAACTTAGGTACTTCGATAGCCGGGTCATTCCATAAACTTTTTTCATTTGCTTGTTGACCTGGACAAGAAATACACTCTTTGAAATTAAGAACATTATATTTTTTTCCTCTAGGTTCAATCGTTTTAAGTTTGATATTAGCAAAATCGCCATTTGGACTTAAAATCATTGAGAAAGAATCTAACCTAGCATCCTTGGAAATTTCTTGTTCTTTTTTAAACACATTCCAACTTTCCGTTATTTTTGTCTCATAGACATTTTTCTCAGTAAATAAACTGACTTGTTCTTTTTTGAACCGATCTTCGTTTATCACGCCAACAATAAACGCTACTACTAACACAATTCCAATAATGATGTAACCTTTTTTGATCCTCACCTGTTTCTCCCCTTTTAATCATATATCTATCTACTCCATATTATGTAAATAATTGAATAGTTAGTCAATTTTTAACGAAAAAAGAGAACCATCAATCGAGATTGATGGTTCTCTAGACTCTTTCGTCAGATTGTTCCCCTTCAAAATGACCGGAACGATGTATTTTCGTCTGTAGGTATTTTTCATTATATTTGGAAACATCACCCCAAAGTGGCTCACGACCTGACACATTTAAACCGGCTTTTTGTAAAGCATCTAGTTTTTTGGGGTTGTTGGTGATTAATGTAACCGGTTTGTTTCGTAGATTTTTCAAAACCTCTATAGCATCATCATAATTACGGGCGTCATCCACAAAGCCTAATGAGAGATTTGCTTCTACGGTGTCTAACCCCTCTTCCTGCAAGACATAGGCCATCGCTTTACTGAATAGACCGATTCCCCTACCTTCATGATTGGCTAAATAAAAGAGTGCCCCTGTCCCATTTTCTGTGATCATTTTCATGGAGCGCTTGAGTTGAAAGCCACAGTCACAGCGCTTACTGCCAAAAATATCACCGGTATGACAGATACTGTGCATTCGAATGAGTGCGTTATCGGCATTGGCAAAATCACCGTACACTAAAACGCTGGATTGTTGCATTTCTGCTAAATTGGCTGATGATAATTTTTCAATTATCCGTTCCATTTTGTCCGTAATTTCATCACAATGAAGCCAGCAATACCATTGAAAGATTTCCGTTTCACCATAAAGATTTACTGGTAACTTGATTGGTCCTACTAAATAAATGGCTTTGTTATGGTACCTAATTAATTGGATTTTATTTTTTAACATAGTAACCGCGTTGGTTGCGAGCATAATGGGCCTCCTAAACGAAGTAAAAGCTTCTTCATTAGTATGTTTTTTACATGGAATAACTATTACAAGTATCCCAAAAATCCCTGCCAATCATGACAGGGATGCATTCTCATTGTATAAATGGCAGGCAGTAAAATGGCCTGGTTTCACCTCACTCCACTCGGGTGAAGTCTTTGCACAAATATCCATTGCCCTACTACATCTTGTCCGAAATACGCAACCGCTTGGAGGGTCAAGAGGACTCGGAACTTCACCTTCAAGAACGATTCTTTCCCTTTTTAAGTTTGGCTCAGGGAGAGGGACGGACGATAACAATGCTTGAGTGTAAGGATGTAACGGATCATTATAAAGGGAGTCGCTATCCGTTAATTCAACCATATTTCCTAAATACATGACTAAAATCCGATCAGAAATATATTTAACCATTGACAAATCATGGGCAATAAATAAATAGGTTAGACCCATTTTTTGTTGAAGGTCCTTTAGCAGATTAACGACCTGAGCTTGGATAGAAACATCAAGAGCAGATATCGGTTCGTCACAGACAATGAATTTAGGGTTTAAGGCTAGTGCTCTGGCAATGCCGATTCGTTGGCGTTGTCCCCCGCTAAACTCGTGTGGGAACCGGCTAATATGTTCTCGATTTAGTCCGACCAACTCTAAAAGTTCGATAATTCGTTCCCGTCTCTCCTTCCCTCTTGCAAGCTTGTGGATATCAAGTGGTTCTCCAATTAGGTCCTCTACGGTCATTCGTGGATTTAATGATGAATAGGGGTCTTGAAAGATGATTTGCATATCTTTCTTGTATTTAATCATTGACTTTCCTTTTAATTTGAAAATATTTACACCATTAAAAAGGACCTCACCTGAAGTTGCTTTATGCATTCGAATAATGGTTTTTCCTGCGGTTGATTTTCCACAGCCGCTTTCGCCAACAAGTCCAATGGTTTCCCCAGGGTAAATGTCTAGACTAATATCATTAACGGCTTTGAGTGAACGACCGCCTACTCGATAATATTTTTTTAATTTTTTGATTTTAATGAGTGGTTCTTCTGTTTGGTTGACTGTCATAAAAGTCTATTCCCCCTTTGCCTTCGTTACTGCAGCCTGTGCCAATGGATGGTGGAGCCAGCAGGCAGCCTGCTGCTTTCCGCTAATTGGTTCAAGGTCTGGGTGGTTGTCCCGGCAGACCTTCATGGCGAATTCGCAGCGAGGAAAAAACGAGCAGCCTTTTGGAGGGTCCAATAAGTCAGGCGGACTACCGATTATTGAATATAATTTTTCCTTCCGATTCATATCCAAACGCGGTACAGACTTCATTAATCCCCTTGTATAAGGATGGGTTGGATGTTTAAAAATCTCTTCGACCGTACCTGTTTCAACAACCTCCCCTGCATACATAACAATCACTTTATCGCATACTTCAGCAACAACTCCGAGGTCATGGGTGATTAATATGATCGAGGTGTCTGTTTCTTTTTGGAGACGCTTCATTAAGGTTAAGATTTGCGCTTGAATCGTCACATCAAGAGCCGTTGTTGGTTCATCGGCAATAATCAGCTCGGGATCACAAGCGAGCGCCATGGCAATCATGACCCTTTGCCTCATCCCACCGGAAAACTCATGAGGGTAGTGCTTGAGACGTGTTTTTGCATTAGGGATGCCTACCCGCTCTAAAATCTTAATGGCATGCTGAAACGCCATAGCTCTTGGTAATCGTTTATGTTTCACTAGACCCTCGATTAATTGGTCTCCAATTTTACTTGTCGGATTTAGTGAGGACATCGGGTCCTGAAAAATCATACTGATTTTATGGCCACGAATTTTTTTCATTTCGTGTTCACTTTGTGTGAGTAGGTCCTTGCCATGAAAGAGAATTTTTCCTTCCTTGTAATAGGCAGGAGGTTCTGCTAACAGCTTCATGATTGATTTGGCAGTCACACTTTTTCCACAGCCTGATTCGCCTACGATGGCGACGGCTTCTCCTTTTTTGATTGAAAAATTCACACCTCTAACCGCCTGCACCTCTCCACCATATGTTTTAAAGGTGACGTGCAGGTTTTCTACTTGTAAAAGTTTTTCCATCATGATCACCTCCTGCTATTTTCGTAGTTTTGGATCGAGGGCATCTCGTAACCCGTCACCAAAAACGTTAAAGGCAAACATCGTCACCGAGATTAACAAGGCTGGAATTGCAAGCTGATAGAAATTTCCTACCAAAATACTGCTTAATGAATCGCTTGCCATTGTGCCCCAACTTGCTTCAGGTGCTGGAATACCAAGGCCAAGAAAACTTAAGGTGGCCTCCGCAAAAATCGCTGTCGGAACCGTTAAGGTCACGTTAACTAATATCGGCCCCATTGTATTCGGAATAAGGTGTTTACGAAGGGTCCAGCTCAACGGTGCTCCCATTGCGTTTGCAGCATGGACATAATCATATTCCTTTAATTGTAAAACCTGTCCGCGAATAAGCCTTGCCATCGGGATCCAGCCTGTGATTGTCATCGCAACTATAATTGGCCACATTCCACGTTCTAAAACGATCATCATGAGGATGACCATTAGTAAATACGGAATGGAGAATAATACTTCCGCTAATCTCATCATAAAATTATCGACCTTACCGCCTTTAATGGCCGAAACTCCACCGTAGATTATGCCGACAACAAAATCAATCAGGGCGGCCATCAGTCCGATAAATAAGGAAATCCTTGCTCCGAACCATGCTCTTGTAAAAATATCGCGCCCGGAGGTGTCGGTCCCAAACCAATGCTCCGCGTTAGGACGTAAGTTTTTGCGAGTAAAGTCTTGCTCGTAATAGGTATAGCCGCTCAAGTAAGGACCAATAATCGCCATTACTGCTAAGATGATGATGATAATGAATCCAAGCATGGCTAATTTATTTTCTTTTAACCGACGCCAAACATCGCCCCAATAAGAAATATTAGGTTTGGCGATTTTTTCGGCATCTTTAAAGTTATCATCGACAGGGGTAAACATTTCTTCCGTTAATTGGATATTTTTAGACATTAGTTTTTCTCCCCCGTCACTTTAATTCTTGGATCAATCCAGGTGTAAGCAATATCAACAATTAAAATTAAAATGATTAAAACGACACTATAAACAATCGTAGAGCCGAGGATGACTGGATAGTCACGGTTAAAGATTCCCTTTACAAACATTTCCCCAATTCCCGGAACTCCAAAAATCATTTCAACTATAAAGCTTCCTGTTACTAAATTGGCTGCGATAATTCCCAAGACGGTAACGACTGGTAAAATCGCATTTTTGAGACCATATTTTACAAGAATAAAGCCTTTACTTAGTCCTTTCGCCTTAGCGGTAATCATATAATCTTGATTCAACACTTCGAGCATACTGGAACGCATCAGTCTCGCAATGAAAGCCATTGGCAACATCGCTAAACTAAGGGTTGGTAGAACTGTATGCTTTGGTGTTTGCCAGGTGGCAACTGGGAATAGCCGCCATTCTACTGCTAAGAAATTAATTAGAAAGGTGGCTAAAATAAAGCTTGGGACACTAATACCGATAATCGCCAAAACCATAGCGAAATAATCGGGCCATTTATTTCGATTCATCGCAGCAATGACACCAAGGATTAAGCCAAAGAAAACGGCTACTAGCAGTGCTTGAATGCCTAATTGTGCCGATACGGGGAAACCTTTGTTAATATAATCGTTTACTGTTAAGGTAGAAGATTTTAAGGACGGTCCAAAATCAAATTGGGCAATTTGTTTTAAATACAGTAAATATTGGACATGAAGCGGTTCATCTAAATTATAGAACGAGCGAAGATTTTGATAGACGGCTTCCGGCATTGTCCCTTCTCTTGCAAATGGATCCCCTGGAATACTGTGCATGATAATAAAGGTAATCGTAACAGTTGCCCAGATCGTCACAATCGCCATCAGGATCCGTTTAACGATAAATTTGAGCATGAAAATCCCTCTTTTTACAAGATTGGGTATGCTAATGGCTAGCATACCCAAATCTCTCGTTAGATTTAATTAATTCTTAATATCCGCATATTTAAAGGACGGCTGGCGGTTAATTAACGTGTAAATTCCTGTGACATTTTCTTTATAGACATGCGGTCTAGTATAGTAATAGATTGGAATAATCGCCATGTCGTCCATTAAAATCTGCTCCGCTTTATGCATTGCATCCATACGAGCATTGACATCCATCGTTGTCTTTGCCGAATTGACCAATGCATCGTATTCAGGATTGCTATAGTTGGCGTCGTTGTATGGTCCATCGGTTAGCCATAGGTCTAGATACGTCATTGGATCAACATAATCCCCAATCCAACCTGCGCGGCTAATCATATAATTTCCTGATTGTTCGCGGTCAAGTTTTACTTGGAATTCTACGTTTTCTAGAGTAAGGTTTTCGATGCCAAGGTTTTTACGCCACATTTCTTGAATGGCTTCTGCTACAACTTTGTGAAGTTCGTGTGTGTTATAAAGAAGGGTTACTTTAGGGAATTCTTTCATTCCTTCTTCCGCTAAACCTTCAGCAAGAAGCTTTTTAGCTTCTTCCGCATTTTCTTCAAATAAGGCCCCTGCGTTTTCTCTAAAGTCCCCGCTCACATCAGGCATACCCGGAGGAACTACCCCAAACGCCGGCATCTGTCCACCTTGCGCAACGTGTTCCACTAGGGTTTGGCGATCAATTGCCATACCTAATGCTTTGCGTATTTTCGCATTGTTAAACGGCTTTACCTTTGAATTTAAGTTGTAATAGTAAGTAGAAAGCTCTGCCGCATTATGGAAGTCTGGGGCATTTTCAGCAATTAACTTACCGGTAACTTCTGTAGGAAGATTATCCAATAAATCGATTTCTCCTGTTTGGTACATTTGCCATGCCGTGTTGTTATCTTCGATGATGTATAATAATACTTCATCTAAGTTGACCTTAGCTGCATCATAATAGTTTTCACTTTTGGCTAATGTAATACTTTCTTTATTCTTCCACTCTTTTAATTTGAACGCGCCATTTGAGACAAAAGAAGCAGCGTCCTTGAACCAGTCTGGGTTGCTTTCAGCTACCTTTTTATTAATAGGATAATACGTATAGAACGAGGTTAAATCTAGGAAATATGGCGTTGCTGTTGCTAGTTTAACCTCAAGTGTTTTTTCGTCTAGTGCCTTAACACCAACCTTATCACGAGCAGGTTGAAGATCACTTTCAGGGATAACCGGCTTTTCTGGAGGTTCAGTGCCATCTTCTTCAGCCTTTTCGACTGCCTTCGCATATTCTTTTAGCACGTCTGCACCAATTTCGTTATAGGCTTGACCACCTTCTAGATAATACAACTGATAGGCATATTGAGAGGCTGAGTTCGGATCTAGGGCAAATTTCCAAGCATATTCAAAGTCAGCAGCTGTAACAGGATCGCCGTTTGACCATTTAATACCATCGCGTAAATGGAAGGTCCATGTTAAGCCATCTTCACTTGTATCCCAAGTTAGAGCCATTCCGGGTTGGATGGTTCCGTCTTGAGACTTTGTAGTTAATCCTTCAAACACATGATCAATGACCCATGAATCGTGTGTTCCTTGTGCTAGACCTGGATGTAGTGCGCCTGGTTCAGAATGGTTATTGGTGCGTAGAATCTTTTTCGCTACTGGTGTTTCTTCGTTTTTGGGGTCATCTTTCTTGCCTGGGTCTGCTTTTTCACCAGTTGTTGTACAGCCGGCTAAAACGAGCATCATGGCAAAAAATGCCGACAAAAAGATATGGAATCTTTTTTTCATTATGAAACCTCCTGATTTTTGTTGAAAATTCGAATTTTCCGATAATGAGTATTGAAACGTGCATACCCCCTTTTCTTTCTCGTAAATTGGTATCTTCTTGTTTCAAATTGGAAGTCAAGATACCGAGTCTAAGCTAGTAAATAAATATATTTAAGAGAGCAAGGAAATATTACAATAAAATGACAAACTGTAATAATTCCGTCGATTATTTACATTACATGAAATTTTCGGCTAAAATGGGAGAATCGATAGATAAAGGAGAAAAATAGTTATGACAAACAACTTAGAACGTAAGCCATGTCGAGATTCACGGGTTCTTCAAACCAATCGAGTTTTACCTCCTGATACAAATAACCATCAAACTTTGTTTGGGGGGAAATTAATGTCCTATATCGATGTGGTCGCTTCGATTTCTGCACAGAAGCATTGCCGGGCGAGCATAGTGACGGCTTCGATGGACTCGGTCGATTTCCTACATCCCATCCGTCCAACGGACGCCATTCATTTGGAATCATTTGTTACCTATACGGGGAATAGTTCCATGGAGGTTTTTGTGAAAGTTATTGCTGAACATCTTATTACTGGAGATAGCAAGGTGGCGGCCACAAGTTTCATCACGTTTGTTTCATTGGATGAAAAAGGAAGACCAAAACGCGTTCCAGAGGTCTATCCGGAAACCGAAGAAGAAAAATATCTATTTGAAAGCGCGACTGATCGCATGCAACTCCGAAAAAACCGGCGCCAACTCAGCATCTACCTAGCCGAACAAATCGAAAAATACTAAACCAATAGAAAAACCCTTTAGCGCTTTAAAGCATGTGGGGACTGTCCCCAAGTTTTTTAAAGCACTAAAGGGTTTTTGGTGATTTAGTGTGTGAATGCGGTGATGAAGTTTTCTTGGTAGGTGGCTTCACGTTGCATTTGTTCTTGTTGTTGTTTTTCGACCACTTGGCGGCGAGAGTGCTCAAATCTTTTAAGTTGTTGAAGACTGAAATCTTTTGTATTTACAGATTCTGTAATGACACTTGCCAAGGTGTCGGCATCTATTAATGCACTGTTAATCCCAATAGCACCTGTTGGACTCATGGTGTGCGCGGCATCTCCCATGATAACTAGCCCCTCCTTGACCCATGTCTCACAGCGACAGCTTTGGACCTTTAATACAACGAAATCTTTACAAGCAGTAATATGTTGTTTAACTGTTTCTTTTAATTCGGGAAAAGCGGCACTAAGCCGGGAAATAAACGGTTCGAATGATTGACTCTTTAATTTGGAATAAGAATCCTCTTCTATCCCCCAACCGATTTGAATAAATCCGCCGAATTGCGTAAAAATAGCTAATTGTTTTTCATCAACCAACGCTAATTTTATTGTGGGTTCCCATCCGCGAGGACTAGGGATTTTCGCCCAAAGCAAATCGTAACCGTGTTTAATCATAGTTGTTGGTATTTGTGCTAACCTGCGCACTGTTGAAAATCGACCATCGGCCCCGACAATAGCTGAACTACGGATGGTTATGGTTTCTCCATTCCGATTGGCTTTTACCCCAATATACCGTCCTTGATCATCCTGAACTAATTCGGTAACCGTTGTCCCTAATAGTGTTCGGTTCGTTTCCAATTGTTGCAATTCATCGTAAATAACTCGAAGGAGATGATTTTGCGGTACATGGATACCTACATGTCTTTTACCGGATTGTGGAATGATTGTTTTAATCACATGTCCTTGATCCCAATACTCTACTCTCTCCATAAGTAGTAGGCCATATTGTTCGATTTTTTCATAAAGGCCGTAACGCTTTAAAATTTGTTCGCCTTCTTCATTTAGATGCTCGCCTCTAAATTCTTTATCAATTTTTTCATGACGCTCTAAAAGGACAGTTGAAATATTATTTTTCGCTAAAATATATGCTAGTAAGGCGCCACCGGGGCCACCACCAACAATACAAACATCTGTCTCAATTTTCATTAGATCACCTACAGAAACATGAATTAACTCTACTGTTATTATTATGTATAGATTAAGCCTAAACTATTTTAACATACCAATGTGAAAGGAGGGGAATATTATCCCCTCCTGCTAAAGTTTATCGAATTGTTTTTAAAGCTGCACTCCAAGTAAGTACTTGATCAAGCATTGCATTAACATTCGTTAAATGTAAATCAGCTGGCTTGAACACTGATCCATTTTCAAAGTCTGTAAATAATGAAAGTGTAGGATGAACCCGAACGTCGGCAATCATTAATTCTCCCATGATTCCACGTAAATGTTCAGCCGCACGAGCACCTCCTGTGGAACCGTAGCTCACAATACCTGCAGCTTTGTTGTTCCATGGTTCACGAGCTAAATCAAGTGCATTTTTTAATGCCCCAGTAATACTATGGTTGTATTCTTGTACAATAAATACAAATCCATCTAAATTAGCAAGCTTTTCATTCCAAGCGGCAATTCCTTCTTCTTGACCAGTACCTTCACCTAAAAATGGTAATTGATAATCGGCAATGTCAACAATTTCATATTCAGCATCATTTCGTTTATCGGCAATACTTTTTACCCATTCCCCAACTTGTGGACTTACTCGACCTTGACGTGTGCTTCCTAAAATGATTCCAATTTTTAATTTTTGGTTAGTCATTGTTTCTTCCTCCTTTTGTACATTTCCAAATAATTTATCGAAAAAACCCATTACAGCCACCTCCATGCTTGTACTTTACCTTTAATTTGAATATCTCAATTTCAAGATAAATAATAATGCTTATTTAAGTAGATGTCAACACTTAAAGATATTTTTTCGACAAAAAAAGACATAAACCATCGCTGGCTTACGTCTGTTTATGGTGATTATAGTTGATTGATAAAGTTTTTATCCTTTAATGGCAACCCAAGATAAGTTTGAATCGCTTTTTTAAATAATTGAATTTCCTCTAACTTATTATATGGAGCAAGACCAATTCGAATCCAGCCTCCTACTGGATGCACTTGTAAAATTTCTGCCATTGTGGAAGCGTAAAAATCTCCATCTGCCACACACAAATTAAATTGTTTGGTTAGCCAGTCTGTAACGTCCCTTGAGTGATGATTTTCGATTGTGAACGCAAATGTAGGTGTTTTTCGACCTGAAGGAGACCTGAAAAGTTTAAGATTTGGTATTTCTGTTAAGAAACGATCGATTTCACTAGCCAGTTCATTTTCATATTCCTCGATTGCTTGCATTCCGGAAAGAATTTTTTCACGCCGGGAATGTCCAGTTCCTAATTCCTCAATAAAGTTAATGGCGCCAATTATGCCGGCAATTCCTTCGTGGTTTTGTGTGCCCGTCTCTAATTTAAAAGGAATCTCTCCAGGAGCTGTTTGAAGCTTATAAACTGGTAGTTTTTCAAAAAGAGACTCCGTGATGACAGCTATACCCACGTGTGGGCCGAAAAATTTATAGGCAGAGCATAGTAGAATATCACAACCAATGTTTTGAAAATCAATTGGTAAATGTGGAGCAGCATGAACAGCATCAATCGCAACCAGTGCATGGTGTTGTTTAGCTTTTTGAACAACAGATTTTACATCTGTTACTGTTCCGGTTACATTGGAAGACATTCCAACTGCGACTAGTTTTGTTTTAGGAGTAATAATTTGATCTAATTCATCCAGCTTTAATTGAAAGGTTTCCGGATCAAGTTTAATAAACTTTACCACTGCACCTTTATCTTTTGCTAATGTGACCCATGGATCAACATTGGCTCTATGATCTAGCTCAGTTACGACGATTTCATCGCCTTCCACAATAAAGGACGATAAACTACGAGCAATGGCAAAAGCCAAAGTGGTCATATTGGCTCCGAAAGCTACCTCATTCTGCTTGCAACCAAGCAAATCTGAAACGGCTAGACGAGCCTCTTCTAATAAAGAGTCTGTTGCAACACTTGTTTGGAACGTGCCGTGAAGATTGGCCATCCCATTACGGATATAACCTGTCATAGCTTCTAAAGCAGGTTCTGCCATCTGGGTCCCACCTGGACCATCAAAAAACACAATTGGCTTTCCTTCACCATCCACCTTGTTCAAAGCAGGAAACTTCTCTCTTACAGCCTCAATTGGAAACAAATCAGCCATACCCAACACCCCTTCTCCACTTTAACGCTTTAACGCATGTGGGGACTGTCCCCACACACATTAAAGTGTTAAAGTGTATTTTTTGATTATATTTAATATTCTGTATATATTTGTTTTTTCCTTTTTATTTTTGGGCTTTTGAGAAAGTTGTTGACCTAATAGCTATTTGCCTATAAAATTATGAATCTGAGTGTATGACGTGGTTCGTAACCATCCCACGATAAAAAACTAGGAGAGATGAAAAATGAATATTAAAACACTTGTTGGAAATGGAATTGTTGCAGCTTTGTATATTGCTGTGTCATTTCTTATTCAACCCTTGGCTTTTTCACAAGTCCAATTCCGTATTTCCGAGATGTTCAACCATTTGGTTGTCTTTAATAAGAAATACATCTATGGAATTGTCCTTGGCGTCTTTTTAACCAATCTATTTTTCTCACCGATGAAGGCCTATGATTTAATTTTCGGTGTCGGTCAATCTATTATTGCTTTATTGATTACGATTGTATGCTGCAAGTACATTGCAAACATTTGGTGGCGCATGATTGTAAATACTCTAGTATTTACCTTTACGATGTTCTTAATTGCCATTGAGCTTCATTTAGCCTTTGGTGTGCCTTTCTATATGGGCTGGCTCACAACGGCGATTGGTGAATTCGTCGTTATGATCATCGGTGCACCAATTATATATGCATTAAACAAACGAATCCAACTTGAAAAAATGGTATAATACACATACACTTTAACGCATTAAAGCGTGTGGGGACTGTCCCCACACGCTTTAAAGTGTTAAAGTGTTTTTTAGTTTTCGGCTACTTTTGGTTGAACTTGTATGGCTGGTTTTTCTTGATTCGGCTCTTCTGCTGGTTTAGCACGTTTGATGAAGAATGCGAGCACTAGCGCCACTGCCGAAATAAATACGGTAACAAAGAAGGCGTCATTGATTCCTTCAAGCATCCCTTGAGCCATGACTTGCTGTTTCATTTGTGCAAGTGCCTCAGCAGATGGTGGTGATGTGAACTTTTTCATCGCCGCTTCGCCAAGTTCTGTTGCATGCGTTTTAGCACGGTTAGTCATGACCGTTACTAGCAAGGCTGTTCCAATTGCACCAGACACCTGCTGTAAGGTATTGTTCATTGCAGTACCATGTGGATAGAAACGTTTAGGCAATTGATTTAAACCATTAGTAGTAACTGGCATGTTAACCATTGACATTCCAAACATACGAATTGTGTACAGAACAATCAATTGAGTATAAGTTGTTTCAAGAGTTAATTTACTGAAATAAAAACTTGTGATTGTCAGGATGGCTAAACCGATGATAGCTAAGACACGACCTCCAAATTTGTCAAATAATTTTCCTGTAATAGGTGACATTAAGGCCATTACAATTGCCCCTGGAAGCATCAACAACCCTGCATCCATAGGTGAAATACCACGTAGGGTTTGCACATAAATCGGCATCAAAATCATACCGGAGAACAAAGCCATTGTAACAATCATCGAAATGGTAATCGATAAGGCGTACATTGGGTATTTGAAAATCTTAAAGTTAAGCATCGGTTTATCCTGCTTTAATTGAAGTACAATAAACACAACTAAAGCAATCGCTCCAATGATTAATGTTCCATAAACTTCCGGACTATCCCAGCCTTTTTTACCCGCAGAACTAAATCCATACAAAAGTCCTGCAAAAGCTAAGCTTGATAATAAAACTGAGCCAAAATCTAGACGAATATCTACTTTTTCCTTTTTATCTTTTAATAAGAAGAAACCAATCAATAAGACAATAATGGCAATTGGTGTAATAAAATGGAACAGCATTCGCCAATCATAGTGTTCTACAATCCAACCTGATAGTGTTGGCCCAATGGCAGGAGCCCCCATTAAAATTAAACCAAACACTCCCATCGCTGCTCCTCTTTTTTCTACAGGAAAGCTGACTAACATTACATTCATTAGCAGTGGCATCATAATGGCCGAACCCGCAGCCTGGATCATCCGACCTGCTAATAGAACCGGGAATATATGGGCAACACCTGCTAAAATAGTACCGACAGTAAATAGCCCCATTGCCGCTAAAAATAAGGCGCGAACTGAATATTTCTGTATTAAAAATGCTGTCGTTGGAATCAATACTCCGTTAACTAACATAAAGCCAGTTGTCAGCCACTGAACGGTTGAAGCATCAATTTTCAAGTCACTCATAATGGATGGTAAGGCAATATTTAATAACGTATTGTTTAAAAACGTTATAAAGGCACCAATCATTAAAATAGATATAATTCCATATGGCGGACGTGAGGTGGTCTTTTTCATCGTTTGATCCATCGTATTCCTCCTTTAAACCTATTGTTCAATTTTTTATACCCCTTTTTCATACTTACCTATATTATACCGATAGTTCAACTTTTGCAATAAAAAAGTTTAGCGGAAAATTTGAGGTTTGTTAAATATGGTGTTATTATGTAATATTAACTTATACTGATAGTATAATTCTTTTCATAGGTGATTTTCATGATAAATCGTAAACAAAACGTTGTTCAAATAGCCCATAAACTTTTCATTGAAAAAGGGTTTCAATCGACCTCCATTCAAGATATCCTCGACGTAAGCGGGATATCGAAAGGAACATTTTATAATTACTTTTCCTCAAAAAACGAATTATTAATTGCGATATTTAAATCTACCTACCAAGAGTTGGAGATAAAACGCAATGAACTATTAATTGGAGAGGATCGTTCCGATATAGAGGTCTTTATTAAGCAGATCATTTTACAAATGAATACCAACCGCGAAAATAAAATGATTTCGTTGTTTGAAGAGGTTCTTTCATCCAACGATAAAGAACTTAAACAATTTATGGAAACAGGTCGAATGCGGAACATTTACTGGTTATACGAACGGTTCTTAGACATATTTGGCGAGAAAAAACAAGCGTTTCTACTTGATTGCGCGATCATGTTTATGGGAATCCTCCGCGAAAATATGAAATTTTTTCATATGGCAAACCAATCCCATTTTAATCTTGAACGAGTGATTCGGTATAGTATAAATAGGATCGTAAAAATGGTAGATGGATTTGAGGGGACGGAATCTCCGTTGATTCCGAATAACTTCTTAGATCAATGGATTCCAAACAAAAAACAGAACTGCCAAGAGTATCAAAAGAAACTTACCCATTGTATAACAGAATTAAAAAGTTCGCTAACAAATACAGTAGATGAAGCCAAGTATCAAGAGTTGTTAGACTTTATGTTAGAAGAATTACTAGAGACAAAAAATCATCGAAAATTCTTAATCGAAAGTGCATTTTCTACTGTTAAAACCAGTCCATACTTTATCGGAAATGCTCAACTGAAAATATTGGAGGAACTAATAACGCTCAGATTGGACTGAGCGTTATTTTAATGTAAAAGGTCGTTCCGCTTATCAATATATAGTTTTCCATCTGGTTGGATTTCTGCATAAAAGACATCTGCTACCGACTCCACACCTGCTTCCTTTAGTTTTTGTTCGAGCCATTTTGGCCCCAAGTTAAGATTGGCAAGATGATGATTTAATATGATTCCATCGGAAACGACCTGGGTTACAATTGGGTCGATGCTACCTGATTTTTGAGGTATATTTAAATCTTTTTTAGTTACTGGTTGCTTTTCCTCTTTTTTCATAACAGATAAAGTTCCATCTGTTTCAAAAATGGCGTATTCAACCTCGTCTAATGAAAAAACCTCTTTTTTTCGAAGCATAGCTCGTAATTCGTCCATATCTAAACGTTGCTTTCGAAGTTGGTCCTCCATAATCTTACCTTTCTTTACAACAATCACCGGCTCACCTTCAATTACTTTTCTGGCCTGTTTGGATTTAATATCTAATAATCCCATTGCAATGGTTAAAATGGACCAACCAATTAACCCCAATACTCCATTTCGAATACTCAAGGCTGAATCTGTTACAATCGCACCACCTATTGTTCCGATTGCAATCGCTGAAACAAAGTTAAAAAATGTTAGCTGACTAATTTCCTTTCTCCCCATCATTCTGGTTAAGGTAAATAAAACTAAAAATGCTAATAAAATTCGAATAGAAAGTTCGGCAATACCCATATTTAACCTCCTCCAGTTAGTTTGGTAGGTAATGATTGGCTAACTTTATTTGCGACCAATTGCCAATCCTCCAAAAATAGGTTCCAAAGATTTGGTCGCCTTCTAACCGCTAATGGATGATAGGCAACGGCTGTTGGAAAACCTTGAACTTGATGGATGAATCCTCGCAATTCCTTCACTTCAGCTTCCGGGTTATGAAAAAATGCTTGTACAGCTACATTTCCTAAGCATAAGACCAACTCAGGCTGCATGGTTTGAAGCTGTAGTTCCAGGTGCACCATGCAAGTTTGCCGTACCTGATCTTTATCGTAAGCACGCACAGGTCTTCTTTTTAAAATATAAGTAATATATAAGTCTTCTACTGATAACCCCACCAGATAGGCAGCTTCTTGCAATGCTTGTCTAGTCCCACAGACAAATGGATTCCCCTCTCGGTTTTCGCGTGCACCTGGATTATCAAGAAGAACCAGTATAGATGCTTTCGGGTTACCTTCTCCCCAAATCATGCGCGAACCGTGCTTGTATAAACCACATTCCATACAGTCATTTTGACCATCCGGTGTAGGATCCTCTGGCCATAGAACAGGGCAGAAATTAGACATCCTTATCCCCCTTAACCCTTTTACCCATATCATTCCACAATAAAAAAATAATACTAAACAAAAACCCTTTAGCACTTTAAAGCATGTAGGGACTGTCCCCAAATTTATTAAAGCGCTAAAGGGCTTTAGTGCTTTTAAAAAAACACATGCTTTTAAGTGGTGAAGGGTTTATGGTTTTCGGCTAATGATTTTGTCGATGATGCCGTATTCTAGGGCTTCTTGGGCGCTCATAAAGTAGTCGCGGTCGGTGTCTCTGACGATTTTATCGACGGGTTGACCGGTTCGTTCGGAAATGATTTGGTTAACGTGCTCACGTAGTTTTAGAATCCTACGGGCGGAGATTTCAATTTCGGTTGCTTGCCCTCTTGCTCCACCCAATGGTTGGTGGATCATGATTTCACTATTAGGTAGTGCATATCTCTTCCCCTTTGTTCCAGCAAGAAGTAACATCGCTCCAAAGGAAGCTGCCATACCAATACAAATCGTGCTTACATCCGGTTTAATCAGCTCCATTGTATCGAAAATGGCAAATCCCGCTGAAGTTGATCCTCCAGGACTATTAATATAAATCGATATATCCTTTTCAGGATTATCTGCCTCTAAAAATAAGAGCTGAGCAATGACACTGTTTGCTACCTGGTCATTTATTTCGTCACCGATCATAATGATCCGATCCTTTAAAAGCCTTGAATAAATGTCGTAGGAACGTTCTCCACGATTGGATTGTTCAATTACATAAGGAATAGTACCCATTAATAATCCCATCCTTTCCTTTTATGCTGCATTTGCTATGCAATAAGAATAGAGAGGTGAAAGTGACATCTTTGCTTCTGGCAAACTAGGGGCACTTACAATTGAAGGAAAATCGGCCATTTTTTCAATGAGCACTTGAGGATCCTCTGCCTGAAGTGATTGATAAACTAAATCACTTAGTAGCTCCTTTTCCTCCTCGGACCAAAACCCATCATTGGAATGAAGGTGTTCTTCTCTTTTCAAACGGTTTTTAGCGCGATGTAACGTGGACTTAATAGCCATTTCCGATGTATTTAGTATTTCTGCAATCTCTTTTGAACGAAAGGAAAAGGCTTCTTTAAGTAAATAAATAACCATTTGTTTAGGTGTGAGTTGATTTAACAGATATTTGACAGTGTCCATCAGTCTGTCTGGAGAGCTTTCCTTTTGTATTTCATTGATTTCATCGGGGATTCCAACAACCTCCCGTTCCTTTTTTCGCATTAAATCAATCCATTGATGATAGGCGATTTTATTTAATAAGGCGGAACTTACATCATTAGACTGATAAGACAACGATGCCTTTAACATCGTCTCTTGGGCAAGGTCTTCCCCATCCCATTTATTTCTTGAAAGAAATCGACAATAGCGAACCAATCCAGGATAAAAATGAAGCATTTGCCGATCCTCTTCACTTTCCGTAATGGTGGTAGTTATGATGCCCCTATTGTTTGACATTTTCCTTCACTCCTTTACAACCTCTCTATCCTTTTAACGGTTGAGCGTATATAAAAAGATACGGGTAGATAATAAAATTTTTCCATATGGCCATTTTTCTTTCATCAACATAAATATCACACCTTCGTTCATACTATAATAAACGATATGATTTATGAGGTGCGAATAATGAGCGATAAGGATGAACAATATACTGATTTTTCAACTGTTGAAACGCAAAAAACTTTTCTGACGTCTGAAGAATTTCCCGAGGGGCCCTTTGGCTCATCCATCAATAAAAATAAACCCGTTAGCAATAAAGATACACCTTGGGAGCATGGCCAGCAATTTTACAGTGCTTTTACTTATGAAAATAGAAATTTCCATGAGAGTCTTCCTAGACAATTCCCAGGTGCACATCCAACCCATGATGAAAATAGTAAGGAAAGCGAAGACCCATATCGTGATGCTCCATCAGGTAATCGAGGTGAAAGCTAGTGGACTTACATCGCATTAAAGCCATCATCGCAACTGACGAAGAAATATCAGTCCATTATCATGGAGTCCCCGTTTGGATCGAAAATATCGAGCCAACCTCTAGCATGGCAATGGTATCGCAAAGAGGCAATCATGATCATCGCAGGTTGGTTGCCATTGATGCCCTGGAAGAAAGCTAAGAAAAAAGGATAGACGAAAGCTTGTAAAAAAGCTTCCATCTATCCTTTTTTTAAGACATTTTAGCCTGAATGATTAATCGATGCGTTGGATTTTTAACAGGATGACAAGTGATCAGAGTAATCACTTTTTCATCCCCGTAATTTCTAAGTACGGACAAGTCATCAGGCGTGACAATCAGTTTTTTAAAAACAACGTAACGAAACGAGCCGTTTTTGGTTTCTACGGTAATTTCGTCCCCTAATTTCATTTCGCCAAGGCGATTAAACATCCGACCATATGTCCTGCTTCGATGGGCGGCGATAGCAGAATTACCGCTCTTGCCAGGAAGTACGGAGCCTTCTAGGTGGCCAGCAGCAACATCCAATACTTTTTTACTAGTACCTTCCAATATCGGCAGTGTCACCTTTATTTTTGAGATTGATATCACACCGACCATTTTAGAAGGTAGTTGTTTTTGGACTGTTTGCTTTGGAGTTGGAGTTTGCGTTTGAATAGTCTCCTCTTCGGCAGCTAGTTCAACTGGCTCATTTATTAAAACACGATCTAATTCGATAAAATTTTTTTTTAAAGCTTTCGGGATGATGGCCGACTCATCTATCATCCCAATCGTGTTGGGTTCCCATACCTGCAAAATTTCGGTTTGTTGCTGATTGTGAATTTTTTCCATAAGTTTAGGATACGCCAAACATAAAATGCCAGTGATCATACATCCGATGGCAATAAATACCTTCATCCTACAACTCCTTTATACCATTGATCCTTTTTTCCTTAATAAGAGAAAGGCACCCAGACTAATTAATACGAGACCAAAAACATAATAAAATAAATTTCCTGTATCACCTGTTTGGGGTAATGTTCCAGTTGGAGAGTCTACATTAGTCCCGTCATCCCCGCCTATTTGACCAGGTGGGTGACTAGAAAGATCATCATTCCCACCACCAATAACAGGATCTTCGTCATTGTTTTCTTCACCATCTACCGGCCCTATGCCCCCTTCATCGGATGGTGGATCTTCATTTTGAAGACATTTTTCTAACCAGTAATTAATGGTTCCTTGTGCTTCCATTCCAACCTTCAGTTCATTTACAGGTAAAATGATTTCCTTCTTAGACTCAATAATAAACTTAAATTCAGAAATATCATCTTGAACATATTCACCGCCATCCGGAGCTTTATATAGTGAGGAATTTCCTTGACGAATTAGCTCAAGCCATTCCTCTTTTATACGAACAAATACCTGCAAAAATTCCTGAGGGCAATCCTTTAAATGAATGTGAATCTGCGTATTTTTGATATTGTTATCATCTTTGGGAGCCTCAATCGGTTGTGTCGTCCCGAGACATTTTTCTAACCAGTAATTAATCGTCCCTTCTGCTTCCACTCCAACTTTTATTTCACTTACGGAAACAATCATTTCTTCTTTTGCTTCGGTAATAAATTTAAATTCTCTAATATCATCACTGACAAATTCACCGCCATCAAGTGCTTTATAGAGGGCGGAGTTCCCTTGTTGTGTTAATTCTAGCCATTCGCCTTTTATTTTCACAAAGATTTGGGTATATACTTCAGGACAGTTCGATAGATGGAGATGGATTCCAGTGTGTCTTGTGGTAGAAAGTTCAAGAGACGAGGCGGTGACTATGCTATTATTTACTTCTATTTCTGATGCAGAGGTAGTTTCAACCTGGGAATCGGCTAAGACTAAAAGATTAGGTGTAAAGGTCCATAATAAACAACAAAACGCGATAAAACCAACCAACCGATTTTTTTGCAATTTTAATCCTCCTTTTATGAAAAAATTGTAAAACTTTCAAATCGTTAACAGTTCATCAAGTACCCCATTTTTTAAAACCTTAAGCTACAACAAAAGAACTAATTTTACATGAAATAGTTAGACCATTTTCCCTAATGTTAGGACTAGCTTATTTAATCCATAAAAAAAACAACCCCTTAAGGTTGTTTTTTTTATAACGCTATTTCTTTTTCCTACTGGTTTGTATATCTGGGTCATTGCCCAATTCGCCATTAACTCTTCCCTTTTCTTTCACAATCTTTCCACCTAATTTCACATTCGGAAAGGCTTGTTCCTCTTTACCCCTCATTTTTGTCACCTCCAACATTAAGATGCACCAAATGGGGTAAAATGTTTCATCCTACTCTCCGAGAAGCTGTTTTTTTAACGATCCGGGCTATTAACCATTATTCCAGCTACTTGAGTTAGGCGATCATAAAAAGCTTTCCCAGCAGCTGTTTCATAAAGCCCTATTTCTTCAAAAGCTTCTTTCATACAACCTAACCAGCATTTAGCTCGATAAGGAGTAACTTCAAACGGTAAATGTCTTTCGCGCATGGCAGGAGGCCCAAACTCCTGACTGTATAGGGCTGGTCCACCTAAAAATTGCGGCAAAAACATTCTTTGTTTTCGTTTGATTTCTTCCATATCTCCTTCAAACAAAGGTCTAAGTTCTTCATTTGCATAGACGCGTGGATAAAATGCATTAACCAATTTATCAATTGTTTCTTGTCCGCCAATTTCGTAATAAAGCGATTTAAATGGATAATCCAATATTTTCACCTTCAATATGTTTTTTCTTATGATTATAATGGTAAAACAATTTCAATTTCGTGATATAAATCACACGAGCGACTAATCTATTCCTTTTTTAGTCTAAATGGTCACTCATTATCGTTGGATAATTTTACAAAAACAAAAAGATTGAATAGTCAGACTATTACTGTTATACTGTAAAAAAGCTAAGGAGTTGATTTCTAAATGCAACAATTCTTTTTAAATCCGCCTGTTCAACCGGAAGAAAACTCGCTCGATTCTTTATTTGCTGAATTAATTTTGGATAAGATTCTTCAAAATGTCAAAAAAGAAAGGCTGCTAAAAGAAATCGACCAAGCGTTGCTAATGAAAAATAAAGCGGATTTCCTCCGTTTATCGAAGGAATTAAAAGAACTCACCTCATAAAAGATGAAACCCGATTCGAATCGAATCGGGTTCTTTATTTTATGAAAATAACTTAAACCATTTATTCTTACATGTATTTACTCTATTTAAGTCATAGATATCGTTTAGTTTGTTCTTATCAAATTTATCGAGTAATGCGTCTATCCCCTTCTTCATTTTGAATTCCATTTCCTCTAAATAAATCGGAAACACATTATAAATATGAATGTTTTTATCGGCTGTAATTCTTACTGAGGTAAAGTTCTCAGACAAAATAACCGGTGGAATGATTAACGACGCACAAAGCTTTGTCCCTTGAATAAACGGTTCGATTGGATTACCATTTTGCAGCGTATGACCCATTCCTAACCAGGTATTGTATTCATGCGGAAACCTGGCTAAAAATTTTAAATTTTCGAGTGCCCAAGCGTTTTTCGGAGATTTTAAACCTTCATCTGACAAATCGAATTCCTTTGGCAAAAAACAAACCAACTCCGCAAACCGATAATCTTCTCGACCTGGAGGTACATTCATTGGCAGGTCGCTCATCCCATGTGTAATCAGTGTGTGATAGGGCTGTTCTTTTGATGGAGCAATATGATACACATCAATATGAACTAAATGCGAAAGAATTTCGTGATATACACCATTGATTGGACCGATGTATGTTTCGATATGATCTTCAAATTTTTCCTTTGCAGACATGTCCATTTCTTGAGGAATCTGCAGTTCAAATTCTTTATCTTCATGACGATAAATGGGCGCTCCTGATTTAGAAACTTCTTGATCATGTTTATTCGACAAGCATATTCACCTCTATTTGATAGACTAGCTTTTTCTATCATAACAGAAATTTGTGGAAATTATCAGTCAATTTTAGTAAAAAAAGCCCTTCCTATTGGCCGAGTTGTCCCAATTTTGGTAAAATTATTGTAGAAATATTTGGGAGGTCAGGAAAAGATGAAATTAGCAATGAAGTACGTCATTTTGTACGTGAATGATTTTGCTAAAACAATGGAGTTTTATCGAGATATTCTCGGGTTACCTGTTAGAATGCAAGCGGATACTTATGTAGAATTTGACACAGGGGCAACAATCCTTTCCATTAATACGAGGAATTCAGCTAAGGAAATTACCGGTTTATCGATTTCAGAAGGATTGCAAGCCTCTCAAACATTTGAAGTAGGTTTTGTGGTGGAAGATGTTGAGGCATGTATTGATGAATTACGTCAGAAAGGTGTAACTATATTAACAGAACCGGTAACGAAACCATGGGGGCAAACGGTGGCTTATGTGGGCGATCCTGATGGACATTTCATCGAAATATGCACGTCAATGGAATAACAAAACAACACCTACTCTGGATTGAGTAGGTGTTGTTGATAAGAATCAGAATATATTTTCTTTTACTTTAAAGGAAGTCAATCATTCAAAAGCTAATGAGTGTTTCTTTTCGCCGCTTCGTATTCTCGTATTAAAATATCGATAATATCCGCTACAGGTTGAATCTCACGAATGGTTGTCACCCCTTGCCCTGCGGACCAAATATCTCGCCAAGCCTTTGCTTCTGACATTTTCGAAAAATCGACTGTATCCCTTGGTTTCAGAGTGGTGACATCTATCCCTTCCTTGACTAAACTAGGAATCAAGTAATTAGCATGGACTCCACTGAAAGCATCGGTGTAGATGAGGTCTTCTAAAGTAGAATTCATAATCATTTCTTTATATTGTGGTAACGCAACACTTTCTTCCGCTACGATAAATCGTGTCCCCATATAGACTAGATCCGCCCCTAACACTTTGGCTGCTAATACTTCTTTGCCATTGGTCATCCCGCCAGCAAGGATTATCGTCCCACTCCAAAACTCATTTACAGCTGCAATGAATGAAAAGGGGTTCAAAATGCCAGCATGCCCACCCGCTCCGTTGCAGACAAGAATCAATCCATCGACGCCAGTTTCAGCTGCTTTTTTAGCATGCTTTATCGTGGTAACATCGGAATAAACGAAACCGCCATACTCATGGACAACCTCTAATACCTTGCCTGGGTGACCCAAAGACGTAATTACAATGGGTGGCTGATATTTTCGAATGAATTCTAAATCTTCGTAGAAACGTTTGTTAGTTTGATGGGAGATGAAATTGACAGCCCATAGTTCAGTAGGTAAGGCAGCCTTAATATCAATAAGCCATTGTTCAAGAATGTCCGATGTCCGCGCGTTTAATAAGGGAAAGGAGCCAATGATACCTTTTTTACTCGCGTTTATTACAAGTTCTGGACTGGATACTAAAAACATCGGGGCAACGATGACTGGTAACGCTAATTTTTCTAGCATTTATTTCACTCCTTAAACGTTTTCTAAGACAAGTGCAATTCCTTGACCACCGCCAATACAAAGACTAGCGACTCCATACTGGGCGTTCCGTCTCTTTAACTCGTAAGCTAGTGATAATACAAGGCGAGCCCCACTTGCACCAACGGGATGACCTAAAGCAATTGCCCCGCCATTGACATTTGTTTTACTGCGGTCAAGTCCAAGCTCTTGTTCCACGGCGAGATATTGTGCTGCAAACGCCTCATTGATTTCAAATATATCGATTTCGGCAGTGGTTAAGTTGGCTCGTCCTAATGCTTGACGGATGGCGGGTACTGGCCCAATCCCCATAACCGTTGGGTCAACGCCAACCACTCCCCAAGAAACAATCTTCGCAAGAGGACGAAGTCCGTTTTCTTTAACAGCTTTCTCCCCTGCAACGATGACGGAAGCGGCGCCATCATTAATTCCACTTGAATTTCCAGGGGTAACGGTGCCATCCTTTTTAAAGGATGGTCTCAAAGATTGTAATTTTTCTATCGTTATATTTTCCTTAATGTGCTCATCTTCTGAGATGAATTGGCTTTCTTGTTTGACTTGGTTTTTAACAGGGACAATTTCTTTAGCAAAAGTCCCATTCTTTCGGGCGTTTGCGGCTCGCTGTTGACTTAAGAGTGAGAATTCATCCTGCTCCTGGCGTGAAATCGAGTAGATAGTAGCCAATTTTTCTGCGGTTATTCCCATCCCGCTTCCTGCATACTCGTCTGTTAAAGTTGAAAGCAGCATATCTTCATAGGAAATCGGTCCATATTTTGATTTACTGAATCGGGAGTTAAAGTTTGCGTATGGTGCCATTGACATATTATCAACTCCCCCTGCAAGGATAAGATCCGCGTCACCTAAGAGAATATGTTGAGCTGCAGAAACGATAGCCTGCGCTCCAGAACCGCATAGACGGTTCACGGTATAGGCAGGTGCTTCCTTTGGGACTCCTGCTTTTAAGCCAATATGGCGTGATAAGTAGGTGGCATTTGGGTAGGAATGGATGACATTTCCGTAGATGATATGATTGATATTGGCTGGGGTGATATTCGCTCTTTTCATGGCTTCGGTTGCGGTTGCCGCCCCGAGATCTTCCGCTAGAAGGTTAGCAAAAGAGCCTCCAAAACTGGTAAATGCGGTTCGTGCTCCTTCAATGAGGTAGACATTTTTCAAGTGAATCACTCCTTAAGTTGTGATGGGATTTTTCGGAAAATTCGTTCATTTATTTATTATAACAGAGGTTTGGTGGGAATAAGAAGTATTGCTTCCTTTGGAGAATAAGATTTGATTATATGGGGGCAAATCAAAATTGGCGTTCCCACCATTACTTAGGAACGCCGATACGTTTTATAGGTTTTCCGCCAACTCCTTCAATTTTTCAACACCTAGGGTTGGCTGCCCCTTATGAACATGATTATAGATTCCATAGGAAATTCCATCTTTTATCCAGGTTAAACCTTCACCAAATTCGACAATACCGTATTTTGCCTGTTTTCCATCGTTCAATTTTACAATCTCTCTTTCAGAAAGCTCATATTCCTTTAGGTCCTTTTCTAGCTTAGAGAACACGACATACAGTTCTTGCCCGGTTTTTTCGTTTGAATAATGAAGGTTCACACGGTGAAATTCCTTGGAACCATACTCTGTGATGTAGATTCCCCCCTCTTCCTTTGTAACAGCAAACGGCAGTCCATCTAAAAGTGATATATCGAAATTGGCTTTTTGTTTCGTTTCTTCGAGTGACAGACCTGATAAACTCACATAGCCTGTCGGGGCACTAGAAGTGCTAATTGATAAGGTAAAAATAACAGAGCCTACTAATAGAACAACGAGAAAACCCATCGCAATCATTTCAAATAGATTCGAACTTGGTCCTTTTTTTGTTTTCATAATCGGGAGTGTACTCATAAAAATTCCTCCTACTTATCGTCCTTTTTCATCTCGGTCGCTATGTCAAAAATTTCCTCTTTGGATAAAACATTGGTCAAGTCTAAAATTGTATAACGTATTCCTTCTTCATTCCAACTTAACGAATGTCCTAAGCCAGCCATTTTTTCGAGCTGAGCCCTATTTCCTCTAATCTGGTAATCTCCATTTATTTCTTCTTTTGTCTTTTTTATGGTTAGTAAAAAATATAATTGCGCTTCCTTTATATACGTCAAAGTAAACATGTTATTCATTTGATCGATGGATTGTAGTGATACCCCATTCCTATCAGGATAGAAATAAAATGGCTGTTCGAATCGAGACTTCAATTCTTCCAAGTTACCTAGATTAGTATTCGAAGTCTCTTCCCTCACAATTTCAACGTCAGTTGGTAGCTCCATAATAAATTTCTTTGATAAATTTTCCGGATTTTTCTGAAAATTTTTAAAGGAAGATTCGTAGCGGATGTTTCCTATCACACTGACCATTTTTTTCAACATCCATGTTTTCCTATCGATCCAAAGTTGCCGATCGCCTACTATTGCGTTTTGCTCCTTTGCCTTCAACACTAAATAGAAGGTTTCCACACCTTCGATGGTTTCTTCGCCTACTAGCTCAATGGTATGAGTACTAGTATCTTGCTGTAACATTTGTAGAACAGAATGGACCAGTGGCTCTTGAAATCCGGATTGGTTATGTTTCTCACTTTGAACAAAGGCCTTTGGCTGCCCTTGCGCATAGATGATACGCTCTTTACTATTAAAGACAGAAAATTGTACAGGTTCACCCTTAACATAGGTTTCGATTCGCTCTCTCCCTGATGAGCTTTCGTACCATCTTTTCATCTTTTCTTTTTTAATTGCTTTATTATTTTCATATAACGTCGTTTCCGATTCTACATAATAGGATTGGGGTAAATTGGCTGTTGAACGATACACAATCATTTCTTCCATCATTTGATCGAAGGTGGGGACCGATGTATGACTGCAACCAATTAACAGAACTCCTAAAGCAAGGAATAAAATCTTATATGCTTTCATTTTCAACACCACCCTTACCTTCAAATGGAAGATAACAAATTATCGCAGTACCATAACCTTCTTTGGAAAATACGTCAATGAATCCGCCATGCTGTTGGATAATCATCAGCACAATACTAAGGCCTAAACCAACTCCTGGAACATTTTTTGTTCGAGCGCTTTCAATTTGATAGAGTGGTTGAAGTATTTTTTCTTGTTCCGCTAATGCAATGCCTTTTCCCTCATTTTGGACAATTAAGCATACACCACTAGGGTTTGTTTTCCATTGGGTTAGAAAAGGCGGAAAAATCCAAGTTGGCGGTTCTCCAGTAAAGGCGCCAAGCCAAATATTTTTACCCGGCTCGGTAAATTTAAGTGCATTACTAACGAGATTGTCGACCACCCTTGTCAGTTGGTTCATATTCACCCTTAGTTCTCCTGTAGCCACATTATCCACTTTTAAGTGTATCTCCTTTTGAGCACTTAACTCATTGTATCCGCTTAGTAGCATCTCAAAGAGCTCTTCACTATCCACGACTACTTTGTCAATTTTACGTGTGGTATTTTGTAAAAGTGTATAGGTAGTCAGGTCATCAAACATTCTCTTCATAAAATCGGCCTTTTCAACAATAATTTGGAGATACTCTTTTTTTTCTGTTTCAGTCAATTGATTATATAATACGGATTCACTATAGGCCCTAATGGATGTAAGCGGCGTCTTTAAGTCATGGGTAATCGAGGCGATCATATATTCTTTTTCCTTTTGCGTTTGTTGGATTTTTTCCTGACTTTTCAATAGTAAAGCTCTCATTCTCTGAAAATGTCTAATGAGGTCCCCGACCTCCCCTTTTATGAAAGGAATACTCTCTACTTTTTCACCAGTTCCAAATTGGTCCATCCTTTTCATAAGGACTTTCATCGGTCGAATTAGTTTACGGTTGACTAAAGAAATCATCACGACATACACAATCACTAGTGTTAGAACAAGTAGACCGATGATAAGATTTCTCTTCGTTTCCAGTCTTTTGATATTTTCTATTCTCTTTATCGAAATTTCATAGACACCTATGATTTCTCCATTAATAAAGACTGGCTTTTTAATACTATAATCGCGAATACCTGTTTTTAGTCGATATAGGTCCTGGAATAGCACAGGTGGACTGATGGAATGAGCACTTCCTTGTCCGTTGCTGAAGAGGATCTTCCCTTTTGCGTTATACAAAGTGATTGTGACATCTTTTTGAAAAAGATGGTCAAGATTAACTTGTGACTTTTCCGAATTTAAGTAAAGAGACAGTTCCTGTAAATCACGGTCAAGACTTGAGATGGTCGATTCGACTTGTAAGTAGTCCTCAAACGCTTCTTTTTCATAAGTGCTTTGTATCCACTCGTAAAAACTGTATATGAAAAAGACGGGAAGCAGCATGAGAACGAAATAGGATAACATTAACCATGTTTTTATCTTCATTTAACTCGCTCCAATAAACCGATACCCAACTCCCCAAACTGTTTGGATGTACAACGGGTCTCGTAACGAATCATGTAGTTTCGTCCGCAAGCTTTTAATATGAACAGTGACGGTATTGTTTCCGTCGACATCGACCTGGTTCCAAATATGCTCATAAATTTCTTGCTTAGAAAAAACTCGGCCAGGATGCTTGATGAATAGCAGCAATAAATCATATTCTTTGGCGGTTAAGTTTACCTCATTTCGATCGACAAAAATTTGCTTTTTGACGAGATCAATCGATAGACCTGGATGGAAAAACTGGACATTTGTGATGGTTTGGTAATCCTTTTCGTAAAACCGCTGATATCGCCGCAAAAGTGACTCCACTCTTGCTTCCAATTCTCTTAAGCTAAAGGGCTTTGTTAAATAATCGTCTGCCCCATCCTTTAATCCTCGTACTTTATCATCCTCGTTTATCTTGGCACTTAAGATTAGAATGGGAACATCACTTTGAAGGCGAATATGTTTCAGTAACTGGAACCCATCCATTTCCGGGAGCATTAGATCAACCAACACTAGTTGATAGGATGAATGTTGAAAATCATCCCAGCCCTCCTTCCCAGTTGATGCCCACGACACTTTATAGCCTTTCCTTCGCAAATGATCGCATACAATTCTTGCAATCTCGGAATCATCTTCCACCAGTAAAATTTGTGCCATCACAGCAATTGGCCCCCTTCAATGTTGAGTATATATGGTCAATATGACAAATAATGAAATTTAATAAATTCTTTATAATTGGGTTAGTTTTCCATGCTAGATTACTAAAAAAAGGGATTTTATACAAGATTTAGTGAAAGTTGGACAGATTTTTACTTCGATTTGGTCTAAATCTATGAATTTTTTCATAAATTTTAGTAGATAGATTTTAGAATGGAAAGGAAGATGTAGAAGTGTTTGTTGTTAATTTCTATGAGAATCGTAATCTGTTATTAAGTCAGTTAACCAAGCAAGTGCCAGCAGTCGGTGATGAGTTGAAGATCAAAGGGCGGAAAGCAAAGGTTTCAAACGTGACGAATACTGAGGGGAATAAGATTGATGTCCAAGTTCAGGTAGAGGTTGTTCAGAAATCCAAGCTTGTTGAAGACCTTTCGAAGAAGAAAAAACGATAATAGGAAGGCGCACCTATTTATAGGTACGCCTCTTTTTGTGTGGTTAACAGGATTAGAAAAGTGGTATTAAGTGATTGAAACTATTTTTTCACCTCATAATGCAGCTCAACAAACTGATTGAAGGTCCGAGTCCCTTTCAACTTTAAATCTAAATAATATTCGGCTTCTCTAAATAACGGAATGCCATTACCGATTAGCACAGGTGCCAAGGTAACGATTATTTCATCGACCAGTTGTTCTTTTAAAAAGAAATAGAGCAGCTCGCCTCCACCCACAACCCAGATGTTTTGGCCATCAAGCGAATCGACGAATTCAACCACATCACCATTTACAAATTTTACGTACTCGGTATCGTCATGATTCGCTCTAGTAAAAACGTAGCATTGCTTATTCTTATAGGGAAAGTTGCCTTGCTCCTGATTCATAATCCAATCATAGGTTTTCTTGCCCATTATAATGGTATCAATAGTTTGATAAAATTCAGAATAGCCATTATCTCCTTCGCCTTCGACTTTAAACAGCCATTCTAACGATTCTTCTTTGGTTGCAATATAGCCATCAAGACTTGCAGCAATAAACATAAAAATTTTTCGATTTTGATTCATTTTTCATTCCACCTTAGACAATTATTACATTTCCAAATAAAATAATAGTAAGGAGTGATAACGATGGAGCTAAAGTATGAAGTGATTCTTGATGACAAAATAGAGTCTTGCCGAGATTTATGTAATGAATTGATGGTTTTTCAAAAATCAAAGGCATCGGTTAAACCGGAATTATTTGATGCAATGAACTTTGAAACACGGATGGTCCCTTCCGTTAAAAAGGCTGTACATAATTATATTGTACTTGTGAAGGATGGCGAAAAGGCGATTGGGTATGTCTATTCTAACATCTCACCTAAGGAAGTATATTCCAATGAGTTTGCTACCTTTTTTGACCTAGATTCAGTCCGACATAATAATGTTGGCTGCTTATCTCAATTTTACATAAAAGAAGAATATCGACAATATGGTGTCGGCTCGAAATTATTTAATATGTCAATGGAGTGGCTAAATCGGTTTGAAGATGTCGAAGACTATTTCATCTATGTCTCAAACGGCAATGAGACGGCATTGGAATTTTACAAACGAAAAGGATTCGCGGTCAGTCATGATATTTTAGATGGGTTTATCACTGTGTTAAGAAAGAGGAAATAATGATGAGAATAAGCCAATTCAGAATTCTGAAATTGGCTTATTTCTTAACTCAGAACTAATTGGAAGGATACATTTCTTGCAAAAATTTTACTGATTGTTCAATTAATTCTTTTAACACATCCATTTGAATATCTGCCACCTTATTTATATAAACACAAGCCTTTCCTGTCGTATGTTTTCCGAATTTCTGTAACAATTCTTCACGTTTTGTGTCCCCAGGTGCAAAATATAAACTGATTTTAGCTTTACGCGGAGAATAGCCGACGAGTGGTGCATCACCTTCATGACCCGATTGATATTTATAATGATAAGAACCAAATCCAATAATACTCGGCCCCCACATTTTTGCATTAAAACCAGTCGTTTCGGTGAATAGATCTAATAAAAGATAAGCATCCTCCCGTTTTTTGGGGTTATCAATATTTTCTATAAACTCGATCACACTTCGGTCCGTTTCTTTTGTCTTTAATTCATACATAATCGTTACCCTTGTCCCTCCTTCTTGCAATCAGAATGTTAATCTCATTTTACCAAAAATGGTAGTTATAGTAAAAGGGGCAGACTAACTTTCCGATAATGAGCGGATTCTTCTCAAGGATGGGAATAAGTACATCCATAGACCAGCAACTAAAATCGTGCCTACTCCCCCAACAAATGCCGCGGGTACGGTACCGATTAAACCAGCGACCATTCCTGACTCAAACTCTCCTAGCTGATTCGAGGTCCCGATGAATAGTGAATTGACCGCATTCACACGTCCACGCATTTCGTCAGGTGTTTGCAATTGGACCAACGAGTGTCTGATGACAACACTGACTACATCCGATCCCCCGATGAAAAGTAACGCAATTAAAGATAGAATCAAGTTTGTGGATAACGCAAATACCATAGTTGATAAGCCAAACACACCCAATGCAGCAAACAATTTCAACCCGATGGCTTTCTTTAAAGGATGGTAGGCCAAGAAGACCGAAACGATTAAGGCACCGATGGCAGGAGCGGTCCGTAATAATCCAAGCCCCCATGGACCTGTTTGTAAAATATCTTGTGCAAAAATTGGCATTAACGCCGTTGCCCCACCTAATAGAACTGCAAACAAATCTAGGGAAATCGTTCCTAAGATGATGGGCTTCTTAAATATAAATTCCAATCCCATAAACACCGACCGGAATGACACCGGCTCGGTCGTTCTGACAACCTGTTCGACCTTTATGAAAAAAGTAAGAATAGAAGCGATCAATAAAGCAACGGTTGCAGTTCCATAAACAAAAGATGCCCCTAATGAAAATAACAAGCCCCCCAATGCCGGGCCAAGAATTTGCGAAGTTTGACCAGCGGTCGTACTGAGAGAAATCGCTTGGGGTAAAATCGCCCTAGATACCAATTGTGGTAATAATGAGGTGGAAGTCGGCCCCTCAAAAGCCCGGCAAGCCCCAAGAATCGCAGCAGCAAGATAAATTTGTTCTTTATTAAGTCCACCAGTAAAATTGGCATAAAGTAAAAGTGCAGCGATACCAGATTCGATAAATTGGCAAATATAAACAATTTTTCGGCGATCAAATCGGTCGGCCACCTGACCTACGACAAAGGTCAGCAGAACCATAGGCAAAAATTGGGCTAGTCCAACAAAACCTAGGCTAAATGGATCCTTGGTAAGATCATACATTTGCCAGGCAATGGCAACCGAAAGCATTTGAAAGGATGATGATGACAGAATTCTGGCAAACCAAAAGTTTGCAAAAGATTGGTGCTTAAATAGCGAAAATCTTGATTGCTGCAAAGTTAGACTCTCCCTTAAGTTGTAGATTAAAGTAAGTCCCCTGTGATTAATTTCGGGACACGAATATTATACTACTTTTCTACTTTTTGGGAATAGGAATTTTTAGAATCTTCTAAGATATTTTGAAAGACCGATTCTTTCGGTTGGGTGAGGTAATATACAAACTATGGGATACACATGCTTAATCTATCTAGTAGAAACTTATCTCATAAAAAAAAACCCAAAAACAAGTTTTGGGTTTGATTGTATTATTTGTTTTCTAGAGCTGCCAATTCCTCTCTAATTTTGACTAAGAGAAACTGTTTTTCCGGATTTGGTACACCTTCCACAAGTCTAGCAGCCATTACAGGCAACATCCATTTAAAAATAGCTTCTTTACTGGCACCTGTCTGTTTGATGTAAGAATCTAGGTAAAATTTACACAATAGTTTTCGAATCAGTTGAATGGAATATTTCGTCATTTTTGGCATGCTTTCTGAAAGATAAGAGTAACGCATTATCATAAAAGTTCTTGCCACATCGCCATATGGATTTCCTGATGCGCATGTCATCCAATCAAGAATTTTCGCATCGCCATCTTTTACAACAATATTGTCACTATGGTAATCTCCGTGACAAACTTGGTACCCTTCAGGTAGTTTCCCTAAATATTCTAGAATGGTTTCCTTTTCGTCATCCGTTAGTAGATCAGTTCCTGAAATATGACGCGAGAAAATCGCTTTCTGGGCTGGTAGCTGAATTGTATTTTTTTGGTGAAATCTTGCTTGTAATTCCGCAAAATAACGAGCATTTTTCTTTAAGGAAAAAGGTTTCGATGACAAAATTTCTGTAAAACTTTTGCCGCCTACTCTTTCATAAATGATTCCCCAGCGCTGGTCATGTTCGGTTATTTTTTTTGCTTGAGGAGATGGTACTCCCAATTGATGAATAATGTTACTAATCTCAAATTCTTTTTCGATAAATTCATTTGGAATGAAATTATAAAATAGCTTTATAACATCCTTTTCTCCCATTTGGAAAACTTCAGCCGTATTTCCCCGACCTAAAAGTGCGCCTAAATTCATTTACATCACCACTCTTTCTTTTAAGTTTACATAACATTATTACAAGCAACCATTAATTGATTTTCACAGTGAATATTTTCCCGCCACGGTTCGCAATAACAATTGTATCCTGATAGATTGCTGGAGACGCTTCAATATTGGCTCCATATGTATTGATCGTTTTAATCAACTTGCCAGTTTTTCCTTGCAATAAATGAATTCTTCCAACTGAATCACACTGTATGATATAGGAATGACCTTTTTGATCGTACACTACCACCGGTGAGGACCAAGCGTAGTTCGGCATTTCCCAGCGCCAGAGTTCTTTACCTGTCTCTTTATCTAAAGAAATCATCAAGCCGCTTGCTAGTTTTTTGTACCTTGCAATCGTGAATATAACACTTTCTGCGATATCGTTTTTCCCTAAGACAGGTGTGGCTAGGAGCCCACCATTGACGGGGTTTTCCCCTAAAACACTGAGCGCCGGAATATCCTTTCGCCAGATGGTTTTTCCATTCAGACCGTTCACTTTGCGTAGGATACTGTTCCCGGTTGTACCTTGTTTATCTACCTCTGTCCCAGTATATAAAAATGGAATGTCGTTTACCGGCTCAACTACGATTGTGGCATCGGAGTCATCGGTCACTCCCTTAGCCCATACGGGTTTCATTTTAGTAGTGTCGATTCCTTGTAAGGTACCGCCATTGTCGGTAAAGAAGATTAAATTTTTATAGGCAGCCACCGAATTTTCTATCCCAATATGGTCCTTCGGGGAAAGTTTATATCTATATTTTACCACTTGTGGGCTAATGGCGATGGATTTTTTATTAAGATCAAACTTTGTATTTAATTTGATAGAGTAAAAAAGCCCATTTTCGCCGCCAAGAAACATGGTATCTGTTTGACGGTTTATAAGCGCTGCACCATCAAATGCGCCCCAGCCCTTATAAGCGAACCCATCTCTTCCCTTTAAAAAGTACAATAGCTTGCCATCTATTAAACTATAAATACGGTAACCAATTTTGTCATTGCCTGTTTCGGGGATTCCCTGACCGACATACAATAATGGATATCCGCGGGGATCAACAGAAACACTTCCTTTTATCGGGTTTTCAATGTTGATCGGTGTTCTTGATTGTTTCCCAGATGATAGGTCGAAAAAATAAACCTTGCCATCTAAAGAGGCATAGATTACCTCCACAAAGTTTGGGTTATTTTTAAATTCGGGTTGTAGGTTCATGATGTTTTTTACATCATTGGGCCATTTAATGATCGCCGGCTGACCTGTCCAGCCCGCCCCTCCACCCCATCTTGGGCTTCTGCCAGTTTGGAACTCCCAGTTTTTCTCAAGAGTAGTTGGTGCCTTTGCAAGGGTACCATAAGCAGCGCTGTCCCGAAGATGGTTTCCTCGGAAGGTTAGAACACCAGAAATATCGCTGTATTCTGGCGGAAATGTTTGTGTGTTTGGCTTTCCAATGATGATGCCTGGAGAACCTTGAAAGGAATATTGCAAGTTTGCTATTTTGGATATTTCCGTTTTGATAATTGGATTTTCTTTATTGGCGTATGTATGCCCTACACTTCCAATTAGGAGGATTAGGCAGGTAAAACTAGTCGATAGTAAGCTTTTTATTTTCATAAACAATTGTCCTCGATTCGGCTCCCAAAGGGGTTATTTAAATAACATTTCCCTTAGAAAATATTATTTACCTATCTCAGATTACTCTTGAAAATATTACCTTTCAATCTTTATTAGGATACAAATATCGACATCGTTTGCTATGGGATGGTTAATTTTATATATGAATAACATCTTCCGGAACCCATCCTAATTCCCCATTTCGTTTAATGAGGACATAGCCTTCACAAGTGTCATCCAAAATAGAAACAACCTCACCGGCACGTACCGATAATAATGTCGTACTTAGATCATTCTTACAATAGGTACCTTCCCCGTTCTCCACCAGGTATTCGTTTTTAATCCAATGTTGGATTCCGAGATTGATATTCTCACATAAAGTAAAATGCTTTTCTTGGATCAATACCTTCATTTCGTAATTCGGATATGTCACAGTTCCTATGTATTCCGCTGGTGCATCGAAATCCATTCTAATAGTACGCTTTTGCAAAACATGGTCTACAGATGTAAAGGTGTACTCCCCATTTTCAATAATCAAAGCATTCAGCTGACCAAACGATTTAACTTGATTACCGCCGTCAATATTAATCATTTTTTGATCTAAGTCAATAATCGGATTGTCGCTGCTGACCGTCATGGAGGTATAGTTTATGACAGGCCAATGACCGACAATGACAATTTTATCGACTTGATGCCCTTTTTCATAAAAAGTTGGTATCGAAAGAGCTTTAACTCGGCTAGTTTCTTGCCAATTTTCGATATTTTCAACTCCGGCATGAATGATGAGATAATCTTCCGTTTCATATGCATCGGGAAGGTTTAATAGCCAATCAACTTCCTTAGAATAATACTGTTGATAAAAATCAGCCAACTCAACTAATGATGAAAAATCTTCAAGGAACTTTCCTTGCTCTTCAAGCATTTCATTCAAAATAGAATTTGGTTGATTTCTCATATATTCGATAATTCCTTCATTTTCCTGAAAAACATGCTTAATTAAAATATCACAATTACCCTTTGTGACATAAACCTTTTTCGATACTAAGTTCATGACATATCTGACTGCTCCTAAACTATTGGGACCTTTTTCACAAATATCGCCATTTATAAATAGGACATCATGTTCATTGAATTCGATCTTGTATAAAAGCTTTTGAAAAAGCTCTAGGTCTCCGTGGATATCAGAGATGACAATTACCCGACTTTCTGTCCTTACCGCCTTGGATTCTATACGTAACATGTGACACCTCTTCAGTTATTAATCATGGCTCTTTTCGTATAAATAGCCTTTAAATCATTGTTCATTTTACCATAAATTCCAAAATAAAAAGGCAGGGAAACTCCTGCCTTTTTTCATACTCTTTAAACAAACTTACTCATCACAATATCATCGACATATTCATTCGGACCTAATTTTGCTGCTTTCACTCTTCTTCCCTCTTCGACAAATCCTAGCTTGCTATAGACATGAATCGCTCTTTCGTTATTGGAAAATACCTCAAGGGAGACCTTTTCTACTCTTGGATCATCTTTTGCCCAATCTAACAATCTGTTAATTAAAGCACTACCGATACCCATATTTGTGTAGGCCTCTTGTAGGCTCATTCCGAACATTCCTTGATGGGCAAATCGCTTACGAGGGGATAATCGAAAGTTGAGCATTCCGATGATTTTTCCATCAACCTCTGCCACGATTAGCAATCCTTGACTCTCCATTGTACGAATAAATTCAACTTCCTCGGTAACGGTCAAATCATATTCTTCTAGAGTTGTTGCGAAAAAATTGGGATTTTCAGTTAATACTTTTTTAAAATGTTGGATAAGTTGCTCGGCGTCTTCTTCAACTGCTTTTCTAATAATATACTGATTGTTCACGGTGATAACCCTCCTTTTTCAAATAATTAATTCGCCATCCTTCTATACATATCCTTGTATAATTAATAATTTTTAGCATTTGTAAAATTAGGAATATTTTACTATACAGCCAAATACCATTGCGTTATATTTAAGATAATAAAAATGGGGATGGGGTCGTCGAATATGCTTATAAAGTATAAAGGACGTATAATCGGAGTCATTACTGTCATATTGGCTGTTGCAATTTGGGATATCATTTATTATGGAATCTATCATTATAGGTATAATTTTTTATTAGATTCGATTTATACACTAGCTATTGTGATTATTATTTGGTGGCTATCTTCCTATTATGATAAAAATAGAATTTTAATAACACATTTGTCTGAGAGTGAAGAAAGATATAAAAAACTTTCAGAAACATCTTATCATGTTTTTACTAACCTTGAACAACCCGTTTTCCAAGTTGACCATGAAGGATCAATCTCACTACTTAATCCCGCATGGGAAAGATTAACAGGGTTTACTGTTGGGGAAAGCTTAGGACAAAAGATCTATTCATTCATCTATCCTGATGATCGACAATTGGCCATTGAACGATTCCATAAACTTTTAGAAAGTAAAAAATCGATTACAACAGAAGAATTCCGAAATAAGAAAAAAGATGGTGGCTTTATTTGGGTCGAAACAAGTATCAAAATTTTCTACAATCAAGACGGAACCTTAGCCTCGGCAATTGGAACCATAACAGATATAACGCATTGGAAAATCTCTGAAAGAGAACTGATTCAATTAAACGAAAATCTATCGATTCAGTCTGAAAAAATGGCCGTTATTGCGCAAATGTCTGCGGCAATTGCTCACGAGGTTCGCAATCCGCTAACCTCTATCTTAGGTTTCATTCAGCTATTAAAGGAAAATAAACATTTACAGGACGATTATATCGAAGTTATTTTCTCAGAAATTGACCGAATCAATTTAGTTCTAAGTGAAATGTTGCTATTAGCAAAACCCCAAGCTGTTTCCTTTAAAAAAGTTGACCTCAATCAAACGATGAATAGTGTGTTGACATTGGTTTCCTCAGAAACCAATATGAAAAGTATCGATCTTTCTATCCAGACAATGGATTACCCGATCTGTGTGTATGGAGATGAAAGTAGGATAAAACAAGTCTTTATAAATATGATAAAAAATGCGATTGAAGCAATCGAATCAAGTGGAAAAATAGATATCAATTTAGAGGTGCAAAATGAATTTGTATCCATCTTTATCAAAGATACTGGGCCAGGAATCCCAAAAGAAATTGTCGGGATGCTTGGTCAGCCATTTTATACTTCAAAGGAAAAAGGAACGGGATTAGGTTTGACTATTTGTTTTAAAATCATTGAAACCCATAAAGGAAAAGTACATATTACAAGTGAACCAGGGGTGGGAAGTACCTTTGAGGTGATTTTACCTCTTTATCAGAAAGAATTATTAATTGCCAATTAAAAGGTGGGACAACATGTTGTCCCACCTTTCTTAGTTTCTATTTACAATTTCTTCTATTTTTTTCAACCACATATCCTCATTATTTAATATGGATTCCTTCGTGGTTTGAACCGGGTAATCAACCATTAATGGCATATCTTGTTCGTCATCTGATACCGGTGCCGGATTTTTGGTTGTTGGCACTTGGACATAAATACCGCTATTTGGTAAATTGAATTGAATGATATTCCCACCATAAGAGGCATTATTTCCTGGTGATTCCCCGACCAATTTTCCAATTCCATTTCCTTGAATAAATTTAGCAAAATCAGTACCTGCACTAAAAGTCTGGTTTGAAGTTAAGACATATACATTTCCATCAAACAATAATTCGTTGGACACTTTCGAATTTGTAATCTGGTCAGACCCGTTACTATAGTGATCAACCTTTAAATATGTGAAGAATTCAAAGGCAACTGCCCCATTCCCACCCCCGCCATTACGTAAATCAACGAAAACATTCGGAACGTTTTTCTTGTTCATTTCTGCGAAAAACTCCTGTAGCATCCTAGTGTACATATCTGTTGGAATCGATTCATCAATTTTAAAAATACCGTATTTACCTGTCGGATCTATTGACCATTCATAAGGTCTTGGCACCTTCCTATTAAATAGGCGTTCAGGCGTTAGCTCGGTCAGTTTTTTAATCTTAATAGTGGCAGTCTGCTCTACCCCGGCCCTGTCAAATAAAATATTGGTCTCGCCCATGTCACTTAACATGCCAAAATGTTGAAGAAAGATGGGGTTACTTAGGAACGAATTTATTCTTGCTTTAACATAGCCATCATGTTCTGCTGGAATTGCTTTCTTAGCTGCTTCCATGATGTATCCTGTATCCTTACCTCCTATGGAGATAATTTTATCCCCTCGTTTAAATGCTTTCGATTCTTCAGTTATGATCATCTCATTGGTGTTAGTCCACTTAATGATGGGGGTTTCTATCTGTTTATTTTGGTAAACAATAACGCTATGACCATCTTTTGTGGCAACCATCAGTTCATTGACGATAAGAAATAAATCCTCTCTTGTGGTTGCCTGAAGAATTTTTTGTTTAGCCTGTTGAAATAGTGGCTCATAAAAGGTAGGATCCTCTTTTACATGTGGATGAAATTCCTTCATCTTTTTGATGGTGAATTCTAAATCCTCTATAAGCTCCTTATTGGTAATAGGAGTTGGGTCATGATGTTCGCTTAATCTTTTAAACGATTGATTTCCAATAAATTTTGGCGGAATCCAACCAGCATCTCGAACGGTTGTGATAAATTTTACCGCGTTTTTATTTTCTTTTACACCTATTAACAGTGTATTTCCAGAGGTACTTTGATTTTGGTAACTTAATTCTGTCCCTTCAGGTACAATCGTTAAAATTTCACCAACATTTGTAAGAAAAATATATTCCCCTTGTGGATTGACGTTTTCATAGTTAGCTATAAGGTTGCCAAAGTATGTGACAAATCGGATGAAATTCGTTTCTTTGATTTCGCCGCGAATATTTCCGAAAGTAGATTGACTATCAAGCTCTTTAATTTGTTCAGGAATCGTCATGGTCAAATTTAACGATTCGCCTTCTAATACTTCAATGAGTAATTCCTTATTTTTTAGAGTTACCTTATATTTTGGCAGATTTAACTCATTTTCATTTGTCGGTCTCGCCTCGATCATAACTTCCTCTAGATCGGACTGTTTAATAAAAGTATTTCCATTGTGATTTTGAATCTTTATGCGTTTAACATCCTTTGATGAAAATAGTTGTGTTCCTGGCTCATAAAACATTCCATTTACTAGATTGCTACTAACTTCAACGCTTTTTCCCCCAACAGGGTCTTTGTCTTTCGTTAGTAATAGGAACATAGTTGCTGCTCCGACAAGCAGGATTCCAATTACCGTGAAATACCATATTTTTACTCGCATGGTAAAATACGTCCTCTCAAAATAATTTTGTTCCAATTTTACCATTTTTTAGTTTTGATAGGTAGAAAATACTATTATAATTAATAATTGAAACAATAGTAGTTTTCAATCATGAATCACATAACTGTTATCGAGGTGATAGAAATGTTCAAGTTCTACTATGAACGTTATAAGCTATTCTTTTGGCCAGTATTGTCGCTCCTTTTATTAAGCGGAACGATTTCCAACTTTTTTAATGGAAGTAAATTTGAAGTTATGCTTAATGGGGTATTATTTATTATTACGGCTATAATTTCAATAATAACCATAAGTGGTTCAAGAAAATCATAAAAGACCAAACCTCCAAGGATTTGGTCTTTTTATTTAATATAGATGGCAAGCAACCTTTCGGGTTCCTCTTTCTACCATTTGTGGTTTCACGGTTTTGCATGTTTCCTGCGCTAATGCACAGCGTGGGTGGAATTTACATCCAGCAGGTGGATTGGCAGGTGAAGGCAACTCTCCCATTAGAATCATCCGATCTTTCACCTCATCGGGATCCGTTCTAGGAATAGCTGAAATCAATGCCTGTGTATATGGATGAAGAGGCTCATCAAACAAATCTTCCTTATCAGCCAACTCGACTAATTCCCCTAAATACATTACCCCAACACGATGGGCAATATGCTTGACCACCCCTAAATCATGTGATATGAAAAGGTATGAGAGTCCTAGTTCCTCCTGTAAATCTTGTAATAAATTTAAAATTTGCGACTGAACAGAGACATCTAATGCGGAAACCGGTTCATCTAACACGACAATCTTCGGTCTTAAAATAATCGCTCTAGCAATTCCAATTCGTTGTCGCTGGCCTCCGGAAAGTTCATGTGGAAAGCGGTCTAAATAAGCTTCTGAAAGACCGACGAGATGAATCGTTTCTTCTAAAAGTTTCCTATGTTCTTGTTTTGGTATTTTTTGGGCGATTAGCGGCTCCGATAAGATTTCCCGTATTTTAAGTTTCGAATTCATCGAGGCCATCGGATCCTGAAAGACCATTTGAATATCCTTACGAACTTTTTTCAATTCACTTTTGGATAACTTCGTTAAGTCCATTCCCTGAAAAAACACCTCTCCACCTGAAGGCTCAATCAACCGCAACACGCATCTTCCTGTGGTTGATTTCCCGCAGCCGGATTCGCCAACGATGCCAATCGTCTCACGCTCATTTAATTCAAGGCTAACACCATTAACAGCATGGACATATTTTGCAGGCTGGAACAAACCTTTCGACGCAATGAATCTCTTTTCTAAATTTTTAATTTGGAGTAAAGCCTGACTCAAATCGCTCCCTCCTTTTCGTCGTAAAGCCAACACCTACATAATGTTTGTCCTTCCACTTCCACTAATGGCGGAATCGACAATTGGCAAATCGACATGACTCTAGAGCAACGGTCGGCAAAACGACATCCTTTTCCGTATTGGTCTGGAGTAGGAACCTGACCGTCAATGGATTTTAACCGCTTGTCTCCCTTGGATTGGTGCGGGGTAGATTGAATTAACCCAACAGTGTACGGGTGGCGCGGATGGCGCAGCAATGTCCGCGTATCGGTGGCTTCCACAACCTGACCGGCATACATGACTACGACTCTGTCACACATTTCCGCCACCACCCCGAGGTCATGGGTAATCAGTAGAATCGACATTGACATCTCATCTTTCAGTGACCTCAACAAATCCAATATTTGCGCTTGTATCGTGACATCAAGGGCTGTCGTAGGTTCATCAGCTATAAGAATGGACGGCTTACAAGCAATCGCCATTGCGATCATCACACGCTGCTTCATTCCCCCTGATAAACGATGAGGATACTCATCATATATTTCATTAGCCCTAGGGATTCCTACAAGTTCTAGCAGCTCCACAACCTTGGTTTTCACGACCCCACCCTTGATTTTTTCATGTTTCTCAATTACTTCGCTAATCTGTTTTCCGATTGTGAGTACCGGATTCAGGGAGGTCATAGGATCTTGGAAAATCATTGAAATTTCTTTTCCCCTAATTTTCCGTAATTCCCTTTCTGGTTTTTCCAAAAGATTAATGTCCTTATAAAGCACTTGTCCAGCGGAGATTCGCCCTTTCCTCCCTAACAGCTGAAGGATGGATAAGGAAGTAACACTTTTCCCGCACCCAGATTCGCCGACAATCCCTAACACTTCCCCCTTTGTTACGGTAAAATCGACCCCATCGACAACGGTAAGTGGGCCATTTTTACTATCAAATTGAGTGGTTAAACCTTTTACTTCTAACACCTTTGACATCCATGTATCCCTCCTACCGACTAACTTGACCTTGGGTCGAAAATATCTCGTAATGCATCGCCTAACAGGTTGACCGCAAATACAACCGTGGTAATAGCCACCCCTGGGAATGTTGCTAGCCACCAGGCATCATAAAGATAGTTTTTCCCCTCTGCTAGCATTGTTCCCCATTCTGGTGTTGGTGGTTGCGCTCCTAGCCCGATAAAACTTAAGGCTGCCGTATCTAATATCGCCACACCGATAAAAAGAGTCGTATAAACTAATAATACACCAGCTACATTGGGTAGAAATTGCCGGCGAATAATCCAGCTATGCGAGCTGCCAATCGCCCGACTTGCTTCGACGAACCCTGAAGATTTAATCGTCAGAGCCGCTCCACGAATTAATCTGGCAAATCCAGGAATAGAAGCAATCCCAACGGCAATCATCGCGTTCGTTAAACTTGGTCCTAAAATCGCCACAATGGCTAGTGCAAGGATTATACTTGGCAGTGCCAATAATATATCCATAATCCGCATAAGAATATTATCAACAACTCCACCGAGGTAAGCACTAATTAAGCCGATAAAGGTACCAGATACAAAGGTAATCACGACGGCTAAAGTCGAAACGGTTATTGTCACCCGTACTCCAAAAATTAGCCGGGACAAAATATCACGGCCTATCGCATCCGTACCCAACAAATGCTCTTTGTTTGGCGGCTGAAGGATGGATTCGTAAAATAATTGCTCCGGATCATGAGGCGCTATAAACGGTGCAAAAATGCCAATTAAAGCGATGATGAAAAGAAAAATAAGACAAATCCGGGCACGGGTATCAGAGAAGATTTTTTTCACGGTATCGGTTTTTATCTTCATTGGTGTTTTATACGTTACTCGTGCTTGTAGTGGCTTATAGCTTTCACTTAATTTTGTCACCCGATCATGCCTCCTTTGTGCCCAATTCCACCCGAGGGTCTATGATACTGTAGAAAATATCGATTAAGATATTCATCGTTACATAAACAACACCCATGAATAAAACGGTTCCTTGAATCAGTGGGAAATCTCTAGACATAATTCCCCCCAATGCTAAAGTACCAAGTCCTGGCCAGTTAAAAACCTGCTCAATAATAACGGCACCGCCTAATAATCCAGCCAATTGAAGCCCAATTACCGTTACTATCGGGATAAGCACGTTACGGAGGGCATGACGCAGCAAGATAAGGCGTTCATCCAAGCCCTTTGCCCTCGCTGTTCGAATATAATCATTTGATAGAACTTCCACCATTCCATTCCGTGTTAGGCGCATGATCATGGTAGAAGCCACTACGCCTAGAGTTGCAGCAGGTAATATTAAATCACGAAAACCAGTTCCATTCGCAATCGGGAACCAGCGTAGTTTGACCGAAAAAATCATCACTAATAGAATGGCCAACCAAAAGCTAGGAATGGATACACCTAAGGTAGCGAATATAGTACATAGCTTATCGATAAATGTATCCTTAAATTTAGCGGCTATCATTCCCATCGTAATACCGATGACCACGGCAATGAGAAGCCCAAATACTGCTAATTTTACGGTCTCAGGAAACCGGTCCACGATTTCAGTTAGAACCGGCCGACCAGTTTTTAATGATGTCCCGAAGTCACCTTGAACGGCATTTGTGATATATTGTCCATACTGAACCAAAAGGGGCTGATCCAGCCCCAAATGCTTATTCAGTTTTTCTACTTGCTCAGGAGATGCATTGATTCCGAGCATGATTTTAACTGGATCACCAGGAATAAAGTGTATCAGCAAAAAGGAAAACACCGATATTCCAAAGATGACCACAATTCCTGATAAAATTCGATTCAAAATGAACTGTTTCATTATTGTTCAACCCAACTATCATGGAATAATGGCGCAGTTGCGTTCAACTTGACATTTTTGACGCGCTTATTAACTACAAAGAAAACCCTTTCCGCATAAATTGGGGCAAAATAAGCTTCGTCAACGACGATCTTTTGCACCTGGGCATAAACCTGTTTTCGTTCCTCTGGATCAATTGTGGTTCTTCCTTTATCCAATAACGCATCTAGCTCCGGATTTTTCACACGAGTATGGTTTAATCCACCAATCTGACTTGAATGGAATAATAGAGTTAAAATATCTGGGTCACCATAGGAGTATCCCAAGAACGACATGTCATAATCCCCTTGAGATGCTTTTTCAATTAAGGTACCGGATTCCATTGATTGGATATTTACCTCAATGCCAACATCCTTTAACATCGCTTGAACCATTTGAGCCGACTGATTATGAGTACCCATGATGGTTAGGTCAAACTTCATTGCCTTTCCATCCTTTTCAAAAATGCCCTTGCTATTCTTCTGCCAGCCTGAGCTTTCTAAAAGATTGGTAGCTTCATTTTGATTAAATTTATGACCATAGTTTTCGACATTTGGGTCATAACCAAAAATCGTGGACGGAATCGGCCCATAAGCCGGAGCACCTTCCCCATTAAGTACAGCTTTAATGATAGCGTCCTTATTAATCGCCATATTAATCGCTTTTCTAACGTTGACATCCTTCAAAATATCATTTTCTGTGTTCATTTCCAAAAACAAGCCGAGACCCTGACGATCCACTTCTAAAACGTAGTATTGGTCATTATTTCGATAGCGTTGGACATCCTTTGGAGTAATACCTATCGCAACATCAATCGAACCACTATCCAGGGCGGCTAACATTGTTTGCTCATCTTGAATAAACTTATAAACTATTTTTTCTGGGTACGCTTTTCCCTTATTTTCGTAATAAGACTGTGGCCAATTAAACTCTTCATTTCTTTCTAGTGTAATCGATTGACCGGTTACCCACTCTTTGAATTTAAATGGACCTACCCCAACTGGGTTCCGTCCATAATTATCGCCGGCTTTTTCAATGGCCGCCATCGATAACGGCTGGAGGTAGCCTTCGCTTGCTAAGTTACGTAAAAATGGAGCAGATGGTGCCACAAGTTCGATGATAAATGTCTGCTCATCCGGTGCGGAGGTAGATTGAATTCCAGCGATAAGACTTGCCGCAACGGTCGCCCCGGTATCTGGATTTAGGATTCGATCAAACGTATCTTTAACAACTTGAGCCGTTAATGGTGTGCCGTCCTGAAATTTAACATCTTGACGAATTTTAAATGTAATCGTTTTACCATCTTCGGACACTTGGTAATCCTCTGCCAGATACGGCTCTAATTCATTCGTTTCCGGATTAATTACGATTAGATTTCCACCGATATGCGATGTCACTTGGCTGGCAATACTCATGGCCGTTTTATGAACATCAAGCGTATCTGGTTCGGCAAAGGCCCCAATGGTAATCGTTCCACCAGGCTTAGGTGTTGCCATTTCCTCGGTTTGTAAATTAGAGTCATCATCTTTTTCCTTCTTAGGTGTTGAAGAAGATGTGGAGCTACAGCCAACAATTAACATCATAGCAAGGAATAAAAGTGTAATGAATTGAAATGGATTTACTGGTCGTTTCTTCACCATGTACAATGTAGCCTCCTATTCTACTTTTGGTGTTTGTCTATAACCAAAGGCAGCCCGAATAATCTTTTTATTTTCATCTCTGACAAAACGGAGTGCAAGCGAAGATTCTCTAAAATTGACCATAAATAGATCTTCAGCAAACGGTTTTACTGCTGTTGCCTCAATCCCCTCGGCACTTAGATAAAGCTTGCCATCCTCCAGTTTGAACTGATATTTCGCCCCTTCACTCGAAGCAAACGTTCCTTCATATTCCTTTAATTCCTCGTCAGTCAGTTCCCGTTCAGTGAACTCGATATGTGAAGCCGTTACCGGCTTCCCTAAATAATCTGCAAATGCTGCGTATAATAGTTTGGTAGACGGAGTACCACCTAAATTTGATATCGAATACCCTGTCAATCCTAATTCGGGAAGGATATTCATTTGTGCTGCCACTCCCTTAATGGCCCCTCCGTGCTCGACTAACTTATATCCAAAATAGTCTGGGGTAATCATTAAACCGTAACCATAAAATTTGTCATAATCACATTGGATATATGGAGTCGTCATTAACTCCACACTTTCCGGTGTTAAAATTTGGGCATCTCCGACTTTTCCTTGGTTTCTAAAGATTTCAGCATATCTCAGCATATCGTTAACAGTTGATTTTAAAAATCCGGCAGCACGCATGGCAGGTGCGTCCCATTGGTTATTGGATTCAAAAATGATGGTCTCTTCACCTTTTTTGCGTTGGTTATAAAGACAGGAAACATCGTCATGATCATTTAAATCTTCCAAATTAAAAACAGTATTTTTCATGCCAGCCGGCTCTAAAATGTACTCTTTCGTATATTGCTCGTAAGGAATTCCACTTACTCGCTCAATGATGGCTCCTAGTAGAGCGTATGAATCATTGGAATAGCTGAACTCTGTGCCAGGTGCACCAAGGAAAGTAAACTCTTGCTCTGCAATATTTGCCATTAATTCTTCGTAAGTTTCGATATTAGGAATTTTTGCTGCTGCTTCCTCTGCTTTCGCTTTATCTTCTGGGGATAAGGCAGGTTGCTCATCTTCAAATTTTGGATCAAGATCCATCGTTTTTTTCATTGCACTGTATAAGGTTCCAAGAGGTGGTAGTCCTGCTGAATGAGTCATGAAGTGGTGGATTGTCATTTGCTTGGTGTAGTCATCATTAGAAGTCTTAAATTCTGGTAAGTATTTAATAACAGGGTCATGGACTGATAGTTTGCCAGCTTCTTGTAATTGTAAAATAGCGACGCATGTAAATGATTTAGTGACAGAACCAATCCCATTAACGGTGTCGGAAGAAAGTGGTAACTTATTTTCTACATCACGGTAGCCGTAGCCATTTTCAAAAAACAATTCTCCGTCCTTCGCTAAGCCAATTGAAAATCCCGGGATCTCATACTTCTTCACAATTTCCTGGCAATACTGATCAAACTCACGTGTGATTGTCTTTTGTGTCACTTTCATTACCCCTTTTCTTAATATTCTGAATTTTTATATTATAGATTGTACTTAATGTACAATGCATAACCATGGTTGGTGTTTTAATAAGAGCAGCATAGAGTATCTCTCAACGACAAAAACGGCAAAGTTTTTGGTTGTTTTGGTGTTGTGGTCGTCTATCTATACCATTTTTTGTTAATATCTTGGTCATTTTGGTATAGAGACCGCTTCTCAATACCATTTTCCGTTAATATTTTGGTCATTTTGGTATAGAGACCGCTTCTCTATACCATTTTCCGCTAATATCTTGGTCATTTTGGTATAGAGACCGCCTTTCTATACCATTTTCAACTAATTTTTAGTATATTTTGGAATAGAGATTACTTGTTTCTAATATTGTCTTTTTATGATCAATTTCTAATCTTGGATGGCGTATGAACATATTTATCAATTCGAAACGATTCCAACACATCACGGTTTACTTCATAGCCAATTCCCGGCTTTTCAGGGACTTGAATCATCCCATTATGAACAACTACCTCTGGATCAATGATGTCTCTTACCCAGTATCGCGAAGAACCGGCCGTATCGCCAGGTAAATTAAACTGTGGCAAGGTTGTAAGCGCAATATTGTGGGCACGGCCTATACCTGCCTCCAGCATGCCTCCACACCATACGGAAATTCCGTTTTCAGCACAATAATCATGGATTTTCTTCGATTCAGATAATCCGCCAACTCGACCAATTTTAACATTGATAATCTTACAGCTACCTAGTTCCACTGCCTTACGGGCATCATCCAACGAATGGATGCTCTCATCCAAACAAACAGGAGTAGCGATTTCGGCCTGCAATTTAGCGTGATCGACAATATCATCATGGGCCAATGGCTGTTCAATCATCATTAAGTTCAACTCATCTAGCCTTTTCAGCATATCAATGTCCTTTAACGTATAAGCTGAATTGGCATCGGCCATTAGCAATGTGTCTGGGAAGTGTTTTCGTACTTCCTTCAACATTTCATAATCATGACCTGGCTTAATCTTTATTTTGATCCGTTTGTAGCCTTCATTAATAAAACCATCCACGACACGCAGCAAATCATCCACTGTAGGCTGTAGACCAATACTTATTCCTACATCAATCTGTTGCTTGACACCGCCCAAAGCTTTATAAAGAGGGAGGTTATTTCGTTTCGCATAGAGGTCCCAAATAGCTCCTTCAAGACCTGATTTAGCCATATTATTTCTGCGAATAATTTCGAAGCGCTTCGTTAATTCATCGGGATGTTGAATAGGCGTTTCAAACAACAGAGGGATTAAAAACTCTTCCATTACATGCTTGTTTGTTTCAACTGTCTCTTCACTGTACCATGGACTAGTAAATGCGACTGATTCACCAAAACCTATACATCCTGTCTCATCTTCCACTTCAATAATAAAAAATTCTTTTTCCTGCATCGTACCAAAGCTTGTTGTAAATGGATGAATCATGGTCATAGCCAACCGATGAAGGGTTACTTTCCGAATATTAAATGGTTCGTTGGTCAAATTCTATTCCTCCTTTACTCTGCAAAAAAGTGATCAAAATGGACTTGTTCATAATCTTCTACCCGTTGTTTAAACTGCTTAGCATTTTTCACCGAGACAGCAGCAATTAACGCATTCATTAGTGAAAAAACAGCAGGTGCCACATCGAGTGTTGATTTTTTCGGAAGTTGAATAGTTAATAAAACATCTGCGTGTTCCCTAATCGGAGCAACCTCCGAATCGGTTATCGCAATGACAAATGCCCCTAGCCGTTTTGCCTCCTTAGCAATATTTATGGTTTCCAACGCATAGCGATGGAATGAAAAGGCCACGAATACACTATTGGGATCCATTTCACGAATTCGTAAAATAATATCATCAATATCAGGACGATAAAGGCGAACATTTCCTCTGATTAAATCCAAACTGAAGGAAAACCAATGTGCCATCGCATGGGAGGAGCGTATCCCTGAGACGAGAATTCGCTCGGAATGGGTCAATTTCTCAACAGCCAGCTCGAAATCCTCTCCACTTAATCGTTCGGCTGTTTGACTAATGACCTCGGCATCTTTTAACATCATTTTCCTTGAAAAATCTTGGTCTTTGTCCATATTGTTTTTCTCAAAATATTCATATAAACTGCTGCTTTGGCGATGAATAAGCTGCTCCTGTATATCTTTTTGCAAAGCGCTAAATCCACTATATCCCAGGGCGTGGCAAAATCGAATCACGGTCGTCTCGCTAACATTGATTTGGCATCCTACTTGTTCGGCCGAATGGACAGCAAAGCTTTCGGGATTGGATAGGAAATATTGAGCTACTTTTTTTAATCCCTTTGAAAAATCATTATATTTTTCTTGAACGACAGTATTGAGTGAATCCATCATCGTGTACCCCTACTTCATAAACATTCGTTGTAAATTTTTTCCTAATATGGCGGTTATCATGCTTTCGCAATAACCCCGTTGCAGGAAGGCGTCGATTAACTTCGGCAATGATTGATGTCCACTAATCACGTCAAAGGGTTTGCGTGGCATACTAGCTAAATCATCTGGTGAAACATACTTCATAAAATCATCGCATAAGTCGAGTCCTAAGCCAACATGATTGATACCGGCAATCGTAATAATATGGTTGATGTGTTGAACCAGCTGACTAATGGTTGAAAATGAGTCATCGTCACCTACTAACATGCTGACTGCATTGACACCAATAACACCGTTTTTAGTCGCGATCGCTTTTATTTGTTCATCCGTTAAATTTCGCATCGTTGAACAAAGTCGGCGGGCATTGGAATGAGAGGCGATAATCGGTTTCTGGGCAATGTCAACCACATCCCAAAAGCCCTCGTCATTTAAATGAGAGACGTCGATCATGATTCCGAGATTTTCCGCTTCTTCAATGACTTTAACGCCAAAGCTGGTAATCCCACCCTTTCTTCCTTCGCGAACTGGATGGAAAAAGCTGCCGTCACCGACGGCGTTTCTTCTGCTCCATACTAAACCTAGATTTCGCACCCCAAGTTCATAAAAGACACGCATTAAACTTATGTCGGTTCCTAGTGGTTCTGCCCCTTCCAATGACAGAAGGAAGCCAATTTTTCCAGATTGCCTTGCCGTCTCCATGTCGGCTCCATTGTAGCAAATCATGAAGTGGTCAGGTGATTCCTTAACTTCTTCGTATAAAGCACTTATTTGTCCCAGTGCCTTCCGAAGCGCCATTTCGGGTAAAAATTGACTGTCAACAAAAACACTTGCAATGATAACATGGACTCCACCTTTGAGAAATCGGGGTAAATAGTCTGTTTCTATGACCTTCGTTCGCCCTTTTTCTCGTTGAATCTGAACGTCCATTAATAAATCAAAGTGGCCGTCGACAATGAGAGAGTTATTCATAAGGTCAACGATTTCCAAGCCATTCACCAGCCTTTATCGAATTTTCGTTAATGCTAGACTTAGAATTTTCACTCCATTTAAAAGTGCATCCAAGTTAAAACTCATATTGGGATGGTGCAATCCTGGGGCTAATCCGGTCCCAAGCCCAACCATTGTTGCCTGAAGCTGCGGATAGGAATGCTTATAAAAATGAAAATCCTCACCACCCGGTGTTTTTGGCGGTGGAACAAATCCCTCTTCACCAAGCGCCTCTACGATCGCTTCCTTCACCACTTCCTCTAGCATGGGGCTAGCCTCTGCAGCTACCATTGATGTAGGTGGTTCAATAACAACTTCTGCACGATTCATTGATCCGGCTGTCAATACAGCATGCTCGATTTTTGCTAATAAATCTTCCATTAAGTCATTCCGCTCGGCCCGAACATCGATACCAAATTCAGCCTCATCAGGAATGATGTTTAGATTTTGCCCACCTGCACTGACCATAGTCACTTTTGCAGATGCTGAAACAGTCGGGTCTATTTTAACAGCATTTACCGCTTGAATAATCGTACTGAGCGAATCGACAACATTAATTCCCAGGTGTGGCCGTGCTCCGTGTGCCTGGACCCCTTTTACTCTACCTTTAAGTAAAGTTGTGGCCCCATGATAAATTCCTGGAGAGGCAACACCAAACGGCATTTCCTGAATGGGTCTAAGGTGAATGCCGATCAAATAATCAAGGTCTTCCATTATACCCTTTTCAATGATCGCCTTTGCCCCTGACCCTGTCTCCTCCGCAGGCTGGAAAATGACTTTAATCATCCCGGGTGGCGTATAGCCAATCTGCTTTAAAAGAGTAATCGCGAACAGGACCATTGTCATATGTGCATCATGTCCACAGGAATGATTGGCCTTCCATTCACCATTTACATTTTGATACAAGGCATCCATATCCGCTCTAATCCCAATGGTCGGGCCTTCCTTGGAATTCCCCCAAAAACCCACAACCCCGGTATGGTCCGGAAAAGTTTCATATGGAATTCCTAATCTATCTAACTGTTCACAGAGGAACTTAGTTGTTTCTACTTCTTTCCAACTAATTTCAGCATTTGTATGTAGATGATGATAAGTGTCTTTGATAAGCTTTTCATGTTGAGAAATCCAGGCATTTATTTTTTCAATCATATCTTTTCACCGTTTTCTAAAATATAGTAATGCGTTATGGAATCCGATTGCTTATGGACCCCAGTAATCGCGTACCCTTTTGCGAGTGCCATAGAGAGTGTGTTTCTTAATGAAATTCTCCATTTTTGTGCTTCTTCCATGGCTGTTTGTTTGACAAATTGAATATTGGCAGGGGCTGGTACTAAAAATCCATGTTTCTGAGCATCGAATTTTTGGCCATCTTGTAAAATTTCATAGCCATCCACATTTGGTTTTAATAGACTCCCGGTTATTGCGCCAGCAACTCGCTCAGAATGAATATCCCATTCGATTAGCAGTCGATCACTCGGAAGCCCTTTATTCAACTTATCTTCCATTTCTCCATAATACTCCACATGATATTTTCGGGAATATGCACCCAATTTATTGAGATTAAAATAGCCATTTCGCACTTCTAATGGGTCATAGGTCCAGACGATTTTGGGATAACCGTATTTAACGGCCCATTCCCTTTGCTTTAATTTTAACTGATAGCCAATACCGTAGTTTTGATAAGGCTGTTTAACAGCAGCCATATGTGAGACTAGGTATACTTGCCCATTTTTAAAACCGGTAAAACCGTAACAAAAACCGATTAATTCGGTTTCGTTAAAAGCTCCGATAATGATTCCACCATGATGGATGGAGGCTAGTAGGTGTGGCAGTGGTGAAACCGAACTGGCACTCCAGATTTCCGTTTGTAACCCCACAACCTCATTGATTTCTGCTAAATCTTCTATTATCTTATAAGTAATATAATCTACTGAAATCATGGGTAGTTTTTCACTCCTCTATGGTGTGAAGTATATCCTTCATTTTATTAATTTTTGAAGGGTACGCTTTTTTATGATTATAATCTATTAGGAAAAAATAAACAATCTCAAATATTTTTATTTTTCAAAATATTTACGCCAAAAATTGACATTCTACCGTAATATAAATCACAGAAAATATTTCTGTGATTGCTTATAGTTATCGGTGGAGGTGTTGTTGTAATGAAAGTAAATTATCCGATTAATGGAACAGTAGATTTGAAGATGATTATAGAGGAATTAAAACCTTTTGGTGGTCGCTGTGCAAAAATCATTGATAACGTGCTAGAATATCAAGTAAAAGATGAAAATCAAACAGCTGCCTATGAGCATTTGAAGGAAAAAGGTTTTATAAACTAAAGCCAGGAAATCCTGGGTTTTTTAGTTGGGGGTATGTACATATGAACAATCGAATTGAAATCATTGCCCGCAGAATCTTCGGTTGGAAACTAAATCGTTGGGATCGGTGGTATGATTTTGAAGAAGGAAAATTTATTTATGATTCTGAGTTTCAACCAGATCAAAACTTGGAGCATGCCATGATGATTGTTGAAAGATTAGAGAAGTTCGGCTTTATTTATAGGGTGACTGGTGATTTCGAAGTTTGTTTTAATGATGTTTGTGCTACCGGGGAGACATTGTCACAAGCCATTACCAATGCAGCGTTTTTAATTGCTGAGGTGTCGTCAGTACCGGATGAATGGTTGTAGAATTGGGATCGTTTTCGTGGACTGTATGCGGATGCGGTTCGTGACTTTTTACGGACATACGGTCTGCAATTGTGTTAAAATGCGGCATATTTGCCCATATTCCGGACATTGTTTCCGTTATCCTGTTAAAAATAGGCTTAGGTTCTATGTTTCTGACAAAATAACGGAAACAATGTCCTCAATGATCTTAAAAACGACTGATTTTAGTGAAATAACGGAACGTATGTCCGGATTTCAACTTCAATGCTACAATTCTTTTTCGAAGCAAATATACTCCTGATGACCTTCCGGTTTGGATGAAAAAAAGACACTGCCCCGCTTTTGGTATCCAAGCTTTTCATATAATCGAATCGCTGTCGGGTTACCTGAAAACGCATCTAATCTAATACTTTTGTAACCTTTTTCTCTCGCATATTCCTCACAAAGCCCTACAAAACGTGTACCTGTACCTTTTCCCTGCCATTTCGGACTAATTATTAAAGAATGGATGACAATAGGGTTTATTCCTTGCCATAAAATGTTCTCCCATTCCTCTGATTGCCATTCGTTTAAAACAACATGTCCTAGGACTGTGGCATCATCCTTCAGAACAAATAAATCCTGATTTTCTATGCAATGCTCAAAATAGTCTTTGTTTGGATAGTTCTCGTCCCATTGCAAAATATTATGGGCGAGTAAATGTTCTCGGCAATTGAGGTATAAGTCATTTATTCGGTCTAGCATTGCTAGGGTGGCGGGGATCAAATTCTTTGTTAATACGTGCATTCGGGAAGCTCCTTCTCTAATAAACTATTGTTATATTTTAACATAATCACTTTATAAATAAAGAAAAAACCATCCCCATTTATGTAAGGTTACACAAGGGATGGTTTTGGAGTTTTAAGGTTTATTTCATTTTTACCGGTGTAACAACAGCATATAAGCTATCTGTTGGATCGGAAACGTTCCACTCAATAATCTTCATGTCTCCCGTTCCGTTTTGGTCCTCGATGTTTCTTACGATGGTCATCTCGTTGTTTGTCATTGTTTTAACATCCTTCCTACAAAAATCTCACACACAGAAGCTAATATATGTTGGATGCTAGGAAAAAGTGCTTAAATTTTTAGGAAGTTTAATAATATTATATTGTGTAGAACATTTTCTATTGATTTTCCATTCGAAATGTCTTTCATTAGTTACGAAAGATGTTAATACCAGATAATGCCTAAAATAGATTATTCATTTTCTGAGCTTCAGCAATCATATTTGTCATTAACATTTCTACAGTCTGGTTTTTCGCTAATCTTGGACTTTGACCGGACCATAGGGACATGAAATTTGGGTTACCCTGCGAGCCAGCTGCTTTTCTAATCTCTTGGGTTAGAGTATTTTGGATAGGAAAATCGGGTAAGGATTCTTCGTGGCTGTGCATATCTGTAATAAACTTATTTTTTATCCCTCTTGCTGATTTACCAGAGAATGCCCGGGTTAGCACAGTTTGATCTTCCCTTGCATGGAGAATGGCCTCTTTATGGACATTCTGTGCTCCACTTTCAACACATGTTAAAAAAGCAGTGCCCATTTGGACTCCCTTTGCTCCCAAACAAAGGGAGGCCATTAAGCCCCTTCCATCCATGATTCCACCTGCAGCGATAACAGGAATTTTTACATGATCCGTAACTTGTGGAATGAGTGACATTAATCCTATTAAACTTTCCTGAACACTTCTAATGAAGTTCCCACGGTGACCACCTGCTTCACTACCTTGAACAACGATCATGTCCATCCCTACTTGTTCCATTTCAATCGCCTCTTCAACAGTGGTTGCTGTCCCAATCATAATTACGTTATTTTGTTTTAATTCCTTAATTACATCTAGAGCTGGAATACCGAATGTGAAGGAACAAACGGGAATACTTTCTTGAATGACCACGTTAATTTGCTCGTGGAATGTTTTTAATATATGTTGATAGGTTGGGATTTCCGTACCATCATTTTGTTGTAAATTTAGTTGTTCTCGAATCGTTTGTAAATATTTTTTTGATAAAATGATTTGGTCATCGGAAAAGCTAAATTCATTAGGAACGAACAAATTTATTCCAAATGGGTTGGAAGTTAATCTTCTAATTTCTTTGATACTCTCACGAATTTGGTTAGAAATCATATAACCTGCGCCAATCATTCCTAACCCACCAGAATTGGAAACAGCGGCAACTAATTCTGGAGTTGTGATGCCCCCCGCCATGGGAGCTTGAATGATAGGATAGTTAATTTGTAAATGTTCAGTCATTGCATTGGAAAACAAGTATCTCACCTACTTCGCCATTTTTCGACCCGATGTCGAATGGGATCGAGCGCTCATATTACCATTATCGACAAATCCTGCCATCTTGTCGAATTCAAAAAGATGAAAACTTCATCTTTGTCGAAATTCAAAACCTTGTCGAAAGACAAGGAAACACCATGCGTAGATTGTCGAATACAAAAAAGACAGCGCCAGATTTTATGGCACCGTCCTCATATTCTTTATAGAATGAAAGCTTACTTTTTCGGAATTTCGCAACCATCGTCATCGCAAGCTGCTCCATCGAGGTTGTTTAAAACGACGATTTGGTCCTCTGCAGCGATTTTTTTCAATGCCTGGACAAACACTTCGGTTGGTTGGGCACCCGAAAGGGCATATTTATTATTAATAACGAAAAATGGTACACCAGTAACACCTATTTGTTTCGCCATGCGCTCATCAGTCCGAACAACGTCCGCCATTTCATTGCTAGCAAGCATTTCTTCTGCCGCTTCTCGGTTTAATCCTACTTCCACTGCTAGTTCGGTAAGTGTTTGATGATCACCAATGTGTTTCGATTCGATAAAATAAGCACGTAAAAGTCGTTCGGTCATCTCCTTCATTAAGCCCTTTGTTTTGGCAAACATCGTCAAACGATGTGCATCAAAGGTGTTCGTTTGAATAAGAGTGTCCATTTTGTAATCGAGTCCCACTTCTCTGGCCATTTGCACCATGTTTTGCGTATTAGCTCTCGCTTGAGCCTCACTCATCCCATATTTTCTTGCTAAGCTTTGATAAATATTTTCTTTTACATTTTTACTCATATTCGGATCCAATTCGAAGCATCGATAGGTTACTTCGACTGGATGATCAAGCTGCCTGATGGCGTCCTCCAGACGCCTTTTGCCAATATAGCAAAATGGTCAAGCAAAGTCCGTCCAAATTTCAATTTGCATATCCTGTATCCCTCCATTCGATAATTCTATATTAGTATAAGGGTTTAAGAACGATTTTACACAATTAAAGCACGGTTACATGAAAATCAAGAATGGGAAAAATAAATAATAGTCATCCACATAAGATATTAATTGTTGCCATGCCACAACGGCTAAAGCTAGAACCACAGATGAAATGACGAAGTTTTTGATAAAGTGCGCTTGGCTAGAAATCAATTTTAAAGATAGAGCGATACCGAAAAAGAGTAGTACGATGGTTGTTGATAATACATATAACCCAATCGAAAAGGCTGATAGGAAGCTAAAAATATAGAAAAGCAAAGCACCTAGATAAAACCACTTGGCTAATTTCATAGACCTATCTCCCCCAACCATTATTTTATCGGAATATATAAATCAACCCTACATTTCCCATCAGGATCATCAGCTGGATTATTCATATTGTATTCAAGGTTGTCCCTTTCAAAATCCGACATATAACCACTATTTGGCAACCATTTTTCAAACATAAACTGATAGGCAGAGTTTAGCTTTTCAGGATGGTCAAAAAATGGAAACAAAGCATATGGACCACCAGGGAGTTTTTTAAATTGAATTTCCCCTTGGTTCTCTTTGTTAAAATTTTCAGGGATAGTGACACAGGCATCGTGGCGACATTCTTGGTCTCCCACTATATTTGGATTATCTAAAGATATTCCAATAAATGATTGTTGGGGTGGAAATAGTCCATTCTGAATGGCCCAGCTTATTAATTTTCCCCAATGTTCTTGTGGCTCAAAATAACTTCCAGTTCGTCTAATATACGCAACTTCCATTTCAGGTAGTGGTTTTACAGTAATGTCCAATTGATACATCTCCTATAGTAAAAATTAGTGGGTATGTAGTTGAAACGAAAATTACTGATGAATACTGTTTTTCATCAACAATTCTCCTTCAATCTCACTAATAATCGAAAAGGCTCCCTTTGATTTATTGGAACAAACGACAACCTTAATCGATAAATTTGGATAATAAGCTGAATGAAAACTAACTCCAGGATCATAACCCATTACATGATATTTAAAGATACTGCCTGTTGCATTTTTCTTTATCCAAATCCCATATCCATAATAATCATTTTCATTAACTTGGGTATGAGCGGTTAAAAGTATGTTTGTATAGGCTTCAGTTAGTAGTTGAAAGTTCATCAGTGCATCCCACAGTTTAGCCATATCAGGTACGGTTACAAATGCACCACCATCTGAACCACCTTTTACTGGCAGTGAATATATATTTGTTTTCCAAGTGCCATCTGGAAAATCGATATAGCCTATTGCCGTATTCGCTGGAAGTGAATCAAATGAAAAATATCCAGATTCCCCCATTCCTGCACGATCAAAAATATACTCTTGAACATAGTCAGTGAAAGACATTCCGCTCATTTCCTCTACCACTAACCCTAACAAAATAAAACCGGCGTTATTGTAATGAAATCCTTCTCCTACCTTAGTTTTCATTGGCTGATATTGGAATAATGGCAAGAAATCACTTAACTTTCTAATGTGGTACATGGGTTTTTTTACCCATAACTCTTCAAAATCTTCCATTACCTCTTCATCAAAGTAATCCGGTATTCCTGAGGTATGGGTAAGCAGATGATGGATGGTTACGGATTCATCAAAATGTTTGAATTCATCATTTAGGCAGTCACTCAATCTAGTTTCAAATGACAATTTCCCTTGTTCAACAAGCTGGCAAATAGCGATTGCAGTAAAAAGTTTACAGCCAGACGCAATTCCAAAACGAGTTTTCGAGTGATTTTCGATTTGTTCTGAACGATTAGCATATCCAAAGCTTTTTTCTAAGAAAACTTCATGGGCGTTACTGACGAATATGGATCCAGAGAAATCAATCTTTTTTTGCGACACTGTGACAATTTCTTTTAAATTCATAACCAACCCTCCTAGCCTAATTATTGATACAAAATACTATACTTGTAAGCTATACACCTTCTGCTCCCCGATTTCCCCGATTTTCCTTCTACCGGTATCGATAAATCCTACTTTTTCATATAGTTTCTGGGCAGGCACATTTCTTTGATTAACCGCTAAAACTACCTCATTATATTGGGGGAATTCGTTTTGGACAAAGTCTTTTAGTTGAGCTAACCCAGCTTTAGCAAAGCCCTTTCCTTGCTGAGCATGATCGACTGAAAATGCCGTTAACAGCATGGCATGTGGATTTTCGGTATACTCTTGCACTCTAGCACTAGAGTGGAGAACAAAGAAACCAATCGGAATGTGTTCGTTAGTGATGACGATTGGATGCCGTTCATCGTTTTTTTCCAACATTTCTATCGGTAAAGCAGTAAATTGCTCTTGTTCTGGGGGTAAATGAAAAGCCTTCAACCTTTCAATATGCCCGAGTTGAAAAAATAATAGATTAATATCCAACTTTATCCACCTCATCTTTTTCCTATCATCTCATTTTCCGAGTGGATGAACAAGGAATTCTTTCTGACTATGTCAAATATAGTTAATATTCGAAATTTATTGGAGGCGATCGGATGGTTCAACTTTTACGCAGTGAAGTCGATGAATTAGAAACTTGGGATTTAACGGATATTTTTTCATGTGAGGAGGAATGGGAAAAGGAATACGCCCTTCTGAATGCCACTATTGAAGAGGAACTTATACAAACAGATACAATCAAAGATGGTACCCAGTTATTTTTATTACTAGAAAAAATGGACGAGTTATTAGTCCGCTTGGAAAAAACAGCCGCTTATGCACGGTATAAATTATGTGAGGATAGTACGAACCCACATAATCAAATGATTTCAGGTCGTGCCCAGCAGCTAAATAACAAGAAAATGAATGTGTACACGAAATTTGTGAACGCCATTTCTGCCTTGAGTGAAGAGTATCTGTTGATGTATTTTGCTGAAGAACCAAGACTTTATACATTCCAACGATTTATTTCACGCATAAATGAAGCACGAAAAGGCGCATTATCCGCGGAAGTTGAAAATGTGTTATCCGCATTGAATGGAGCCATTCAATCACCTACGACTCTCTATAATACCATTACTTCAGCGGACCTTAAATTCAAACCTGCTAAAAATCGCCATGGAGAAGAGATCCCGATTTCGTTATTTTCCTATTTAACACAAATCGAAACGTCACCGGACACGATTCTTCGCCGCAATGCTTATGAATCGTTAACGAATGGGCTAAAGGAATATCAGCATGGAATTGCACAAACGATGGCTACGGAAATCTATAAAAATGTCACATTGGCTAAATTGCGCGGCTACCCTTCAACGCTGGACATGTTACTCCAATACGTTTCGCCAACAAATTTCTTTATGGATTCGGACGGCGTCAGCAGTGAGTATTTCGAAATGGTGTTGGATACGATTCAAACAAACCTGGCTCCACATATGCAGCGCTATGCAAGGCTGCGGAAAAAGGTATTGGGACTGGATTGTTTGCTATTTTCTGATGTGAAAGCACCGTTAGATCCAGATTTTGATCCACCGATTTCGTTCGAGGAAGCTGGGGACATTCTTATTGAGGCAGTAGGCGTTCTGGGGCCAGAGTATCAGGAATTTATGCGTCAGGCAGTGAAGGAAAGATGGGTCTATCGTGCCAATAACGAAGGTAGAAATATGATTGCTTTCGGTGGCGGTATTCAAGGAGTCCATGGCTATTCTTTTTACCCGTGGTTTGGTAATTTATTCGATATGTTCTTGTTAGGTCATGAACTGGGCCACGCGATTCATTATACATTCGGTCAAGGCAACCAAAGAATCTTGAACAACGCCGGCTCGAAGATATTTGTGGAAACTCCTTCAACACTGGTTGAACATCTTCTTGTTCAATATGTTCGGAAAAATAATAGCGATAATCCACGTTATATGAGATGGCTGAATATGTATTTGATGATGAGTTATCAGCATAATTTTGTTACCCATATTTTGGAGGCAGAACTGTTAAGAAGACTTTATAAAATGGCTGAGGCTAAGGTTCCGTTAACGACCGCGACGATTTCACAAACGAAGCTCGATATTCTAACCGGATTCTGGGGCGATACAGTTGAAATGGATGAAGGTGCAAAATTGACTTGGATGAGACAGCCTCATTATTATATGGGACTGTACCCTTATACGTATTCAGTCGGACTTTCTGCATCTACGGTATTGGCGAAGCGAATGGAAAAAGAAGGACTGTCAGCTGGTATGGAATTTGTAGAAGTTTTGAAACAAGGTGGAAATAAGAAAGGCTTAGATCTATTTAACATGCTAGGACTTGAAATGAAGGATCCCTCCATCTATAAGGAAGCGGTTGATTTTGTTGGAAAGATCGTGGATGAATTGGAGAAGAGCTTTTAATTTGTTGTTCATGCTGTATAGTTAATCCTCCTCTTATTGGTAAAGGAGGATTTTTTACAATGTGGCTATGTCTTTTAGACCTAATCGATTATTTTCAAAAATAATTTGTAAACGGTGAATATGTGGTTTGACATCGTCCCGGTATAGGATTTTTAATCCACCTACTGTGGCGGTGTAATCGCCTGTCTTAAACTCATCCAGAGTTAATTTGAACTTGGACAAGCCTCATTTACTATTTTCGTTGTAGCCAATGCGAACACAGAATTTGTTTCGTTTTTCCATTAACGTTTGAAGAAACTGGCTTGCTTCGTTTGAAATATGCACTTAGATCACCTCATTTTTTAGATTCATGAAATGGGTTGAGTTGGGATATTGGTTGTCTCGGGAAAACCCAAGGGCGGTATAGAATTGATCGGCTTCGTTTGTATCAGTATGAAGCACTAATAGGTCGAAATGGTTACTAGCCTGTAGGATGATTTCCTTTAATAAAAGACTGCCGACGCCATTTCTCCGGTACTTTCTACCGACATAAAATCGGCGGAGTCTACCTATTTTTGTGGAATTTGAAAATGGGTCAATATTGAGCCCACAGATCGCGATTATTTTGTTCGTTTTGGTAAAAATACCAAATAAAGTTTCACTTGGTTGATGGAATGTATTCGTTCCATTTTGATATTCGTTTACCAATCTTTCTACAAATCGAAAGCCTTCTTCTTTGCTCTCCTCTAATAATCTAGTTAAATCATGATTGAACAGGTTATTGATTTTCTTAATTAGGAACTCTCCCATATATCCTCCTGTTTGATGGAATGACTAAGGTTTTTTAAGGTATATAATCTTCCTTTAAGAAGAAATAGGTCATCCGGGTTGCGTTCGATAAATTCATCGATAATCTGAATTCCCTTCAAAAATTCATCAACCAAATAATGCGTGTATTTTTCGTCCCATTCAAATTGATTAATCCGCCACAGCTCGTCAGCAAGAATTTTGAACCTAAATTCGTCTATGAAAAGTTTAATTTGAAATAATTTATCCGGGTGGAAACGATTGGCGCTCTTTTCTTCCTTTTGCTTTTGGACATACTTTATGAAGCTATGGATATTTTCGGATAACATGATTCCTTTTTGCATTTTGAGATTCATTATACCATCTCCTTTAAGATGTGGCACTCCTTGTGAAGATTGTATGTTTTCGGACTAGGTTATAATACAGGATATATGGTGGTGGTTGGTTCCGAAACTTCTGTCGATTGGGTGAGTTTGGGAATCAAGATGAGGGTTTGGTTCCCAAACTTCTGACGATTGAGTGGGTTTGGGAATCAAGACGAAGGGTTGATTCCCAAACTAAATTCACTTGAGCGAGTTTGGGAATAACCTATGTTAAGTCATTCCCAAACTCCCATCGATCGCCCCAGTTTAGGAATCACTTAACGGAAGTCATTCCCAAACTCCCATCGATCGCCCCAGTTTAGGAATTACTTAACCGAAGTCATTCCCAACCTCCCATTAATCGCCCCAGTTTAGGAATCACTTAACCGGAGTCATTCCCAAACTCTCATTGATCGACCCAGTTTAGGAATCACTTAACCGTAGTCATTCCCAAACTACCATCGATCGCCCCCGTTTGGAAATCACTTAACCGAAGTCCTTCCTACCCACTCTCCCTCTCCTAAATTTAGGAATCTATTCAAAACAACAATAAAGGAACAACGGCAGATTCTGTCGAATTAATAGCTATCATTAGAAATGGAGATGAGGATTACCAGATGAAGAAGATTGGTATTATCGGTGCGATGCAAATTGAACTAGACTTAATAATTAACAAAATGGATCATCACCAAGAGATTCCCCATGCAGGATTCCCTTTCCACACGGGCACATTAAATGGAAAAGATGTGGTATTAACTCGTTGTGGAGTTGGAAAGGTAAATGCGGCGGCTTGCACACAAATTTTAATAGACAAATATGAAGTGGATTGCGTCATAAATACAGGGATTGCCGGAGGTTTAAGCCCAGAGATTGGCATTTGTGATTTGGTCATTTCGACGGATGTTACCCACCATGATGTAAGGAAAGACCAAATGAAAAATTTATTCCCCTTCCAAGAGACCTTTAGTGCAAACAAGGACCTGTTGGAGCTGGCAAAAAATGCTTGTAAAATCACTAACTTAGTAAGTAACTACCATGTTGGAAGAATTATCAGTGGAGAGTGCTTTGTGGCAGATAAAACATTAAAGGAAACGCTAATTAGTGAGTACTCCCCCGCTTGTGTTGAAATGGAAGGCTCGGCGATTGGCCATGTTTCTTTTATCAACAATGTTCCGTTTCTTATACTTAGGAGTATTTCGGATAATGCAGATGATGAAGCTGGCGCGACTTATTTGAATTTCGAAAAATTGGCGGCCAATCAATCAGCATCAATCTTATTGGAAATGGTTCGTCATATGTAGAAAAAGGATTCGGAGCAATCAAACTCCGAATCCCGCCTATCCTTACATATAATTCGCCATAATCTCCTCGATATCAAATGGTGTTAAGCCTCGATCTACTGCAAACACAGTCTCAGCCAAAGAAACATCTTCAACCAATACCCCTCTTGCTCTTGCATGCAACATAAACAGGTCAAAGAGATTCGGTTTTTTCAGGGACATCATTGCTTGGCCTATTGCCACCATTCCCCTTTGATTGGCTTCAATCGTGTTGTAAAAGTCCGGTTGTTGTCGCAACGCCAAATCCGTCCACAGCACCGTCTTTTCAACCAAGTCGAGAATGACAGGGATGCAAATCCGTGTATCAGTGGCAAGATCAATTTTATCCTGAACGGTTGAGGGTTCGAAAATTTCTCCTGAATTTGGGTGCTGACGGATCATCCAGCCTGCAAAGCATTCCGGCAATGCCGCAAAGGATTGCTCGGAGTAAGAAAATAAGGACATCACCACATACCTGCTACCGAAGGCTAACATGGATTCAATATCCAAATCAATAAACTCACAAGCACCATTCGGAGCACTAACAATATCGCCACTATGATAGGCTTGATATTTATGTGAACGCAGATTCGTAAAAGAAATATGCTCGAGGTAATGCCAATCTTCATTGTAAATGGCTGCGGATAGATCAATATCCACCCGGCCCGTTTCCTCACCATTCACGAGCCCCTCCTTCCACCAAGTGAAAAAGCGAATCGTATTTCCTTCTGGTATCGGGAGTTTGCTGCCACGAACAATCGTCCGGAGTGCCTTACTTGCCGAACGTTGTGAAAAAGGGATCATATAATTCCGAAGTCGGTCGTCGATAAAAACATGACCAAGTGGCGAAAGTTCCGCAAATTTACTAAATAATGCGTTTTCACAGATCTCGACTACCTGGCGACAAGTAGATTCATCGATTACCGGTAACTGATTTTCAATTGCAACCATTTTACTAACATTCCCTTTTGGAAAAATGGTTCTCATCTGCGATTGCTTGTTACGATGTTGAAAATGGGTCATCACTTGCAATAGTACTGGTGTGGCAACCTCAGAAGCGACTTCTGCAAATGAACCTAAAACAGTACCCACATCGTTGGCCGTCCGTAACACAAAATCGAGCCTTCTCGCAAATTCACCTGGGCGAGATTTTAATAGTTTCACAGCAGAAGAAATCTCCCGAGCTGCTAAACTCATCTCAAGCTTGCTAGTAAAAGTCCCATATTTTTCGTTATTGCGTAGGATATCGAACGCTTCTTTGCTTCGTGGATAACGATGTTTGTATTCTCCCGGATGAAGAATTTCACCTAAACGAATCCACTTGTCTTTATGGCGCAGCATATCTTCTACCCGGTTTGGGCATTTTTCTAAAAGAGCTAGGAGTAATCTTCTCTCTGTGCGTTTAAATTTTTTATACTTTGTATTTGCTGCTAGGCTAACATCCCCATTTGAAAAAGCAGTCGCTAATCGCAATACATCAGTAGCCGTTTTAAAATAGACAGAAATTTGATTGGTTTCGATTTTTTCATATTTTAATAGAGTGCTGATAAAAAAGGCGAGATTTTCTTTATGATGTAGCTGTAAAGGAAAAATCAGTGTTAAATCGTCAATATAGGCGATAACCCACTCGATATCCGCTTTGTCGGAAGCAGAAATGGAAGTTTTCGCTTCCAAAAGCGATCGAGTCATCGTGTAAAACTCGGAAAGGTTTCCTAACTCTATTACCTTTAAGTCCACTCTGTCTAAAAGTGGTGGCCGTTTTTCGGCTTCGGTGTCAGGAAGCCAATGGGTGAGATAATGAATAATTGCATTTATGTAAAGCTCCACGTCATCCGCCCTCATTACTTCAGTTGGAAAGTTTGGATACACCGGTTGGTAAGGGACATTGGCCCCAAGCATTTGTTTAAGATCGGCAAGCAACTGCTGGTAAAAGGAAAGATATTCGTTTGTAGAAAGCGTTTTAAGCTGCTCCATAAGTGGGATTGAATAGGTAAAACCGTAGCCTTCTAGATTTTTTAAAGTGGTCGCAAGATAGGTATCGGGTAGGTTAACGTTTTCACCTGGTTCAACCATCACCTTTAATTTTCTTCTTAGAAATATCGAATTTATCATCAAGAATAGCTCCCACCTTAGTATGAATTTAGAAAAGCTAGCTTCGTTATGATTCCAATAAAAAAAATCAGGAAATCGATGCCCCTAGTATCCCTTTGATTGTTTTAGAAGGAAGGTGTATCATAGCCTGATTTTCATGAATTATGAAGTTTAGTTTTTCAGGAAAGCGCTATCCCTAATCATTAGCTTAAGTTTTTAAAGAGAAGGAAGGAATAACATAGCCTGAAAAAAGCTATTAGAAATTAAATTATAGTACATGAATTTGTATTTGTAAAATAAAAACACTTTTGAGAGAATAATTTATTTCCTCCCGAAATTTAGATAGGAAAATAGTTATCTAACATTGTAAAATCATCCTGATCGATTTCGAATTGCAGCGAATCCACATTATTTTTGATATGCTCCATTTTTTTCGCTTTGGGGATGGCTACTACTTCTTTATGACGAAGAATCCAGTTTAGTGCCACTTGATAAGCCGTTTTCCCGTATTTGTTTCCTATCAATTCAAGTACATCCCTCTCAACCGTTCCTTGCTGCGGAAACCCTTTTTGCCCGAAAAATTGTGGTGCATAGCCAAACGGTGAGTAGGCCATTACAGTGATTCCGTGTTCCTGACAATAGGTAAAAGGTCATTTTCAATTCGCCGATCATTTAAGTGGTATCCGACCTGGTTACAGACAATGAGGTTTTTGCCTAGTCCCTTTTGCGCTTCTTTTACCAGGGATAATGGGAAATTACTTACTCCAATATACTTTACCAATCCTTTGGAAACTAGTTCGGACATGGCGCTCATTGTTTCAGACAACTCGTGTTGCTTGCTTGGCCAATGTTGTAAATATAAATCAATGTAAGTGGTTTGGAGTCTTTCTAAACTTGCTTCAGCTGCTTGTAGAACTCCTTTGTAGGAACAATTTTTGACAGAAACCTTCGTTGTTAAAAAATTGTTCTTGCGACAATCACGAATCGCTTGGCCGACAACTCGTTCTGCACCTCCGTGACCATATTCTTCAGCTGTATCGATGAGGGTCATTCCTTGTTCTATTCCGTACAGCAATGCTTCAATTTCGGATTTTTCTTCAGACTTAGCTTCGCCATACCTCCAGGTTCCTTGACCGATGACAGGGATTTTGACATTGGTTTTGGCCAGACGGATATATTTCACAGAAATCATCCCTTCTAAAAGTTTATTACTCCAATCCAGTCAGAAATCGCTTTGATTGATGCCATTTTTTCTTTGAAACTGACCATAGCTTGTATATAATCATCCACATTTTACCTCATTCCTAAATGTTTCCCAGACTAACTGATAATAAAAGATATTTAAAATTACTACAATTAATTTGTTTGCTTTTTTCCATTGTGACGATTGCAACTATTAAGAATGCGGTTAAAATGGTTATATAGATAATTAAGTTATGGGATCGAAAGGAAAGATAAAATTGATTAATAATAAGGACATAGTGGATCGCTTGGAATTATTGATGGGGAAGGAACTGACGAGCGAAAATCTCCATGAAACGATCTTTTGCGAGGGCAAACATCAAAAAATTCTTCGACGTTTTAATTTAGGAAAGTACTCGTATATTCAATATAAAATTATCCCACCCTCATTTGCTGACATTGTCATATCGGGGAATCCGAATACGTTTCGAATCGGGATTAAGGAAAAGGATGGGAAGCATGTGGTCAACTCCGCCCCAAGAATTTCCTATACATACCTTTAGACCAAAAAATTAGCCGCTACATCCTACTGGGAATGTATCGGCTTTTTGTCCAATTATTATTTGTTTACCTGATTTTTTTGAGCCTTTAATGCCTTTTGCTCTAGACCATTATCACTTCCAAATTCAACATCAGCCTTTGGCATTGCCTTCTTCCTATTTTTAGGTTGGTTATTTTTGTTCTTAGCCATGTTTTTCACCACCTTAATGACACGCTTTGTAGGTTTTACCTGGTAATTGTGTAAATAGGTTTGCAACCTACAACCTTAGTTTGCTTATTATTTCCAAGATTATGCAAAAATCAAACAATTAAATAGCAAAAAATATTTTTATAGATAGGATGAAAACGATGTTTCCAAAATTAGAAACTGAAAGATTGGTGCTTCGGGAAATTGTCAGCACTGATGCACAGACGATTTTTGATTGCTTTTCAAATGAAGATGTCACCCGGTATTACGGAATGGAACCGATGACGGAGCTCGAACAGGCTAATCAATTAATTCAGTTGTTTTCTAAGAACCATACGGAAAAACGAGGAATTCGTTGGGGGATTGAATTAAAGGTGAGCGGCGAATTAATCGGGACGATTGGATTCAATAATTGGGCACCTAAACATAAGAGAGCAGAAATCGGTTACGACCTACACCCGCTTTTTTGGAGAAAAGGTTACGCCAGTGAAGCTATTTCGCTCATAAGCACCTATGGTTTTCGTAAATTAGGGTTAACTCGTATAGGGGCTGTCGTCTATTTAGAAAATGAATCTTCAAATCAAGTATTATTAAAACTCGGCTTTCAACATGAGGGGATATTGCGGAGCTATATGTATCAAAACGGCATTGCCTATGATACGAATGTATATTCGTTGTTAAAGCCATAAAGAAAAACTGGTGAAAAAGTCGATTCCAGTAAAGGAAGGATTCGACATTTTTAACCAGTTTTCTTTACTTATTTATTCTCTTTTCCATCACTTCAGCCATTCTTTTCGAATTTGGATTTCCTTCATTCTGTAATTGATCAATGATATTCTTATAATCCGTCTCATGCCGATTCTGACTTAATTTATTTGCAGCTTGGATTTCTTCCACTTTCATTTTAAAACCAACAATTCCTTTTAATTCAGTTTCTAAAAGTTGTGGGGAAAGTTTATCCCATAAAACTGGATGATCTCGGTGTTTTTCATATTTTTCAAGCATCATTGTCAATTCTTCGATTAATTCATCTTTGTCTAGTATACTTGCTTTACCATATATATGGACAGCTTGATAATTCCACGTCGGTACATTTTCATGTTCGTACCAGGAAGAAGAAATGTAAGCGTGCGGTCCCTGAAACATCACAAGCACATTTTCACAGGTTTCCAAGGTTCTCCACTGAGGATTTCCATAAGCCATATGCCCAGTAAGATAATAAGTATCTCCTTTTTTATTTATCCCCAAAGGCAAATGAGTGGCAATTGGTTTCCCTTGTTTTGTTGTGACAATCGTACCAAACGAGTTGTTTTGAACAAATTCCCATATTTCATCCGCATTCGTGACCTTATAATATTTTGGAATATACATAAATACACCTTCTCCCAATAAAAATTATATAAGCTTTTTGGTCATGATAAAGTCTATTTGTTCTTCATCCCCCATAAAAAACGAGTGGGCACCTGTTTGAACAAAGCCCATTTTCTTGGAGTTTGTTTAAATCATCATGAGTACATTTTTTAATATTTTTTGTCATATATATGTTGCTCCTTTTCTAAAATGTCCTTCATCCTCTTCTTAATATTCTACAAGCTTTTGATTGCGTTTAGTCTTGAGTTTCCTTCCTTATCCACCGGGATTGGTTGGGATGATTCCACCGCAGAATAAATATAATCTTGATAAATATCTATATCCGTAAACCAATCACTGGAGGTTTGGATGACTAATAAATCAAGCTCGGGGACCATAATAATATACTGTCCTCTGTCCCCCATTGCTGAAATTTCTTTATAACCGTCTTGAGTGGTAGTGATCCAGAAATAGTAACCATAGTGTTCACCACCTGGGGTGTCCGTTGGAATTAATGGACTCATAGAGGTTTCTACCCAATCTTCTGGAATAATTTGTTCTCCGTCCCACTTCCCCTTATTCATATAGAGATAACCGAACCGCGCCATGTCTCTTGGGGTCATTTCCATACGGTAGCCACCTTTACTAACTCCCTGAGCTTCTGGCCAATAAGCAGTTGTGATTCCGATGCGATCGAATATTTTTGCTTTTGCATATTCTGATGTTTTCATCCCTGTCTTCTGTTGAATAATGGCAGACAATATATGGGGTAATCCACTATTGTAATGGAATTTATCTACTAGATTTGGATCCGTTGGCTGATCTAAGGAGTACTGAACTGTGTCATCAGTTGATTCAAACTCACGCCAAAATTGGTGCTTTCTTTCTTGATCCAGTTCCGGCCAATCTAATCCCCCATTCATCGTTAAGAAATCTTTAATGGTCCAATTCTTCTTATTTTCATCGACATTCGCAATCTTTCTATTAGGAAAGTAATCTAGTATCCGATCATCGACACTCTCTATGTAACCTTCTTGAATAGCTACACCTGTTACGGCAGACATAAAGCTTTTCGTAACGGAGTTAATCGGATGCGTTTCATCGACACCAAATAGATCTTCATCATACTTTTCCGCAACAATATATCCATTGCGTATAATGATGAGCCCATCAAGTGGACTAGCATCAACTATTTTTTCAAAAAGATCAGCAAGCTTACTGGAACTCATCCCTTGCTGCTCCGGCAGGCTTGTTTTCCATTCGGTTGTGGGCCAATAAGCGGGCAATTTTTCGGGTATTTTCCCGTGTTCAACTACTTCTTCCGGTTCCTTTAGCTCCACTTTTTCCATAGTAGTATTGGTGCAACCGTTTAATAAACCTAGTATAAGGCCAATATATAAGACTTTTAATTTCATAATCGTTCCCCCTTTTTAAAAATAAGATAAACCAAAAATACCATTTCTTACCTTGTTGGGTCAATCATTTTTTCGGGAACGTTCCCGAAAATGACACATAATCATTTAAATAACATAAGAAATATGAAAATGTATTGGGAACGTTACCGAAATATTAACCCTAGAAGTCTATTAATCATGTAATATTTTTAGTAAAATAAACAAAAGGAACTGAATCTATTAGGTAATGAGGGAGAACAATGAGTATATCCATTAAGGACATCGCCAAAAAAAGTGGACTTTCAGTAAGTACCGTATCTCGGGCATTAAATAATCAGTACGGTGTCAGTAAAAAAGCAGTTAAATTGGTACACGAGGTTGCTAAGGAGTTAGGCTATGTCCAAAATTTACAGGCAAAAGAGCTTGTAAGTAAAAAGAGCAATTTAGTTGGCATTATCATTCCGGAGACTGACTTCGAGGCAAGGCCTGCTTTTTTTGAGATTCTCCCTTCTATTAGTCAAACACTTGCCCTTTTCCAAAAAGAATTAATTATTACTCCTGTGACAGCGATCCCTCATAAATATCAAGAGCAAACGCTGGAATCCATTATTAGAAAGAGAAGGCTTGACGGATGTATTATTTTACCAGGATTCATTAGTGCCCACCCCCTTTATACGGAAGCAAAAAAAGTAAACTTCCCTATTGTATCGGTTGGGGAAAAGATCCTCTCCCGAACTTGTTCATATGTTAATGTGGATGATCAAAAGGGAGTTAGCTTGGCTGTTCGACATTTAATTGCGAATGGGCATAAAAAAATTGGTTTCATAAATGGTCCAAGCCATGCCAATATTTGTCATGATCGTTTAGCTGGATATAAGATAGCAATGACGGAGGCAGGATTAACCTATGAGGAATCGTGGATTATGGAGAGCGATTTTACTGGTGAAGGTGGTGCAAAAAGCATTGAACGTTTACTAGACTCCTCCCCTGATTTGACTGCTTGTTGTTTTGCAAATGATTTAATGGCGATCGGTGCCATTTCAAAGCTTGCAACACGAGGTGTCAGTATTCCTGAGGACCTTTCAATTGTTGGGTATGATGGCCTTTTTTTAACAAAATACACGTCACCTCCACTCAGCACCGTCGAAATACATGCTTCAAAATTCGGAATTAAGATTGCGGAGTTACTAATTGAATTAATCAATGGCGGTGTTGGAAAAGCAGAAAGACTTGTTCCTTTTCTAACAGTACGAGAGAGTGTAAAAAAGATAGAAAAAAGCGAACAGTGTTAGGACTGTTCGCTAATACTATTTTCCTTCATTCATTACTAATTGAAATACATACTTACGATTGTAATGACCGAATACATCAAATGTAGAGAGCCCATTCCAGGTTTCCCTAAACGACTTAAGATCGTTTGCGTTTATTTGTTTCCGAAATAATGAACATGACGACGAAAATGGCTGATAATAGATAGGCAAATACATCACCATATGTGGTGTAAAACGTTTGTGTTTCTACTAAAAAGGTATCCCCGATAATCGACTGTCTCTTATTGACTTCACTTTTAGCCGTCATCTCTCCGTATGGCGTGATGACTTGGGCTACGCCAGAGGTTGAGCCGGATCCGATCGCTAAATGATTTTCAACAGCACGGAATACTGCATCGCTTGCAGCAAAATGCGGAAATTGTTCATTTCCATAAAAATCGTCGTCAGCTGGAATTAAAGCTAGTCTGGCTCCATTTTTAGCATAGTTTCGTAGAATCGATTGATCATGGCGATCCCAGCATACCGCTAAGGCTACTTTCCCATGTTCAGTCTGATAAACCTTATAGTCTCGGGGACCTGGTGAAAAACCATAGGATTCCTCGCCCCAAAGGGTAAAAATTTTCGGCGTTCTGCCGATTTCCTCTCCTTTCGGGCTCGTTAGGATGGCCGTATCATACATATGGTCATCGGTTTGCCATACGGTGTCAACAACGAAATGGGCATTTAACTCTTTGGATAGATCCATTAAACTTTTATAAAGATTTTCATCATTCGTATTCATAAACTCATTTTCGCCCCAGACAATAAAATCAGGAGCTTTTTCTGTTGTGGCCATTTCTCTAGATAATTGACGATTAATCTCAAAAATCTTTTCTTTCATTTCTGGTGTGTCGGCTAGATACCCATCCCCAGCTGTCGTTTCGCTGCCAAGTGATAACACTTCTTCATCTTGATTAATGAGGTCAACCATCGCAGCAATCGTGACCGGATTACTAGCCAACTCCGCTTGACTATTTTTAATCAAACTATAGCCATACAGATAGTTTCCAATTGGTAAAAGCAGCAAGACAAGTGAGAAAGCAATTTTCGCTTTCGTGGCACTTTGGTAAAAAACCAATTCCGTCAAAATCACATTTGTGAGCAAAATCAAAAAGGTTAACCCGGCAAACCCAGTGACGGACAAGATTTGTAGATTTTCTGGAACGGTCCATTGTGACTTGGCAAGCAGCTCAATCCACCAAGTTTTCGTAAATGGAATAATCGTTTTTAGCCATTCAAAAACACTAAACGTGATCGGCAAGGCAAGAATTCCATAAAATGACTTGATACGACTTTGCATGTCGATCCCCATTTTCAAAAATGCCCCATAAAACAGACCACCTGCAATCATGATGACATATCCCCAATGGGAAAAAATCGACGGATACCACCAATGGGTGCCAACAGACCAGATGATACAAGTAAGATTAATGAGTATGGATTGATGTTTTAGTGATTTCCCCCTTATGGCCACCAACAATGGAACTAACCCGAACCAAGCAAAGATTCCAAAATCATGACTTGGCATACTTAGAAACATGAATGTTCCAGACAAGATAGCCAAAAATACAGAAATAATCCAATTTGTTTTTGTTCTTTTCATATTTCCCCTCAATAATTTATAATTTTTGTACTGGTAATATTATACTTTATGTATCTATCTTTTTGGTGAAAAAATGATAATGGAGCTGATTAAAATGAGTTTAGTTGAAATTTGGGACGTGGCAATGCCGCTAGTTCTAGCAGCGTTTGCTATATTGTTAGTAGGTTTACTAATGCGAAAGGTACAGAAAAAAGGTAAGCCCGGATCTTTTAACAGATTTTTAGGTGTTTTGGGAAAAGTTTTCATAGTCGGATCCCTACTTTTTCTCCTATATACCTTAGTCCGGGCTATCATTTTCTTATTTTTTTTGGATTAATGAAGGGCTATTTGCGTTTTTTACCCTCACGAACTTGCTTAATTCCAATGATAATATAAAATATCAGTAAAATAATACCCGCTGTCACTAATAAAACGCTTTTATTAAGGTATCCAATCAAAAGCATTGGTAATGTAGAGGGAGTCAAGTATAAAAGATTCAATTGCTGCTTTTTCATAGGGAAACTCCTAAAATTAATTTATGAATGGACCATGGCGGAAACCTGGTCCGCAAAAGCCCCGCCCTATACACAATTAATTTGTCCAACGAAAATATTTTGTTCCAATAATCGTCGAAACAACTAAAATGCCCGTTAATACAAGTAAATCCATTAAGGCTCCCGTTTCAAAGAGCGTGCCATTCCAACCATCACGCAATACATTTACAACGTAAGTAAGTGGGACTACGACAGCAATTTTTTGTAAAAACTCTGGTAATGCCTCTAATGGTAAAGTTGCACCTGATAAAAACATCATCGGATACATAGCAATCATCGCAATTCCTAAAGCCGTTTGCATTCGTTTCACTAAACTAGAGACAATAAACCCAATTGAAAAAAACGCCACGGAACAAAATGTTAATGCCACAAAAAACTGTAGCGGATTTGTCGTTAAATCAGAGCCAAAACCGAACTTGGCAATAAGTAATATTTCAATCGCACCAACATAAATCGCGAAAAAACCTTTTACAATTGTCGCTGTAAAAATGGCCTTTTGATCAAGTGGAGTTCCTGCTAACCGTTTATAAACGCCCTTTTCACGATCAATCACCACTTGTAATCCCATCGAAAAGAACGCTGTTGTAAAAATAATAATCGCGATCATACTTGGAATGTAAGCTTGGAAATAATCCAATCCACCTTCATAAGTATTGGATCTGAACATCATGCCAAAGACGACAAAGCTAACTGCCGGCACAATAAACGTAAATAATAAAGCTAATGTTTCTCGGAAAAATAATCTCAATTCCATTTTTGTATGAGTTAAAACGGTTTGCATTTTTAATTCTCCTCCTTATACTCCTACCGCGTATTGTAAATAAACATCTTCCATCGTTCCTTCACCAGCTACAAGCGAATCAATTAAATTCTTCGGCTGATCACATGCCACTAAACGCCCCTTTTTAATAATCGCGATTCGGTCGCAATGTCGTTGCGCCTCATCCATATAGTGAGTCGAAAGAATAATTGTTTTCCCTTCAGCGCGAAATTTATTTATTGCATTCCAAAGTTCAAGTCGCGCCTGCGGATCAAGGCCAGTTGTTGGTTCATCTAGGAATATGATTTCTGGATCATTGACGAGAGCCAGTGCCAATGAAGTTCGTTGCTGCCACCCACCAGAAAGATTCTTTACATATTTATTTAAATATGGTTCTAGTCCCAATGTTTGAATGATTTCGTTAAGGTCGCGTTTTTTTTCATAGTAGGAACTGAATAATTCCAGCGCCTCTTTTACTTTAATTCGGTCGTATAAAGAGGTTTGTTGGAGCTGAATACCGATTTTTTGTTTAATTTCAGTGGAAGTATTAGTGATGTCCATGTCAAGAACCTTTACGGAACCAGCATCCGGCTTACGAAGGCCCATCATGATTTCGAGTGTGGTTGATTTTCCGGCACCGTTTGCTCCGATGATTCCAAGCACCTCACCTTTTTGAACACTTAGTGAAATCCCATCAACGGCCTTCACATTTCCATAAGCTTTTTTAATATTGTCAAGTTCAATAACTGTCTGTTTCAATTCCAACACCCTTTCCAGAGTCATTTACTCAATTGATTAACTTTAGTCTACAAGGGCAATCTTAAATTAACCTTAAGTCAACCATATCTTTCTATTAAAAATTACTACATCTTGGATATTTTTTGGAAGGGAAGGACTAGTAGTGAGTTTTATTAAACAAATTAAGATTATATCCCATATAAATTGGGTGTGATTGTATCACATAAAACCGCTGCTATCACTCAGCAGCGGTCCTTAATGGTAATTTAATAATAAAATTTGTTTTCCCTCGATCGGGTTGTGTATCGACTGATATTTTGCCATCATGTTTCTCGATAATTTTCTTCGTAATCGCTAGACCTAGTCCAGTCCCACCATCATTCTTCCTACTTCTGTCGCCTCGAACAAACGGATCAAACAAGGTTTCGACAATATCCTCATTGATACCGACCCCATTATCACCAATCTCAATAATAGCAGAATCGATAGATCTTTCCATCCTTATGTAGACATCCGTTCGATTCGGATTATATTTAATCGTATTTTCAAGAATGTTTGACATGGCCCGATAGAGAAGTTTCGGATCAAAAGGATAAAACATCATTTCGTCCGGCAAATCGATGTCGAGCTCCATTTCTTTTTCAAGAAACCGCTCATAAAATTCAACAATAACACCACGAACAAACTCGCATAAATCAGTTTCTTCACGATATATAGGAAAATCTGGATTATCAAGCTTCGAAAACATAAACAATTCATCGATTAATGCGGTTACGCGAATCGATTTGTCATAAATATATTTCAAATATTTTTGCTTTTGTATCTCATCTTCGACCATCCCTTCAAATAACGCTCGTGAATAGCCTTGGATAGACGTCATTGGTGTTTTCAAATCATGGGACAGGTCCGCGAGCATACGTTTTTTACTTTCCTCAAGAATCGTCATTTCTTTATTTTTCCATTCCAATTCGTTTGCGACTCTCGTTAGTTTTTCGTTTAATTCCTTATACCTTAACGAACTCTTCATAATAAAAGGAAGAATACTTCCCCCAAATAATGGTGGGATGAGCGTTATCGCATAATAAATAGGATGTTGCATGGCCGTTTGATAGACCAGGATTAAACTAAAGACGGTAAATCCGGCGCATAATCCATACAGCCATTTCACGGGTAATCGAACAAGTTGAAACACATAAACAAAAATAATATAGATGTACAATGGATTATAAAAATAGCCAAACACTATTGTAATCGCCATTTCCGCAGCCACAAAATAAGCAGTGTATCGTTTACTCCAAAAAGCCTGCCGATTAAGAAAAATAAATAGTAACAACAATAAAAGTCCAGGATATAGTTTCTCGGTCCGCTCTTGGAAAAGAAAATAGATTGGGATAATCATATTACCCAAGTAAATATAAGGAAAATATCCCTCTTCCGATGGATAAATTTTATTAAAAAAATTCGTCAATCATACCCCATCCCTATTTTTCGAATTTATAACCAAGCCCTCTCACCGTTTTAAGATGGCTTGGTTTTTTCGGATTTTCTTCAATTTTGTCACGGATCTTCGAAATATGTACGTTAATAGTGTTATCGCCATCTCCATCAATATAATAGTCATTCCAGGCTCGCTCGAAAATCTGTTGTTTCGTATAAACTCTACCAGGCGATTCCATCAGCAAATCAAGAATCTTGTATTCGATTTTCGTCAGGGGAATGGCCTCGTCTTTCCGAATAATTGAAAATGTGTCTTCATCTAAGATTAGAGTGCCAACCGTTTTTCTCCGAGTTCCCGGAACTTCAGTGGATTGCGACACCTCACGAACATAATTGTAACTTCTCCTTAAAAGTGCTTGCACTCTGGCCACGACCAGTAATGGATTGAATGGTTTCGGGATAAAATCATCAGCGCCTAAGCCCAGACCTAGAATTTTATCATGGTCTTCGTTTTTGGCCGAAATGATGATAATCGGAATCGCAAGTGTCTCTCTCACTTTTTTAATAAACTGATAGCCATCTAATAGAGGCATCATGAGGTCGACCAGCACTAAATCGATTTTTTGAGCGGCGATTGTATGTAGTGCTTCTTGTCCATTCTCCGCTTCTAAAATGAAATAACCATCTTTTTCTAAATAAAGCTTAATTAATTCCCTGATTTCTGGCTGGTCATCGACGACTAAAATCGTTCTATCCACGAAAAAACCTCCTTTTCTATCATCTATTTCTCTAAGTATAGCAAATTTAATAGGAAATTTTACCACAAAAATTTGAAACTATTTACCAATAATAATCGTATTTATGATTAAAGGAGTGATGGAAAATGAGTATCCTTAATGAATTGGCGTGTCAAAGTTGTGGCGGAAAATCATTTGTACAAGCATCGGATTTTGTGAATCTTCGTCCTTTAGATAAGAAAATGGCAATGGGCTGCGAGAAGATTTATAAGGTCTGTTTGGCTTGCGGTGAGGTTGTTTCGATAAAAATAAAAAATCCTGGGAAGTTAAAGAATTAATTGCGGGGGATGCCATTCAGAGGCATCCCTTTCTTTACATAGATGGTATGTATTTATTATTTCCAGGTAGCTTTTTAATCTTATTCCACGCTTCAATAACATCTTCCCTACTTTTCCCCTGATTTTTGGGGTCAGCAAAAAAATCTCGTGTAAATTGATTGTATTCAAATTGTGAAGAAATGTTTGTTTGATAAGCCGGGTCTTTTTTTCGTTTTTCTTCCTCGTGCCAAGCAGCAACAACATCACGATAAGTTTTTCCAATATTGTTCTTGATGTAATTTTGGATAAAGGTAGAAAAATGAAATTTTGGACTTATGGCTGACTTAAAAAATGCCCGCACCTCTTGACTGCAGCGATGATTTTCCGTGATAACTGTATCTAAATTTATTTCTTTCAGTACAGTTAACTTTGACTTTGAATTCCCCCGCGACTTTCTAATTAGGCTTATCACCTCTCCAGTTCTTAGAAAGATTTCAATTCTTTTTGTAATATCCATTTTTGAACCGGTGGCACTTATTCCAATTTCCCTACAATATATCTGCAATTCTTCCTTAAGCCAATAATAATTCTTGAAATCTTCTATACTAATATCCTTTGTTAGGGTAGGACGCACAATCAACACCTCTATGTATATTTTTACCATCATTTTAGAACAAACGTTCCTAATTAGCAACTTTTAACTAATGGAGTTACGTCCTGGAGATATAGCTAAAAATCTGTTCATTTGATCCCCTTTTTGGATATTTTTGATAAAGTCTGTTCTCTAAAAGATTGTTGCTTTTGAAGAAAGGAATATATTGACCTTAAATAGAATAGTATGTTAAGTAATCTATTCAAAGGAGTGATTTGCGTAATGGCTTATGCTTCTACCTTATTCATAATTGCTGTAATCGGATATATTTGTTACAGAATGTTTAAAAGAAAATCAACACCTTCTAATAGATATACACCATTTGATGAAATAACAATGGGTAATAAAATTGATGTAAAGCATGATGCACCAATACAAGATACAAAACATCACATCCAATACGAAGAGAGAACAGATAACGATAAGAAGGTTTAATTAGCGGTCTTTTTTACGCTCTCCTTTTCATTTCAATTGCGTAATTTTAATTGCTCTTCTTTTGAAAATTTACTAAATCTTTCAAAAGATGGCTAACCACATAGTTGAAAACAGCCTTGATAAAAAATGTCAAGCATCCTATTCCATTTTCAATCAAAAAAGGCCAAGGAGCCCTCTTCCTGACCTTACTCGCTCTCTTCTATTGGCAGCACATCGGTTTCTTCCTCACTGAATTCTTTCAAATTCTCCAAAACACGCTTTGCAATGAGTTTGTAACCGCTTGTGTTAGGGTGAAAATAGTCATCTGATAATAAATCAACCTCAGATGGAATGAAGATATCATCAATTGGAATATATTCGACATTAGCATATTCTTCTGTTACGGACTTCCCGGCATCATTCCAGTTTGTCATGATCATATTCAATTGCTCAATATTGCTAAAATAGCGCTCAAAAGGATTGTAGAATCCAATTAAATAGATCTGCGCATCGGGATTAAGCTCATTGATTTTGTTAAAAATAGATCGAAGCCGCTCGGTATAATATTCTCTCTCATCAATAAAAGGATCCAAACTATTAAGATGGGTGAAATTTGTTTTGACGACTCTCATTATGTCGTTGGCGCCAATGGTGATTAGGACGATATCAGACTTTTTGATAGCGGTAGTAATACTTTTCTGTTCCAATCGTTTAAGCAACTGATCGGAGCGATTGCCCCTTTTGCCAAAATTCTCAATAGAAATGTTCAAATGATGGTCGTCAAAGGTGTTCTGCAAAATTCCGACATAGCCGCCAGTTCCTGTTTCATCGCCTACACCTTGCGTCAACGAATCACCAATTGCGACTATCTTTTGATCCTTTTTGAAAAAATTAAATGCCCCTTCCAATACAGCGCGGACCTTCTCTTTTATTTCCTCTGTTATTGGAAGATCATTTTTTACAGGCCCTTCTTCAGCAGTCTCTTCTTCTACTACAATGGCCTCCGTCAGTTTTTCAATGGTTTTTTCGGTTAGTGGGGATGAAGGTGTCGAAGTGGTTTGACTTGATTCATTTAAGCCGGGAAAAAATAAATATAGAAATAGACCTCCGACTAGCAAACTAGCTATGAGAAGGATTGCTTTGATTCGTTTCATTTTTACTACACCTACCATTCTAGCTAAAAGTTCTAGGATACTATTAGTCTATTCAGTGTAGCATGCCCCGGAACGATTCGTAAAATGGCAAAATGTTGGAAAAACAAGTACTCAAAATATAAAAAGCCCAACTCAGCTACGAATGAGTCGGGACAACTTTATTTTTCATTTTCTCGTACAAGTACTGAAAACCATACAATAAATACGCTTTATGGTGTAGATAAATAAAGAACTGCAGGTGGCTTAGCCGATTCAAGCCAACGATTTTTAATTTTTTTAGTACATCAATGAGAAAGAAGGCAAAAAGTCCATCCGCAATGGCATTCAGAACGATAAACTTTTTAAAATTCCCATACGAAATTTTTAAAAACCACATCGAGAGTGGCATATAGGGACCGATGCTAAATGGAAGCTCATCCTTGACAAATAATTTTTTCTTATCATAAAACTTCCACCACTTCCGCTTATGTCCATACATATGATTAATGATTTCAATAATAATGATAAAAATGCCTGCAAACCAATATCGCTTGATGTTGCGTTTCTCCATAAATAATAAGGAAAACCAAGGTATGATTATCAAAATTAAATTAAACAGCCTGTGTCTTTTCTCGACCAATCCTATTCACCCCAACACTCTTTTGAATTGCCTTTTTATGGTATCCAAAAACAAGAAAAAAATACCAGTAAAATTGACATATTAAACCAACCTACCGTAATGTAAAGATATTGATAGCGCAAAGGGGAAATGGTAATGGCTGATTTACAAGAAATTGTAAGTAAATTAGACACAGAATTTGATATTAAAGCGTTTGGCAAGGATCTCTCATTTAGTCGGTTTATCCCTAGTGTTTACAATCCAATTGGCTTTGACTGGCAGGCTACTTTTGAAAAAGGCTTTGTTGATTTATTTAATGGGTTGATGATGAAAGGTGATTCATCCGTTGGAAAAGTATTTCTCGCCGTCTTTCCCTCCGACCACGTTTTAGAAAGATTCATAGAAGAAAGCGAAAGTGGTGACTTATTATTTATGCACCATCCCCTCCTGATGGAATGCGGCGATCCAAAAGGGAAATGGGGTCGAGGATTTGTTCCAATTAAGGAACGGTATATTCAACAAATACTTGCTAAAAAATTGTCCATATATACATGTCACATTCCTTTAGATTGTCATAATCAACTTGGAACCAATATAGCAATGGCTAAAGGGATAAGGGCAGAAATTATAATTGATAAGAATATACAAACGAAAAATGACTATATCTTATATGCTACTATTAATAAGACGAACTCGACCAATCTGATTGTAACACTCGAAAATGCGTTTAATATTCCCTATGTTGATTTTGAAGGGAAAAATTTAGAAGATATTGAAAAAGTAGCGATTGTTGCAGGCTGTGGAGATGTTGTTAACTGGATGAAGGAAGCGGAGAAAAACGGCGCCCAAGCATATATTAGCGGCGAAATTCACTGCCATATTGACAATGATTATGGTAGACTGAAATTTCAGCAAATGATGGATTACGTTGAAACTACTTCGATGTCATTAATCGGTGTTTCTCATTCTGCCTCTGAATATCTTGTCCATAAGACATTGATGAAGGATTGGTTTAAACGTCATTTTAACATCGAAACCATTTTACTTCCGCAAGACACATGGTGGTTGTAACCATTCGATTGTCGATTTGACAATTTGGATTACTTTACTTTATTTGGAATCATGTTATAATTTTAGTAGATAATCATATATTAAAAAAGAGCTCCAGCAGTAACTGGATGCTCTCTATACAGCTAACTGCAAGAAGAGCAGTGACCTGGGGCGAAATAATCCACCTTACTTTGTCAGAGCTGGGGTGGGTTATTTCTTTTTACCAGAAGAAAAACCAATTGCAATAACTGCCACGATCAAACTAGCAAAACCAATCATCAAGCTAATTCCCTCGTAAACAGTCAGCATCAGCGTCACCTCCTTTACTAAGGAAGTGCCACTGCCCACTCAGCTTTTAGCTGTACTTCTAAATTATACCACATCGCTAATCTGAATGCGAATGTACGTTTGACTTAATGAACCCTAACAACAAAAATCATACGGATGCAATGGTGGATTGGCACGAAATAGCCATTTCGTTTCAAAGGATGGATCCTTCCAATGCCATGCTCCCAATGCAGCTGCACAAGAATCGATTGTATGACTTTCCTCTTCAATTTCCTTTGGAAGGTTTTGTAGATTTTGATTATTAAACCATTTTCTAATAAAATTTCTAGCGTCCAAGTTTTGCTTATAGTTTAATACAAGGTCCATTTCCGTTTGAAGTAGTCGTGAACCTATTATCGCTCCCGGATGCACTTCCACAATAAAAACCGGATGCTTAGGATTGAGATTTTGTATCTCCCTACTAATCCTAATTCCCCTTAGAGTAAGATAAACCATCTTAGTTAAAGTAGGAGGCATGATTGATCCCGGCTTCATCCCTAGTGACATAATAAATTGTCTCAGCGATTTATCACTTTCGCGGTCACCACCGCCATCTTGATAGGATAAAGGCGCATCGATTCCGATAACCACTTCATCAAATTGTGCTTGTGTCTCTACTTCATTTAGGATGTCATGGTCATTAATATTTCTTAATACCTTCATAAAGTATAACTTGCCGTCCTTTTTTTCAAATACGGTTAAAACGGTATCTTTGTGATTACTTGGTCCTGATAAATCTATACCGATTACTTTCATTAGTATCTACTCTTTTCCGTAAAATTTTCATTGTCTAAGCTATCCCAATTTTATCAAATATCTTACACCAAGTAACGGATCGTTTTTGAGCTTGAACAAAACATGCTACTATATATACAAAGGTATTTGGAAAGAAAATTTAAAAGGTTGGAGGTGTTTTAGATGCCAGATTGGTCGTACCATCCGTTGAAAAAGCTGTTATTGGATAAAATGAGTCCGCCAACAAGCCGAGAATTTATTCATCAATCGATGAGTACCATCGCATCTTTTCCAGGTGGTCGGAGCCTAATTGGATTTTTGGGTCATATGACTCCTCCAAAGGAACTTCAAAAAGAGATCAACCAGACAAGATTTCAATCTCCAATCGGTTTAAGTGGCCATATTGATCCCCATTTGTCAGGAATCAACGCCTTTCAAGAATTAGGTTTTGGTTTTATCGAAATTGGACCGATTGTTTTAAAAGAACCTAAAGAACAAATTGAACCTATAAAGGAAAATAATCAGGTTCTATTTGCCAAAAATCATGAAAAGCTACCTCTTAAACTGGCTATTAGAAAATTAACCCGATTAAATATCCGGATCCCTGTCTTTGCTAAAATCGATGATAGTGTAACTAGGAATGAATGGGAGATCATAGTCGAGCAACTAACTCCGTTTGTGGATGCTTTTATCGGAACAAACCAGCAAATCAGCTCCTGGGTTGAAAAAGGAGTGCGTTCTTTTTACATCTCACACTCACCCGAAGTAGATTTTGAGATTACTAACTTACATCCTTTAGTAGCTGGTGTAGTATTGAATGCTCCTCGTCAAACATATGAAGGCTTTTGGCGTGAAACAGCAATTGCGAATACAACCTTAGCCAAAGCCGTTGAGAAAGTGAAAGCCTTTCATCCCGAGCTAATTGTCATAACCTCAGGTGGAGTGGAGTCACCTGAAGAGGCTAGTAAACTAGTTGATGCTGGTGCAGACCTATTAATATTGACAGATGGCTATGTAATAGCCGGCCCAGGGTTGCCAAAGCGAATAAACGAACGATTATTATTTGAAAAAAATCCCCCCATTTCAAAACAGAATTGGTCATGGTCATTCTTATTCGGCCTTTCCATCCTTATCGGTGGATTCATTGCTTTCTATTTTGCCTTTACGAGTGTGATTCTTCCATATGACGAATCTTTTATTGGACTGAAAAGGTCGGAGATCATGCTGATTAACCCACTCATCCTATCGTTTATGTTGCATGATCGAATGTCGCTTGCAGGCACGATGATATCTGGTGGAATATTGTATATCCAGCTTGCCCGACATGGGATTCGATATGGAACTCATTGGACGAAGGTTGCTTTTAATAGTGCAGCGATTGTAGGATTTCTTGGTATTTTATTATTTATTGGCTACGGGTATTTTGATTGGCTTCACGGTATATTTTGGCTGTTATTATGGCCGATTTATTACTTTAGTCTCAAAGAAGGAAAAAATGCCACCGCTCCCCCCTTTTCAAGTCACGGTAGGAATGACAAAGCATGGAAATACGGACTTTATGGGCAACTAATGTTTGTTATTTTAGGAGCCTTGATTCTAATTGGTGGAATCGTGATTTCCGCTATTGGCGTATCTAATGTTTTTGTGGCAACAGACATAAGCTATTTATGCATGCCACCTGAAATGTTAGAAGGTATTAGCAAGAAATTAATTCCGGTAATTGCCCATGACCGAGCGGGATTTGGGAGCGCTCTTATCAGTGTTGGCTTATTAGTTCTCATGATTTCTTTATGGGGATATAGAAAAGGAGAAAGCTGGATTTGGAATACACTAGCACTTGGTGCCTTACCTGCGTTTATTGCTGGACTCGGTACACATTTTTATATTGGCTATACTACCTTTATCCATTTGCTTCCTGTTTACTTTTTAGTGATTTTATATTTGTTAGGATTGGTGCTGTCCTACCCATTCTTAAAAAAGAAATAACAAAGCCGCAATCGATCGTTGCGGCTTTTTCTAATGCTAGTAGTAAAAATCTTAACTCACATCCACATAAATGTTCTCGTTAGGAATGTTTGTCGTACGTGAGACCAATTCTTTTGTAACTTTTTGAATGTTTTTCACCATATTATCAGTAGATTTCACTCTTATGAGTGTGTATATTTCCTCTTCATTCAAACTCCATACCTTCACATCTTCCACCGTTAAATCTCGATGATTTTCCTGAATCGTCTTTTTAATTCCATCCACGGAGTAACCATTTGGGGTACCTTCCATCAATATATTGAACGATTCTTTTGTAATGGCAATGCCCCCACGGATGATAATAATAGAAGTGACAATACTACCAATCGGATCTAACCAAACAAAGTCAAAGAACATAATCGCGAGAGCTACAATGACAGCACTTAAACTTGTAATCATATCTGCAAAAACATGCAGGATGGCACTTCTCATATTAAGATTGGAATTTCCTTTTGACAAAATATAACCTACCAGGGCATTAATAGCCAAACCAATCATACCAACCACCATCATTTGCCCCGGTCTGATATCTACTGGCGTGATCATACGATGAATTGCTTCATAAATGATATAAATGGGGAGTAATATAAGAGTTAATCCATTGATAAATGCTGCAATGGGCTCAAAACGCTTGTACCCAAATGTCCTCGTTTTGGTTGTTGCCTTCGTTGCCATAATCAATGCAATCAAAGATAGGATTAAAGATATCGCATCTGAACTCATATGAATTCCGTCCCCAATAATCATTAAAGAACCAGAAAAGAATCCATAGACGATTTCAATCATGGCAAAGAAAATCGTTAAAGAAGCGGCCCAAATAAATAACTTTTTATTTTTATTATATTGTTCATTAGAAGAACTCATTTATTCCATCCCCCTTTATTAGAATTATTATAATTAAATATTACTATTACAGTTTACTTTCGTCAAGTGTAATTGATAATTAACTCTCTAATTGATAATGGTTATTCCATGCATTTCTTTAAATTAAAACAATCTTTATTAATATTTCTAGATGATTATGATAATAATTATTATTTAATTTTAATTTTATTTTGTTTTATCAATAAAAAAACAAGGCCCCATTGGCCTTGCTGCTATTTGACGATTACTTTTCCAACCATTCCTTGTTGGAAATGGTACCGACAGATTAGTTCAAAGGTACCGGACTGTTTCGGATTAACGGTAATGGTTACTTCTTTACCTGATTGGATCTTAGCATCAATTCCGAGTCTTTCCACTGTGAAAGTGTGTTCCTTCATCCCCTTGTTTTTTAAAATCAATTTTGTAGTCGTTCCATTCGGAACAATGATATCTTTTGGGTTAAAATAATCATCATTTATCTCGACCTCAATTGATTTAATCGTCTCCATAGGCTGAGATTGGGCTAATACGTCGAAGGTTCCCAAGTTTGTTACAAACATGATCATTCCAAGAAAAACAATTTTACTTACCCATTTTTTTATAGACAATCACAATCGCCTCTTTCCTAAATTATCATTATTAATATTGGCCATTTCTATACTTTTTATCATTTCTATTTTCTTTAATGCAGTTCTTTGTGTTAGTCCAATCATCGTGTATAATCAACTATAAACCTATATAAATTGGAGGCGAATGGAAAAAATGGAAACAGGAAATTCTGTAAGTGTAACGATTGAAGCAACCGTACACGCACCAGTGGAAAAAGTGTGGAAATATTGGACAGAACCAAATCATATCAAAAAATGGAATAGTGCATCTGAAGATTGGCACACACCCGTTGCTGAGAATAATTTAGTCGTTGGGGGAACATTTCTTTCCAGAATGGAAGCAAAAGATGGTAGTTTTGGATTTGATTTTGGCGGAGTGTATGATGAAGTAAAACTACACGAGGTTATCGCCTATACCTTAGGTGACGGTAGAACAGTGAAAATCTCGTTCATTGGCCAAGGCAATGAAACAAAGATAGTTGAAACCTTTGATGCTGAAACTTCAAATCCAATTGAAATGCAAAAAGCAGGTTGGCAAGCCATTCTCAATAATTTTAAGAAATATGCTGAGGAATTAAAAGAAGCTTAATGTAAATGAATACTTCTTCAGTTTTTCTACGACAAATCTAGCTAATATATTATATTTTTTGTCTTAGAAACAGGTTCTCTACGACTGTTCTTGTTCATTATTTGTTCATTTTGTCGTAGAGACGGGTTCTCTACGACAGTTTTGACTCATTTTCTGATCGTTTTGTCGTAGAGACGGGTTCTCTACGACAATTTTGACTCATTTTCTGATCGTTTTGTCGTAGAGACCAAGTCTTCTACGACAGTTCCGTCTCATTTTCCTCCATTTTGTCGTAGATATGTTATTGGCACGATATTTCGTTCATTTTCTAGCTAAAATATTTAAGCAAAACCTATAAAGAATAAAGAAGCAGATGAACTCATGGTCCACCTGCTTCCCAACAAAAACCCTAAAGCGTATTCTTCTCTAATCTAAATCCTTCCACAACTACCTCTTCATCCACTTCTAGTAACAAGCATCGTTTTCCTTCGTAGGTGATGTATTTGACGTTTTTTAGATCCTTGGGATTAATGGTTACGTCCGCAATCTTTGTGCTAATTTTCACGGACTTTGGAACTAAGTTACTTGCTTTGATTTCATGATTTTCGTCTAGTACGACACTTTTAAATGCATGTTCCACCTTTGCGGTCTCGACATTCTCTACGCCACTCACCGTCAAAATTCGTTCGATATCGTGATAATCTAGTTTCGGAGCTTCTTCTTCTTCGTTTTCTTCGTTCTCTTGGATGATTTTATCAATTTCTTCATAGACACTGGAAATGACTCTAGAGTCGACTTCGTCTCCGATGACCTCTTTTAAAATCATCTCAAAATTATCCTTGTCTTCCTCAGCAGTTACGATATCTTCGCAATTGAGAACATCGTATATAAACGATCCGTCCGGCTGATTGGCCTTTCCGGCATAGTATAAGATATGATTTACGTCTGCGGCATTGTTAATAAAGGCTGGGAACAGAAAACCTGATAACGGAGCAGTTAAGTTTATAATCGGGTCAACCGCATTATTAGGTTTAAATTCTCGCTCAATATAATCGAAAACTAAAGCTCTTTTCGGCTGATCTGTTTTATTATGACTGCAAAGGATAAATTGGCTCGAATAAACTTCATCATCCCCACCTTCTTCCGACTCAAGATCCCGTTTTTTGGTTGGTTTTAGATGCTCCCCGCGAATGAAGGTTACCACAGAATCGAATTCATAAACAGATTGCGCATTCATTTTTTCTACGATTCTTAGCATGTGTTCCTTCCAGTCTTCCGTTTCGGAACGTAAACTATTAAACAGAATCGTTTGAGTGCTATCTTCCACATCACGCTTAAATTTCAGCTCAAACAGCTTTGCATCCAAGTTTCCGGTTAGAACCTTTTTAAAGTTGGCTAAAAATAATTCCTGTGCCTCTTGTTCAAGCATTTGGAAAGGTTGGCTGGCTTGGTGATAAATTTCACCTGTTTCCTTTTTTACATAAACGTTGAAAATTTCTTGGATTCTCATTAGATGATTATTTAATTTAAATTGTTTGCGAATATTAGCGATGTCTTTTTTCTTCATTTTTTTCAACTCCCAAACCTGATTATACTGTTTGGTGGAGAAAATAGTAATACTTGATATTTTTTAACTTTTCATAGAAAAAAAGTGCGCTTTTTAAGAGATGCCCTATAATCGGCAATTTAAAAATAAGCTCTAATAAAATGTTTAAAATATAATGAAACGATTAACAAACTAATTAATACTGAATCTATTATTCGTACAACGATTATTCCATATGATTCAATCGAAATTTGTTCTATAAAATACCATATTAAAAATATAAGTGTTGTTATAAATCCTATTTGACCCCAAAACATCAATTTTTGAAGTAGTCTTATATTTCCGCCATCATGACACCTATTCTTTACTGTTTGAAAGTACATATATCCTAAAATCGTAGTGATTCCGAGTATTGTACTACCGTGCTGAAGAAATTTATAGATTGGGATAGTATAATCAAATAAATGAATGGTATTAGTGAGTATTGATAAGTTCTTCACCTTGAATCCAACTGTATGAGTAAAAGAATCCCAGATTACATGAGTTAGCATTCCTAATAATGCGGAATAGAGGAATACGATTACCTTTAATGACCTAGGTGAATTTGCTTTTTTAGTAAAAGTAATTTGCAAAACATTTGGAAGATGGCTAAACAATGTTCTATGGATATATGCTTGATATAAGAAATAAATAACCAAAACGATTGGAAGATTAAAAGTGACAAATCCTATAAATGTATGACCAATCTCACCGTAGGGTTTTCCTCTTAGAAAATACTCAAAATCAGGTGACATACTTCCTAATACCATGGCTAAAAAATTTACATACTTACTTTTTCTAGAAAAAGGTAAAACTGCTGCAGGATGAGCAAAAGTCAACGGCATTAATGTCACTCCTAAATGTTCAGTCAAAAAACAACTGTAAATCTTTTCTGATATATTATTGGTTAACATTATTTTAATAACTCGTATATTGTTCCCGCAGAACTTTTGGATAGTGTATAGAGGGTATTCCTATCATTTAGATTCATGATGGCACCTGATTCTTCCCCTATCCAAAGAAAATATGTTTCGTCACCAAGTTCAACTTTATACTCCGGTTCAGCCACATCGACTACCCCTGACACTCTATTTGCACTCTTAAAAGCGTATATGAATTTTTTAATTTCATTTGAATCTGAAAATGTAATCAACGAATCCTTATTATAAGTGGAAAAGTCAACCATTTCATAAACATTAACCTTTTCTATATCACCATTAGAACTTTTACTGCAACCGATAAATACAAATAATAAAACAAAAGGTGCAAAAAGCCCTACAAGCCATTTTTGCATTAAAATCTTCCCCTTTTAGATGAGCAGCTTTATCTATAAATCACCTTAATTTAAGCTCGCAAAAACCATTATGGAGAAAACAATATAACCGAACATGATAGCTCCCCAACCTGTATTATTTGCAGTATCTACATCGCCCTTTTGTATTTTCTTAGCCAATGAAACACAGTTAATAAAGAATATTATTGCTATAACAGGAGTTAAATAAAAAAGAAAACCCATAGAACCTCCATCTCCCATCCAAAAGTAATACAGATAGCTATGCATCCTTATCCTACAGACTCGTAATATCTATCTGTTTGAACCAACGTAACGCTGCCTGTTCCAACTCACTTACGAATTTCTTTTTCGCCGGACTGTACTCACTTGTGGTATCGTAACGTTCAGCCAATTCTTCTTTGAAACGACTATACCCTTCCGCTTCTCTAGGATGGGCCCTAAGGTAATCTCGAAAAATTAAATGTCGATCAATTTCAGGGTTATCAAATTGGTAAAAATGAATATGATGAGTTCTGTTATCTCCGCCTTTTCGAAATAACCTTCTACCCGTAATCCCCCATTCCCCAACAACCTCATAGCCTAAAGAAGACATTTGGTTATTGAAAAAGTCAATTTTCTCTATGTTTTTAACGATACACATCATGTCGATTACAGGTTTTGCCTTCATTCCCTTAACTGATGTACTTCCAAAATGCTCACATTCTATTATTTCATCGCCACATACTGTTTTAAGAAACTCCGCCTCTGTATTAAACATTTGTAACCAATTTTCATTAAGTCTGTAAGTCTAACTTTCATGTTGTTGTGTTCCCTCATATCATTCTTGTTGTTTAGAGATTTAGTAGAAAAAATACACAATGAGATGAATGTGGCCCTTTAATAAAAATTAAAACGAATCATTAAATATATTATTATTTGAATGATGACGGTTAGGATACTTATGAATATGCCTGCTACACTTGTTCCACCCTTTTGCTTTAAAGCCTCTAATTCATCATAATGAGAAAGATTTAAATTCTTTACCCTTGTTATCTTTCTTTTACAACTAAAGAAGTATAAAGAATTAGTAATGAGTCCAAAGAAGATCCAGGACAACGCTGTTAAGATTGCATCTATATTATCATTTATATCTGGAATGATTAGACTGAATAGTAAGCTAAGGGTTGAATAGACAATTAGTTCGAGGTACATTTTTCGGTATCCCATCCAAAGTACACCAGCAAAGAATGCACTCCAATTCCACGATATTTTTGGAAGTCGTGGCAAGTGTGTGTAACTTTCATCATAAACTCCGATTCCGAATTTGAGTAGATATTTATCTTTTTTACTTTCCCCAATAAAAACGATCAACCTATCTTTATCATTAACTTCATTATAATCCCATTTAATCATTCTAGAATCTCCTCTAATATTCACTTCTCTTTCTAAGAACAATTGGTTACTTTGATTAGTTCCTTCTCCCTTTCATATTTCCTTGTTTTATTGTGGGGAAAAATGACTTTTCTCAAGAATTTCATCGTCATCCATAAAAGCCCATTCATTTACGGGGACGTCTGGATTAGTCTCCAAAAATGTTCATTATCTGATAAACGAGTCTGTAATCAGATGACTGGGGAATTGTTCGGTTACCAGCACGCTTAGAACGATTACAACAATACCTTATTTTACCATAAATATATATTTCTTGTTTATTAAATCCTTTTCTTATAAAATTTATCTCCATATTTTCCAGTACTCTTATAAAAAAAGCCGAGATAAACAAGTTTTAATGAATAAAAACTCGTAAAATCTCGGACCCTCTTTTTGTTCTAGTAAAACCCTAATATTATAGACTTATTGCGAAAATCGATTAAGGCATCGTAACTATTCGTTAATAAAATAAGAATAAATAATGCTAAAACAATATTACACTTTCAGTTTCCTTACCGAACTCTTTTGGACCGAGCTTACTAACCGTGAAACATCAGTTAAACAAGAGCTTAATCCCAATGAACTTCAATCAAGCGTAACCGGTAGATTGGACGCACGTTTGAGGAGTAGTTCGCGTTCCCGTTTGTTTCGTGTAAGTGAAGCTGCTCGATTAAATTCAGCGAAGGCTTCCGCATGTTGTCCGAGCTTCGCGAGTAAATCACCACGTACACTGGGCAAGAGGTGATTGTCTTTCAGCTTCGCATCATTCATCAACGGCTCGATGACTTCAAGCGCTATTTCAGGTCCGAACGCCATCGACAAGGCCACTGCACGATTCAGTTCCACGACCGGTGAAGGGGATATTTGCCTAAGAGCATGATACAATGCGGCGATGCGAACCCAATCGGTCTCCAGGGCCGTTTTCGCCTTTGCATGACAAGCCGCAATCGCCGCTTGGATTCTGTATGGGCCGAACACACCACCAAGTCTCTCCGCGCGTTCAAGTGCCGCCAATCCTCGGCTGATAAAAAGTTGATCCCATTTTCCCCTGTTTTGATCTTGAAGCAAGATAGGTTCACCGAATGGGCCGATTCGTGCCTTGAAACGAGATGACTGAATCTCCATAAGTGAAACGAGACCGTGAACTTCAGCATCTTCAGGGACCAGTTCGGCCAACATTCGACTGAGCCGAAGCGCCTCTTCACAGAGTACAGGTCTTATCCAGTTTTCACCTGATGTCGCTGAATATCCCTCATTAAATATGAGATATAGGACTTCCAACACCGATGCAAGACGCGCGCCAAAATCGCTTCCTTCCGGCATATTAAAAGGAACTTGCGCTGTACTTAAAGTACGCTTGGCTCTTACAATGCGCTGGGCGACAGTCGACTCCGGTATCAGAAAGGCACGTGCAATTTCCACCGTCGATAATCCCCCCCAGAGGCGAAGCGTAAGTGCAATGCGTGCTTCGCGGGAAAGGATTGGGTGACAAGTCATAAATATAAGGCGCAAAAGATCGTCTTCAACGACAGTGTCGAAGTTGGCATCGAAGTTTGGTTGATAATTGCTGTCTACCTCACGAGTCAACTCAGAGTACTTGCGTTTATACAACTGTTTACGGCGCAGCATATCAAAAGCTCGACGCTTCGCCGTCGTCATGAGCCAAGCGCCAGGATTGTCAGGTATGCCCGACTCTGGCCATCGTTCCATTGCAATAATGAGGGCATCGTGGGCCAGATCTTCAGCGAGTCCCACATCACGCACAAGCCGGGTGAGCCCTGCAATCAGTCTCGCCGATTCAAGCCGCCAAATGGCTTCGATTGTACGATGGGTATCTGCTTTGGTCATGAATTATTCCCCCGTTCGACTTTTCGTGAAGTTCAGTTTGTTTGTCTATTCGAATACTTGGCGAAGCTCAATTCGTCCTTCTCCAAGGCCATGCGGATCAGGTGCACGCATCGCCCACTCGATTGCTTCCTCGCGAGACTTCACATCTATAAACCAGTATCCCCCAATCAACTCCTTGACTTCAGTGAAAGGGCCGTCAGTAATGATCGGCCGTTCTCCCGGCACCGGATACGAAATACGAATGCCCTCGGAACTTGGATGCAGTCCACCGACTGCCACAAGGACACCTGCTTTCTTCAGTTCATCATTGTATTTCTTCATCGCGGCAAACATCTGCTCCATCTGTTCAGTCGGCATCGTCCCTGCTTCTGAATGGCTCGAAGCTTTCACAATCATCATAAATCTCATAGTAACTCCTCCTAAGTATTTGCTAGTTTATAGAGCTTTTCTAATTCCTCTACACAGGGTAGTGGTTGAATGCCCCTATATAGTCGACGAATGGCGCAAGTCAAAATCGACACATAAATAAATAATATTTATATATTTTTTCTTTTATTGAAGTTTGTAGCTTAAGTTCGATATTACTTAGCCATCTAGTAGCTCCCTCATTTTCATCCATCTCCCACCTAAATTTTTTTAGACGTATGTTCTAAAAAAAAGTTCCAAATATTATTAAGATTTAATGGACCAATTTTTCCCATAGGCAAATTAATAAGCTGAAACATACTGGTGAATAAAACCTGAATGTTTTCAGCAAATTTGATGATTCTTTGGGCATTTTGTACTTCTGATTGAACAATCGATACTCTATCTACCTCTCCGTATTTTTCACAGTATCAATGTTTGAGTCGCTATTTTCTACGCATATGAGTACCTTCCCAATAGCGTGGCCTTCTCCAAGGTAACGAATAGCCTCTGCAACCTGGCTTAAAGGGTACCGCTTATCTATTACAGGTATTAGTTTACCATCAATGAAAAGTTCTTTTAAAAAATTTTGGTCAGCTTTGTTTGGTTTATGAACAAGGATACCCATTTTCTTATTTTCCGTTTTATCAATTATGGGTGCCAGTAACAAGAGTTGCAGGATTAAAGACATGGAACCGCCAACCATCACATAGTTTCCTTTAGAATTTAGTACACGCTTGTAGTCAAATATAGATCGATTTCCTACAACATCAAGAATCAAATCATACAATTTTCCTTTTTGGGTGAAATCTTCTTTATTGTAATCAATCACCAAGTCGGCACCAAGGAACTTTAATGTATCTAATTTTTTCTCACTGTCCACACAAGTAACTTCAGCCCCATATAATTTGGCCATTTGCAAAGCAAAAGTCCCAACACCACCACCGGCACCATTAATTAAGACCTTTTTAGCTTTATAAATCTGTCCTTTATCACGTAGACCCTGCAGAGCTAGAACTCCCGCTTGTGGTAACGCTGCAGCCTCCTCAAATGTCATACTGGCCGGTTTTAATGACAAAGCCTCTGCGTTAACACTTACATATTCCGCAAACCCGCCCCAACCGCACCAGGATATATCTCCAAATACCTCATCCCCGATAGAGATGTGATTTACTTCGCTACCAATCTCTTCAACCCTTCCTGCTATATCAGCACCGAGGATTTTATATTTTGGTTTTAGAAGTCCCCCAAGACGAGCGAGAAATGGTTTTCCTCTTAGGAGGTCCCAGTCCCATGAATTTACAGAAACAGCATGAATCTTTACCAATACTTCATTTGGTTTTAAAGCAGGTATTTCTATTTCTTTTTGATTAAGAACGTTAGTCGTTCCATATTTATAGTATACCATCGCTTTCATTCCGGATTCTCCTTCACATTTGAGTTCGATAACGTTCTATTTCTGCTCTTCTATTTGACATTAACGAAGTAAAAGGGAATGTTTATTTTAGAAACTTCACTTGATGTTTGGTTTTTAAAGGTTTGATGCCTTTTTTTCGGCAATTTTTCTTAAAGGGGTCATCAACCTCGTTTGATACCCCTTCCTTCGGCAATTATATTTAATTTTCCCTATGAGTTTGTAAATTCCATCTCAATAACCTGCCCCTGAAACGATCTTTCAAAGCAAAAAAGCCGAGAAAACAAGTTTTAATGTTTAATAACTCGTAGAATCTCAGCTTTCTTTATGACCAGCTTAAGGAATAATCACATATCGTTAGATTAAGAACACACTCTATAGAACTTGAATAAAATCGTAGGTAGAATTGTGGAAAGGTATCACAGTACTACTACTCTATTCATATATTTTGCTTTTCAACGGCTAGAACCTTTTTGGCATTTGATTTAGAGGCTTTAACTTTCACACCAAAGATCCATCTTGTAAGAGCCGTTCTCTTGATGACAAATTCAAAAATAACTAAAGAGATGATAAAAGAAGATATCATGATTAAGAAATATTCTGGATAAACACCAATGTTTAATTTCAATATATAGAAACCTACTACAACAAGAATACTCTGATGGATTACATAAACTGGAAACGCTGCCTTATTCATATATGGGAGCAGTTTGTGGGAAAAATTTTAAAAATTTATTTCCGACCCTAGGATAACCACTAATGCTAACCATGTTTTAAAGGATATAAAAAATGCTTTAAAAATATCTATAGGTGAAAAGCTAGCGGAACCTTGTGAATGATAAAGAACAAAATTCCCTCCATTTTTTGTATTCACAGTAAAAATATATTCTATATTTTATTTGCATTATCCTTTATTACTAATGAGTTATTTTTCGTTTGGAACAACTATACAAAATAGGAGTTGCAATTGAGGGAAAATAACTCTAATTGACAGAGTTATTTTTTGTATCACAAGTAATGTCCATAAAAAAAATAGCGCAGGCAGATTCCACGCCATTTTTCAATGCCATTTTAGCAATATGCAATTATAACGGAACAGATAATTATTTTTATCATGCAGAAGCTTGAGAAAGTTCAATAGAAATAGTAGAGCTAATACCAGTTTCAAATGGATGAAGATTTCCCCTTTGCGAAAAACCAAACACAAAATAAACGCACAATAATAAACGAAATAGTAATGGTAATCCATGAAGTGTACCATTCCCAGTGTATGTATTTGATGAGATTGGTGTATTTTTCAAGTATGACTTCACCAATTGTTAACACGGAACTAAATGCAACGTAATAACCCAATTGATAAAGGAGTCTTTGGTTAAGGGGATACCAAACATTGAAGGCGACACATACGATTGGAAAGGCATAATATTCATAAACAAAGCTTGTCCGATTAACAGATGGAAAGCAGCGAACAGGATATTTAAGCAATCCCAACTCTACCACCACTAAACCAATAAGGAAAGTAATTAACTGCGTAATTAAAAATGTAAATACTGATAGTCGAATTTTTTTTTTCGGTATGAAGAACAAAATTCCAGTAGCCACTACGTAGACCAGTATGATTATCCACCATTCCATACTCATTAGGTCTCCCACCGCCGCTCCGTTTGTAACAAGGCTTTGTCCTTAAAGTACCAATTACAGCAAACTTCACTTATATAAAAGAGAGAACCAAAGAGAATCCACATGGAGTACCACGTCAATGATATATATTCTAAAATACCTGTGTATTTCTCGATGACAAAATCAAACGACGTAATGGCAAAAATCCAAATAAAAAAGTATATGAACCTTGACCAACTTCCGCTTCTTGATTTCTTATTGATGTAATAGATAGCAAATAATACTGGATAAAAAAAATAATCGAGAGTAAGAGGGAGATTCGTCGCTTCGGGTAGCTCACGGACAGGCGCACGTTGCCAATCTAATGCAAAGGTAATCACATCACATAGCCAAATGATTGCTTGAAACATTAAAAATGCCAAGAAACCTTTACGCCTATCTTTACGTGGAATGAACAAAAAACATCCAATCAATCCGAACAACCACATAGCTATCAGAATCCAATGTTCCATTAGCATGGTTCGTGAACCACTCCATCCTTGTAAGAAAGTTACTACGTTTTAGTATTTTCTATTTTCACAAATCATATTCAAATACGTTAAATCGAAGTTCTTCTTGAAAGAGAGTCTGTTTTTCATGAGTCATTTCACAGTTGTTCTACAAAACTAATATTTGAACAAAATATTTATTAATTAAAGGATTTTTCTCTGTATTCAATAAAATCCTCTTCGCTTATCTCATTCTTATCTGATACCAAAAGTGATTGAAAATCTTCAAATAGTTCCTGTATTTCTTTTTGTTGATTTATTAACTTTATACTCTTTTTATATTCATCTTCGGATTGATATCTTGATATTTCTATCCATTTTGATTCATCATTCCTACTGTTTAAGTATATTGTTTGAACATCTATATACGTACTGTAAATCTCTTTAGATTTTTCCTGTATATCTAAATAATTGTCTAATTGGTCCTTTTGAATATAATACTGATATACTTTAACAAACATCATGTTACCTCCCCTACAAAATTCTTGTTAAACACTCTTGCTTTCGCTTAACAACTTCTACAAAACAAGCGTTAATCCTTTATTGATTAACGCTCATCTATCGTTTAAGTACGTTTTTCATAAACTATTTGATAAAAAGAATCTGTTAAATAGAATCTATCATTATTATTGGCTATATTCCTCTGTTATCCCTTAGTTCTACTATTGTTCCTTCAGGTGCTATTAATTTACACAAACTTCCATTTTCCACTTGATAAATTTCTTCCCCATTTTTCGGTATAAAATGATAACCTAATCCTTTAATAGTTTGGACTTCCTTAACTAAGTCATCTACCCAAATACAAAAATGAGTGATACCCTGTGGGTTTGGGTCTACACTGTTAAGGTTCTCACCTGCTTTACCGGTTTGAAGTTCTATATAAAATTCACCTAATTTTAACCAAGAGTTATAATAGCGCTGATGGAAATTAGGGGATTCCTGAATTAATTCGAAACCAAGAATTTCTCTATAAAATTTTAAGGATTCTTCATAATGATTTGTTTGGATACAAATATGGTGGACATATTTAGTAGTCATTTTTCTCTCCTTTTGTTTTCGACTTTCATCAAGGATAGCACTTTAGGTCCAATTTTTGATTTGAAACTTTCAATGCACTCCTGATGGAAGGAATATCATCTATCTTAAGTAACTTTGAGCCACTTTGTTATTACTTCTCTAAGTATGTCTTCTTTAGCTTTAACGTCATTTTTATCCGTAAATTTCATCATAGCTCTGTCAGTTGCTTGCCATTCTAATATACTACTAGTATCTACAATCAGCGGTTCATCCGTCTTTCGGTCTTTTACCATAGCACCACAATGAAAGACAAGGCGAATAAATCCTTTTCCATGAAGATTAAAAGTAATTCGGTCTTCACCTTCATAACAGAAACTCGGAGCATTCCATTTGATATGTTCTGTAATTTAGCTATCAGTACTTAAAATGAAATTTCGAACCATTTCTATTTCTTCTTTAAGTGGATGTTCAAGGTTATTCATAAATTCTGATACTTGTTCAGATCTTGACAACTTCTTATTTTCACCTGATTTTTTTGTTCTCATTATTGCTTAGTCATCCCCTTACAATTTTTCTTTTTTATCATTTTTTCTACATATTACCAAATATGTTGATTTTCTTAAACATCTACCGCACGATTTATCGTTTGACAAAGACTAACTTTATCATTATCATCAACTCAAACTTATCTACGGGGAGTTAAAGATGAAAATTTATGTCGATGCAGATGCATGTCCGGTAAAAGATATCATTATCTCTGAGGGTACAAATGCTAAAATTCCAGTTGTCCTAGTTACTAGCTTCGCTCATTTTTCAAATGTGGAAAAACCATCTGGTGTAGAAACCATTTATGTCGATTCTGGAGCAGATGCTGCGGATTACCGGATAATGAAGTTGGCAGAAAAGGGAGATATAATCGTAACGCAAGATTATGGTCTTGCTTCGCTAGCTTTAGCAAAAGGTTGTGCTGTACTTCACCATAATGGGTCTAGCTATACAAATGAAAACATTGACCAACTGTTACAAACACGTTATTTGAGTGCAATGGCACGAAAAAGTGGAAAGCGAACAAAAGGTCCCAAACCATTTACAGCAGAAGATAGGGAGAAATTTAAGGAGCTTTTTAAAAGAGCGATTTCACCTAAAAAATAGGACCATCCTATTATTATGGAAACTAGCTTGCTAACCCGATAGCAGTCGGATGGTTGTTCCTGAACTCTTAACTTCAAGGACAGCCTCTGGCTTACACAACTGCCCCCCTTTTTCCTCCATTTCTACGTAATCCCCTACCAGTAAAATGTTTACATCAAACCCCATTAAACACGTCTTGGTAAAGAATCACGGTATTCTTTAGCCCCTTCAAAAAAATGACGGATTGCATGTTCATCACCAGCCTGCAAAACATTAGTCAATTGACGAATTTCGTTCATCCAGTCCTCCATTAATTCCAGTAAATGATGGCGATTATCTATAACGATATCTCTCCAATTGCTTGGGTTACTTGAAGCAATTCTTGTAATGTCACGAAATCCTCCCGCTGCCATTTGGCGAATAAGTGGCTCTCTGATCGCATGTTTTTTAGCTTGATTTACCAATACTCCAGCCATTACATGTGGTAGATGACTTATCATTCCTACTATGTAGTCATGTTCATCTTTGTCGAGTATATGGAGACGTGCATGGGTGCCACTTAACCAACTCTTTAATTCACAAATCCTATTATTGCTGATTCCAGGTGCAGGAGTAAGAATATAATAGGCATCATCAAATAAATGTAAATCGGCATTTTCTACCCCGGTTTTATGAGAGCCCGCTACAGGGTGCCCACCAATAAAAGTTATTTTTTCATTAAACAGCTCAATGGCAGCATTCATAATCTCCCCCTTTGTGCTCCCTGTATCAGTAATAATCACATTGTTTTTTAATGCCATGCGTGATAATTGTTTCATTATTTTTTTCATTTCTAATACTGGTGTGGATAAAATGATTAAGTCAGCAAGCTCTGCTCCCTGCTGTAAAGTATCCACCTTTTCATCAATAACGTTGAGTTCAATGGCTTTTTCTATCTCCTGTTGATGAACATCGTAACCATAAATTTTTGCCTGTGGATGCTTGTTTCTTATTGTCAGGGCAAGTGAACCACCAATTAATCCTAAACCTACCAAAAATACATTTCCTTTCATCATCACACCTCATTTTCTTCCATTTATAAAGCGTTCTTGATAAATTCCTTTATTGCCTCTCTGACTCTTTCATTTTGTTCTGGTAAACCAATCGTAATCCTCACACTTAACGGAAACCCTAATAGTCTGCCTGACCGTACGATAAGCCCCCGTTCCAATAAAAACTTTGAGACCACGTCTCCATCACAATTGAAATCAATTAGTACAAAGTTCCCTTCTGATGGATAAATTTTCAACCCATTTTCTAAGCAAAAAGCAAAATATTTCTCCCTTTCCGCCGCATTTTTTTGAAAGCACTCCATTACAAATTTTTGATCACTTATGGCAGCGGCAGCAGCTAGTTGGCCAAATGCATTTGTATTAAATGGCGGACGAACCGCTTCTAATTTTTGAATAATATCGATAGATGAAATCCCATATCCCACTCGTAAACTAGCTAGCCCATAAATTTTGGAAAACGTTCTTGTAATCATTAAGTTAGGAAAATTTTCAAGCAATTTGACCGTGTTACCTGGCTGTTCCACATATTCAAAATAAGCCTCATCTAGTACGACAAACACATCGTTAGGAACTTTCTTTAAAAATGTCCAAAGTTCGTCGATATTGATATAAGTCCCTGTTGGATTATTAGGGTTACATATCCATACCACCGTTGTATTCCGATCGATGACTGAAAGCATTCTGTCTAAATCATGTATCCCATCAACTAACGGGATTTCACGTACCTCCCCACCATCAATTACCGCATTATGTTTGTACTGTGAAAAAGTAGGGGTAGCCATTATCGTATTTTTGCTTGGTTGTATGAAAGCCCTCGAAATAATTTGGATTAATTCATCCGTTCCATTTGTAAATATTAATTGATTATGATCAACTTCTAATAGTGAGGCGGTCTCCTCTCTTAATTTGCTCGCTTTTCCATCTGGGTAAATATTTAATGAACCCCCAAAATCTTTAAACGCTTGATCTACTTTTAATGAATGACCATATGGATTCTCATTTGAAGCTAATTTGATAATCGGGTATCGCCGATCCTGTGCCTTCACTTCAGCAATTGATTTACCTGGTTGATATGCATTCAGTTGATGTATTTGATCTTTCCATTTCATTTTGCCTTCACTCCTTAAAAACTCTTGGTATATAGTCTGTGTTCTTCAATCGATTGCTTCAATAACTCAAAACGGTCATGACTAAATTGTTCCGTTATTGCAGAGGCTAGTTCCCAAGCAACGACTGCTTCAGCCACGACACTTGCGGCCGGAACAGCACAGCTATCGGAACGTTCGATACTTGCAGAAAAGGGCTCTTTTGTATCAATATCAACGCTTTTTAACGGTTTATATAAGGTAGGAATGGGTTTCATTACCCCTCTTACAACAATCGGCATACCGGTTGACATTCCACCTTCAAAGCCCCCTAATCTATTTGTTGAGCGAACATATCCATTATTCTCATTCCAGATAATTTCATCATGTACTTCACTTCCTGGCATTCTCGCCATCTCAAACCCTAAACCAAACTCTACCCCCTTAAAGGCATTAATGCTTAATATTGCCTGAGCAATTTTCGCATCCAGTTTCCGATCATAGTGAACATAGCTACCTACACCAATCGGCATACCTTCCACTATGACCTCCACAATTCCCCCAATCGAATCACCATTTGCCTTTGCTAAATCAATAGCCTCCATCATTTGTTTTTCCACTTTTTGATCGAAGCAGCGAACAGGAGAATCTTCGGTTTTTTTCTGCAATTCTCTAATATTTTCATATTGTGGTGAATTTGCTCTCACTCCGCCTATTTCTAGAACATGTCCGGCAATTTCAATTCCAAGTAGTGAAAGAAGTTTTTTCGCAACCGCACCTGCTGCGACTCTAACCGTTGTCTCTCGCGCCGAGGAACGCTCAAGGACATTTCTCATATCGCGATGCCCATACTTAATTCCACCAACTAAATCAGCATGCCCTGGCCTTGGTCTCGTTACCTTTCGCTTCACTTCTTCTTGATTTTCCAGATCCAAAGGCTCAATCCCCATGATTTTTGTCCAATGCTTCCAATCATTATTCTCGACGACAAGGGCTAACGGTGATCCTAATGTGAAGCCATGGCGAATACCTGCAGTGATTTGGACCATATCGGTTTCAATTTGCATCCTTCTTCCGCGTCCATACCCTTTTTGACGGCGAGCAAGTTCATGATTAATTTCCTCTACCGTTAACGGCATCCCTGCGGGTAAGCCTTCGATAATCGTTGTCAGCTGCGGTCCATGTGATTCACCGGCTGTAATATGTCTCATTGGTGACATCCTCCTATGACCCCTGCTGAATTGCAGGGATCGCTATTCTTTTTTATAAAGATGCTCTTACGCTAATTTTTCTTGTAACGTTTTTAATTCCTGGATAAACTCATTAAACTGCGGAATATTCATTTGCTGTGCAGCATCTGATAATGCTACTGCTGGGTCCGGATGTACTTCCGCCATAACCGCATCAGCACCAATGGCCATCGCCGCTCTCGCTGTTGGAAGCAGCAAATCTCTTCTACCAGTCGAATGTGTCACATCGACTATTACTGGGAGATGAGTTTCTTTTTTCAAAATAGGTACGGCCGAAATATCTAACGTATTTCTTGTCGCTTTTTCATATGTGCGAATTCCACGTTCACATAAAATGATTTGATTATTTCCTTGAGACATGATGTACTCTGCTGCATGAATAAATTCTTCAATTGTAGCCGAAAGTCCACGTTTTAAAAGAATCGGTTTATTTACCCTACCAACTGTTTTAAGTAAATCGAAGTTTTGCATATTGCGAGCCCCGACTTGTATGACATCTAAATAGTCTAGTGCAAGCCCTACATCGTTAGGGGAAACAATTTCACTAATAATGGACATCCCAAATTCATTTCCGACATTTTTTAGAATTTTCAAGCCTTCTACCCCTAAGCCTTGGAAGTCGTAAGGTGATGTCCGTGGCTTAAATGCGCCACCTCGCATGATGTTCAAGCCTTGCTTTTTCATAGCAATGGCCACCTCTCTTACTTGTTCGTAGCTTTCAACCGCACATGGTCCCATAATAAATCTTTGTTTTCCATCACCTATTGTTTCACCATTAATATCGACAATAGTATTTTCAGGATGCGCCTTCCGCGACACTAACAGTACTTTTCGACTATCGTCTTCTTGAAGCTCTAAACTTGCTTTAAATATTTCTTTAAAAATATGTTGTATGGTTGATGTTTTAAATTGTCCATGGTGATGCTTTATAATGAAATCAAGTGATTCTCGTTCACGAACCGGATCAAAACGATTAACTCCTTGTTTTTTCTTTTCTTCTCCAATTTCTAGAGCGACTTCAGCTCTTTCGTTTAATAAATGTAATATTTCTAAGTTAATCTCATCAATTTTGTTTCGTAATTGCGTTAATCTATTGGTTGTCATATTTGTTCCTCCTGAACATTTATCATTAAAATCACGAATTTTTAAAATGAAAACTATGCATGAACCGAAAATATTAAAGTCTAAACAGTCATCACCTCTTTTAAGTTTGTAAGGGCGTATTTTTTTAAAAATAAAAAGCCCCTACTGGTTTCTTCCAGTAGGGACGAATTAATTTCGCGGTACCACCCTAGTTGTGAACAGTCTTGTTCACCTCTCGATTTTGTTAACGATCATATGACCGTCTTTCCCTTCACAAAGATAATCTTTGCTACGAAAAAGAAGCTCCAGGATTGTAATTCATGTTGATCTTTGTACTGATTTGCACCACCATCAGCTCTCTAAAACAGGGAGATCATCACTACTTGTTTCCGTTCATTGCTTTGCATCTTATTCAATTTTGAATATAAAAAAGTCCCTACTGGTTATCCAGTAGGGACGAATTGATTTCGCGGTACCACCCTAGTTGTGAACAGATTTGTTCACCTCTCGATTTTGTTAACGATCATTGACCGTCTTTCCCTTCACAAGTATATCTCCTTGCTACGAAAAAGAAGCTCCAGGATTGTAATTCATGTTGATCTTTGTACTGATTTGCACCGCCATCAGCTCTCTTAAACAGGGAGATCATCCACTACTTGTTTCCGTTCATTGCTTTGCATGTTATTCAATTTTGAATATAAAAAAGTCCCTACTGGTTTTCCAGTAGGGACGAATTGATTTCGCGGTACCACCCTAGTTGTGAACAGTCTTGTTCACCTCTCGATTTTGTTAACGATCATATGACCGTCCTTCCCTTCACAAAGAAGACTCTTTGCTACGAAAAAGAAGCTCCAGGATTGTATTTCATGTTGATCTTTGTACTGATTTGCACCGCCATCAGCTCTCTTGGACAGGGAGATCATCCACTACTCGTGTTCCTTTCAATGCCGAACGTATAATGATTATTTTCCACATTATATATTTAATTAAGATGAAATGTCAACAATCTTTTTTCAGATAAATAAAAAAATTATTTAAGGACCTCTGTACTTACAATTCACTTTTAAACTTTATTAAATTGAGTGATTCCCTTAAAATAACACGATTACTTCTTTATCTCTCCAATTTCATAAGTATGCGAAAAAAAATAATATAATCCGATAATTAACGCTAACCAAGGTATCCAAGGGAAAATGGTGTGGATCATTTGGTATTCATAGCTTTCAAGAAAATAACTAGCAATATTCTTTACCATACTATGTATAAAAAACATCATTAAAGAGGTCGAAATAAAAATGGAGGAAACAACTAACTTCATAAGATTCACCCCTTGTTATCAGTATATATCCACTTCAATATATCATAATAATCTATTTTATTAGGGGGTGATTGTTTCAATTTTTTAACAATTGTGTATTACCAGAGATAAATTAGTCTTAATACCTTTTTTGATAATGATTTGCAGTGAAAAGTCTCTTAAAACCGATTTCGTACCAACAAAACTTAAGCTAAAGTTGCGTCCGTTAGTATTATGCGGTCAAACCACTAAGATTTGGTTTGCCATAACCTTTAGTTTAAACCAAAAAACCAGTCATTAATTAAGGGAAACGATAGCAATCCAACTCTTTTCTTTATTCCTCAATTTTCGGTCCAAACCTTTTAGCAGACCTAGTGCGAGCACGTTCTGCTTCGACCACACGATCACGAGGCTCAGCATTGGTTTTCATTGCATTAAATAAATTTCTAGAAATAGCTACTATTTCATTTACTGCACGATAAAATTCATCTTCGTTAACTTTTGATGGCTTGTTATAACCTGTTATCTTTCTTACGTATTGTAGAGAGGCTGCATGAATCTCCTCATCTGTAGCTGGTGGGTCAAAATTAAATAATGTTCGAATGTTTCTACACATAAGTTACTCCTCTTTGTGTTAATTTTTTATAAATTGTTGTTCAAGAAACTTCATATTTTCTTAATAGAATTCTTATCATTATGGCAGATTAGGACCGTTAGTACCTTCTTTCCTTTATTTATTACTTGCCCTTTTCGGAAAGGAGTTTATCAATTTTTTCTTCTACCCTCTTTAATCTGTTATTATTTTTTCTTATAACTAAAAATACAATGATAATAGCTAAAGGAATTGCTAGTAAGATAATAAACATGATTAATTGAAAAATAATATCGCCGACATTCATTCCATGTGCTGCTGTTAATAAGTACAAAAACATTCCCTCCTATGAGTATTTTTTAATTTTAGTGAGGAAAACACCTTTCTCACATTACATCAGAGCGGAAATCCTATTATCTAAATTATTTCTAATTTACGTTTCCTATGTAATTTCCCCGTTTTGCTACTCTAACCTTACCAAAAAACTCTAATCCATATTGGAGTATTTTGACCTCAGAATTATGTGCTTCCCATTCGGTTAGAAAGGAACGATTCCTTAAGAATTCCTGTAGTTTGGAAATGATCTTTATCAAGGTATGGTAATAATGTATTGACCAATCAATCTTCCCAATTGGAGGAAACTCAAAAAAAGAATGATCATTCCAGTTTTTCTATACTTTTTTGCACTATTGTAACCATATTATTTTCGGCACCAAGACTAAAGTTTAAAAAAACACCTTGTCCTCCGCCAGCACCAATTGCTGAAATATAAATATTATTGTTGTTCCCCACTACAGTAAGGCTCAAACTTGCTCTATTCCCATTTCGCATAAAATATTTATCATAGACTCGAACTGCTATTTTCGTATCTCCAATAGTGTAGTTGCTTTCATCCACTAATTTCATACTTATTCCACTATTACTAATATCGTTTTCCAAATGATTAACTACTTTCTCAAATTGACCAATAATTGACTTTTCATACTTTGCCATAATTGCACCATCCTATCCCAAATTAATAGTTTGTCTATATAATACGATCGTTTATTATCATTGGTTTCATGTATGGATTTAGTTTTCTTGAATATGTATTAAGCCTACCCATTACTTCGTTAATAAAAAGCTATATCCTTCTAGAAGAATAGAACTTTATTCTTTAGGTAGAAATCTTCCCTATCTTTTCTTGACACTAACAAGATCTAATCAAAAATTTGGATGAAGCATTATAAAAGATGCCCTCTTATTAATGAAAAGCACACTTTTATGGATGCTGTTTGGCATTGCGACAAATAAACGGTAAAATATAAAGTCAATACTTCCCATAAAAAGGCAGAAAGAGGAATTGGATAATGAAAAGAAAAAGGACTTCTCAAAATAAGCGACCTATTTTTATAGGTCTACTTTTAATGGTAGCCTTAATCATTGGAGTTACTTATACAATCAGAGAATATGATTATGAACAGATGCCAGTTAAAGAAAACCCAATAATAACTAATCCATCCGATACTAAACCTACCGGTATAAATACAGAGAATTCGATTTTCCTGGACATGGAGATACATCGGTTGATTCCCATCTGGAACTCCCGATTGTCAATAAAAGCCTTAAGGATCTTAAAGAACTAGAGTTAATTCCGTTTGAACATGCGATTGATCATGGAGCAGATGTTGTAATGGTCGCCCATATCTTAATACCCCAATTGGATAAAACCAATCCAGCGTCTATGTCAAAAGCTGTCATGACGGATCTTCTTCGAAAACAACTAAGTTTCACGGGAGTAATCATAACGGACGATATGACAATGGGAGCCATAACAGAACATTTTGATATTGGTAAAGCAGCGGTAGAATCAGTAAAGGCAGGAAGCGATATCATTTTAGTAGGACATGAATTTCAAAATGTTATAAAGGTTGCCTCCTCTTTATTAACGGCTGTTAGAAATGGAGAAATTTCCGAACTAAGATTATATGAAAGTATAGAAAGAATTATTAAACTAAAAAGGAAATATAACATTAGCGATGCAAAAGTAGAAAATCTTTAACATATATGAAATAAATCACTCAATCAATAGTCTTCTGAATCAATATCTACATTAATGAATTAGGATAAGTTTGTGGGTTAAAAGGATTACTACTTTCGCAATCGTGTTCTTTAATGAAAGGCTTTGTTAAACAGTTTTGTTGGTTTTCAGGAAAAAAATATGGGAACGTCTGATTTGGACGTTCCCGTTCTTAATCCGATAAAGCACAAGTTAATGAATAAGGTAATTTATTTATTAGAATCTTACCAGTGTACTTGAAGTTTATTACCATTTGGGTCATAAAAGTGAAAATAGGCATGACCATTATCTTCTTTTATATCCTCGACCTTAACTTGATTATCAATTAAGTGTTGGTGAAATTCAGATAATTCTGGACTTGTAAAGCCAATGCTAAATTCATGTTCATTATCAATAGTAAAATGGGCAAATGTTTCATCTTCAGTAGGAACTAAGATAAGTAAGAAAGGTCCTTCATTTACTTTTAAAATGGCAAATTCCTCAGTATTGTTTAGTAACTGGAGCCCTAATACATCTCTATACCATTGTGCAGACAGTTCTAAATCTTTTACAGGAATTCTAATATAATGTACTTGTTCAATAAATGATTTACCCATAGCCTTCTCTCCTTTATTTAATCTGGTATAACAAATAGTTCCCTTTCTATATCCCTTTTTCTTACAATTAATGAATTAACATGGATTTAAACGGAACAATGGACTTTCTATTATTCGGAAAATTCCGATAACCTTAGTTTATCATAAGTTAAATTGAGAAAGAACGAAAAATAAGCGTTATCCTTGTTCGAGGATAACGCCCGATTGTGAAATGGATATGTTACTTCTAACTATTCTTCGTGGTATTGGCACTATCCGTTTTTTTCGTACCTTTACTTATATACGGTTTGGCACTCTTTGCTTTGTTTGCACTTGCTTGCCAACGATTCCATCCTTTTTTGTCTGTTCCTCTGCCTGTTCCACTTTTCCCCTTAGCTTTACTCATACACTCACCCCTTATTATTCACTTTGAGTTACTCTTCTAGTTATTTTTATCTATGTTGGTAAAAGAAATTAGATATCAACGTAATTATATGTTAAAATATGTTTACCATTTGAATTACTGTTTTCATGTTCCCTACTCATAATTGAGTGGGGTTTTTTGTTTTTTAGAAAAATAAAAACAGACTCTAAAAAAAGAGCCTGTTCATAGTTGTCATGGTTATTAAGCCTTACGAACGTTAGCTGCTTGCGCTCCACGTTGGCCTTGCTCAACATCAAAAGTCACTTCTTGACCTTCTTCTAATGATTTGTACCCTTCGCCTTGGATAGCTGAGAAATGAACGAATACATCTTCTCCACCTTCACGTTCGATGAATCCGAAGCCTTTTTCGCCATTAAACCATTTTACTTTACCTTTTTCCATGTTTGTTGCCTCCTAGTGTGTTTGTACACACAATGTATTACTATCCTTGCTCTCAGTGAATATCAAGACGAAAAGTTTTACTAATACGATCCGTTACACCGAACAAAAATAATCTATCTAAGAATAACATTTGTTGGAGTTAATTGCAAGGAATCCTAATCTTTATTTCTCACTCTTTTTAAGTTGAAGAAGGAAAAAGACGCTTCTAAACATTAACGCTCCTTCACATTAAAAGAAAACTACCTTCTATTTTACTTATCTTTTATTCCTCAGGAACTACCTTTCTTTTTTTGAATTCCATATCTTTTCTACACCTTTTAAAAAATTATTTCCCAAAGGAGTGCACCTTTTAACTACTCTTTATAGGGAAAACGAGATTGTTTTTTCTATCGGTTCAAATTAGTTCGAATTTTCCCGCCTTATAGTATAATTAATCTACAAACGAAAAACATTGAATAAGTGAGGTAATTAGATGCAAAAGGATTTTTATACAACTAATCGCAATCGTATATATGAAAATTTAGAAGATCGTTCATTACTTGTTTTGTTTGCCGGAAATGCCCCACAAAAATCTGCAGATGAAGCATACAGGTTTGTGCCTAATCGTAATTTTTATTACTTAACAGGAATGGATGAACCCAATATTATCTTTTTGGCCCATAAAACAAATAATCATGTAGAAGAATACCTTTTTATCGAAAAATCAGATCCAGTATTGGAAAAGTGGATTGGAAAGTCTATTTCAAAAGAAGAAGCGGTCGAGGCTTCGGGAATAGGCAATATCCAATTTATTGAACAATTTGATTCCTTGTTGGCTCGAATCCTCTTTACAAGTTCGCTAACGAATGTCTATTTAGATCTTGAAAGAAGATCATTAGATCAGACAATGACGAAAGCACAACAATTTGCAAGTAAAATCCAAGCGAATTATCCATTCCTGCAAATGAAAAATGTGTATCCTGATATTTGTAAGTTACGTGTTTATAAAACACCTGAAGAAATCAAGCAGATCAAAAAAGCAATTGATATCACCTATAAAGGCATAAAAAATATTATGAGCCATGCAAAAGAAGTGACAAAAGAATATCAACTTGAAGCTTATTTTGATTTTATTCTTACATCAGAAGGTGTCAAAGATTATGCTTTTCCTACAATAGTAGCAAGTGGCAAAAATGCTACGGTCCTTCATTATGAAAAAAATGATGCAGCGATTGAGGAAGGAAGTCTTGTCCTTCTTGATTTAGGCGCGCAATATCATTATTACAATGCGGATATAAGCTATACCTTTCCCGTGAATGGTAAATTTAGCGAAAAACAAAAGATGTATTACAACATTGTTTTAAAGGCATTAAGAGAAACGACTGCACTAATCAAACCGGGTGTCCCTTTTGCCAAACTGAATGAGTATACGAAGAAAATCCTTGCGGAAGAATGCATCAACGTAGGATTGATAAAGGAAGAAAGTGAAATCGGAAATTATTATTATCATGGAGTCAGCCACTTTCTTGGACTAGATACCCATGACGTCGGCGATTATAAGGACTTAATCTTACAACCTGGTATGGTGTTGACGGTTGAGCCTGGTTTATATATCGAAGAAGAAGGAATAGGAATCCGAATTGAAGATGATGTGTTAGTTACAGAAGAAGGTAATGAAGTTCTTTCAAAAGATATTATCCGATCTGTTGAAGAAATTGAAGAATTTATGAATAAATAATTAAAAAATTGGTGCCAGATCCACATACTTTACTATGTTAAAGTCTGTAGGGTCTGGCATTTGTATGATTCCTACTTCCTGAAATCATTCGATATAATACAATCGTCTTTCGTTAGTTTCAGTACATATTTTCATAAACAAAGATTCTACTGTTTATTTTGTAACTCTCTTCCTTTTCCATATAAAACTAGAAACAATAAGAACAGGAATTACAATAATGGGAAGCCACCATATCACATTAAAATGATAAATTTCGTTTTCATAATTAACCATTTCAGTTGGTAATCCACCTTCACCTAGTAGCAATAAATCATTATCAGCATTTTTTAGTTCAACTGTTCTATCACAAATATTTGTAGTGAGTACATCATTTCCATAGTTTTTAGCATAAACCAAATATCCCTGCCCATCCATAAAGTCAATACTACAAGAAGATGGTTCATCAATTAATTCAATCTGGGAAGTTGAAATACCTTTCCATATGTTACTTACTTCAAACAGAATTTTTCTTGCATGTCTTTTTTGTTTAATTTCAATAATTTTCCCTTTAAAAACTGTATCAGAAAATTCTAACTGTTCTTCAACTGACATTTGTTTAACACACTTACACGCATAACTAACTGTAGGTTTTACTGTTAAAGCAGCGAAAATAACGGGACATATGACTATTGAAAAAACTAGGAATAATTTCTTAATCATTCTCCCCCCCCCCCCCTAAGTTATTAACAAATTCCTCTACTCCCCCCTGTGTTAGGTCCATCAAGATCGTATCGATATATTTCCTATTTTTGAATTTCAGGCTTAGCTTCACCTTTAGGGTTTAATAAAAATTATTTTTTGGATTTCATTTCTTTTAATAAATCAACTATTTCTTTGTTGCTCTCATTTATCTTTCTTACCTTTCCTTCTATCGATAACAATGTTCCTAAAAATACAATTAGGGCTATTAAATTAATGATCTCCATCTTATCCCCCTCTTTTCCAAATAAATACATCAATATTTCCTTATTCTTTTTTAATCTAAAAATACCTCTCTTTTTAGGGAATTTTTGTTATTTGGAATGGCCAGCTGATTTTCCCTCATAAGTTTACTCAGCAATATGCGATAATACTAGATAACTATGGTAAATCAATAAAACCCTTTTGTGGTTTTAATTTTATGTTAGATATTTTTAGTTTGATTTCGTCTTTCTGTGGATTAGATTCGTTTATGTCTTTGAGGGGAGGTTTATTGATAGTGCAGGATTCTATGATTGTAGAAAGAGCAATGGCTGAATACACAGAGTTACTTTTTCGTATTGCTTATTATTACTTAAAGGATAAACAATTGTCTGAAGATATTGTTCAAGAGGTCTTTTTTAAGTTTTACTGCTCCAATTATCAAGAACGTGGCGAGTTGAAAGCATATTTATCAAGAGTGACGGCTAATGCATGTAAAGATTATTTGAGAAGCTGGTCATATAAAAAAATACTTATTAAAAATATATTTTTTCAGAAGGAGAGCTTACTAGATAAGGATTCCTTAGTTGAAGCAGATGAACTGACAACTTTGGATGAGGCTATTTTAGCATTGCCTCTAAAACAGCGGGAAGCAATCGTTTACTATTATTTAGAGAATTTATCGATTAAAGAGATCTCACAAATTGTGAATAGCCCAGCTAGTACCGTGAAGTCCAGATTGAAAAGTGGTAAAGCGTTTTTAAAAAAGAAACTTGCTCATGAAGAGTGGGAGGTGCTATTAAATGAGTAATTACCGATTGAATCCGTTAGAGAATATAGACGAAAATAGAGATCGTATTATTGAAAATACAAAATATAGAATGAATATGATGGTAAAGAAGCCTCAACGGAACTCTTGGAAACCTGCGTTAATCACCATTTTTGCCTGTTTACTTTTTTTAGTAATAGCTTCGCCATATTTACAACAGACTTTTCAAGGTGAAAATCATTTTTCAATTAGAAAAGTTGTTATTCCCCATGTACCCTATGATTCCTTGATTAAATCATTTTACATTGATGAATCCAATGAATTGATTTATAGTACCGATCAAGGTATCTATTCATTTAATGTTGAAAAAGATGAATCTAAGCAGTTGGTCAATACTCATGAAATTGGCAGGGTATTTGAGTTAACAGCGTCTGCCAAATGGCTTATATGGGTATCACCTGTTCATGAAAAAAAAGAAATACACATATTAAATCGCAAAAACAATGAATTAAAAACGGTGGAAAATAAATATTTTTATGGCCTACATTTGAGTGGAGATACGCTTATTTACCTAGGCAGTAATCAGGGAAAAACTAGTTACTTAACGATGGCACTTGATTCATTGAAAGAAAGTGTTCTGCATGAAATGAAAGGCGAAGGTGCTAATAGTCAACCAGCAATTGATAAGAATCTAATCGTTATTCCAGAAACCTTGACGATTAACAAGGAGAAAGAAACCATGGTTTATGTTTATGATTTTCGTTTGCAAAAACAAATAGCAACTTATACATTCCCATATAAAATAGCGCAGAACATTCAAATTCAGAACGATACTATTTTCGCTTATTTATTGAATGGTAAAGATCCAGGTGTTCTTGGGCTAATTAATATGTATTCAGGGAAATTTGAAGTTTTATATATGCCTGTTGTCTCGAACGCATATGCAACAGATGGCAGATATTTCGCATTGTCTGTTGCTCGTAATGAAAGCGATACAGTGCAATTATTTAGGGAGGAAAATAATAAGCTACAAATAGTTTCAACATTACCCTCCATAAAGGAACGTCTAGTGAAGCCGCGGTTTACTTCAGAAGGAACATTCTTACTAAATGGTGAGGGAAAAGATTTAGCGATGTATATTATACAGTTTGACGAATGAAGTTTCATATCCTAGTGCCTGTCACACCCCGTTAAATGTCGTGATACTCAACAAAATTTGGGTGGTGACAGGCATGTTTGTAAAATATGACCAATTCGATGCATGCCGCTTTCTGTCCAATTTAATCCTTTTCTGTAAATAGGAAATTTGGCCATATTGATGTATTAATTCTGAACGTATTTGCCATTATAAAATTTGGATATACCCTTCCGTTCCGTTGACAAGAATTCGTTGCCCATCTTTTATTATTTTTGTGGCATTTTCCACCCCGACAACTGCCGGCAAGCCATATTCACGTGCGATCACTGCTCCATGCGTCATCAGTCCACCAACTTCAGTTATTAGGCCTTTTATGGATAGAAACAATGGTGTCCAGCTAGGGTCAGTAAAGGTGGTGACTAATATATCTCCTTCTTCTAAAACCGCATCTTCCATGTTTAAGATGACACGTGCTCGGCCCTCTATCACTCCGGATGAAACCGGCAGACCAACAAGGGCTTCGGTTGGGAGATTTACTCGTTTGTACTCTCCTGTCATGATTTCACCATCAGACGTGATAACGCGCGGGGGAGTCAGTTTTTCATATAATTTGTAATCATCTTTTCGCTTGTTGATGATTTGGTAATCCAGTTTTTTTGAACGTACGACTTCGCGAAGTTCTTCAAAAGTAAGGTAGTATATATCTTCTTTTTCATGAATAACGCCCGCTTGCACGAGTTGTTCGGCTACTTTCAGTAAAGCCTGCTTATAAATGAAGTAGCGATTAATCATACCGTATTTGGGATATTCACGATATCCGATGAAATTCCGGATTAGGTCAATCATTCGTTTTGTTTCTTTGGCCTTTTGTTCCCCTTCTGGCAATTGCTTCAATCGTTCTAGTAACTCTTGTTCTTTTTTCAAAGCTTCCTGCCGCCCTTGCTCAAATTTTCGATTGCTGGCATTAAGCTCAAAGTTTTTGATGTTACCAATAATCATGGGTACAAGTGTAATTGGTTTTTCACTCCAACGAGTTTTCGTCATATCGATTTCTCCGGAACACCGCATTCCGTATTTGTTTAGAAAAGCGGAGAATGCGTCTCTTAATTCCTGTCCACCATCAAACGTAACCAGTTCATTCAAAAAGTGATCATCTTTCACATGTTGTAAATAATCAATTATTTCTGGATAAGGACGAATCACATCTGCAACATCCAATAGTGCCAGACCCATTTCCGAAGTAATATTGTTTGGTACAGATTGAGAAAGCGTGTCTGCTGCGTTTTTTTCACCTAACCAATCATTCATTTTTTCATTGATCCATGTTGAAGCATTTATAGCGGCCATAAATACAGCTGAACTTTGTGGGTCAAATAAAATCTTCTTTAATTCCTGAATATCTTCTAGAATAAAATCAAATAAATCCAATCCTGATTTCATTTGGATGTTTTGTTTTAACTCTTCTATCGATGTTTGACTACGCTTAATCAAATCAGAAACGATGGATGGATTGTTTTCGATTTGTGCCAGCATATCTGTATTGCCTCTTCTGGGATTTGGTGCTTTATTGTCTTTTGATAATGATTTTATAAAATCTCCCCGCTCAATGATGTTCATAAGGGCGTCTTTCATGAGCGGATCGTGTTGTCCCATGGCATTTAATAAAATGTTTCTACTGACAGGTGTAGACAATTGTTGTGTGACATCAACAAATAATCTTCCACCAGCTTTGCGCATGGGTGCAGGAGTCGTTAACAGGTAAAAAGACAATCCTAATGGTTTGATGGGGTCCGTCATCATTTGTTGATGACCAACAGATACATAGACGTGATTTTCTTGATCATCCGCTTCAGGGATGGGGAAAAGAGTCGTGATTGGACGACTCTGTACGATATAAAAAGTCTCATTAACTAAACACCATTCAATATCTTGCGGGCAACCAAAATAAGCTTCAATTTGTCTTCCGATGCGTGCCAGTTTTATAATTTGGTGATCAGTAAGTGTTTGATACTTTTGCAAATCAGGTTCAATCGGCACGGTCTCTGTTCCGCCTTCTTTTCTTCCGTAGATAGCCAACTTTTTGGTAGCTATCCTCTTTTCAACGATTTTTTGTTCTTTTACTTTGTAACAATCGGCAGATACCAAACCAGAGACAAGTGCTTCTCCAAGTCCAAAACCGGCATCGATGGATAGCAGCTTTCGGTTAAATGTAATTGGATCAGCGGTAAATAAAATCCCTGAAGCCTGTGGGAAAACCATCCGTTGAATAATAACGGATATATACACCTTGCTGTGGTCGAATCCGTTTTGCATGCGGTAGATTACCGCACGATCACTATAGAGGGAAGCCCAGCATTTGCTGATGTGCTGCATAATGGCTTCTTTTCCGATGATATTTAAATAAGTGTCGTGCTGGCCGGCAAAAGAGGAATGTGGTGAATCTTCAACCGTTGCACTGGAACGCACGGCATAAGGATGTTCATCGCCATACTGGGAGAGATAATCAGCAATGGCCTTCACAACATCGGAAGGAATTTCTATTTCCATAATGGTTTGGCGAATTTTCCTGCTGATTTCACCAATTTGATTTAGATTCTCTATCTTTAGTATTGACAGTTGATCTAATAATCTCTGAAACATTTCATTTTTTTCGATAGCTTTTTGATATCCCACTGTTGTTACACAAAATCCTTCTGGGACTTGTATTCCTTGAATTTTTAATAATTCCCCTAAATTCAACCCTTTTCCACCAACAAGCAATAGCTGTGTTTTATCTATTTCCTGAAAACCGAGAACCAATGAATTCATTCCATATCCCCCCAAGAAATTTCACTAAAGTTCTATTGCATTGTAGCAGGACGAAATGAGAATAAACAGTCTATATTGACCATTTTTTATATGCTATAATTAAATTAGGAAGAGTTCAAAAAATAGCTAAACCTTACCACACAGTTCAAAACGAATGCCCCCGGTTCATCCATTCGAAATCAGCATGAATATGGTAAAACACATCTCTCATCCATTTAATCTGTCTATATTCTCCATACCTTATATTAATAAGAGATATCAAGTTGTTAGTTAAGTAACCTACATCCTATCACCTTATAAAAAATCTTCTTTTTATGCCAAAATGTGGTACCCCTATCAGTACACCTTTCTATAATATTAAAAAGGAGTTTAATGACAAAATGGGTATCATCTCCGTTTATTTAATGATAGGTCTATTAATTAGTACAATCATTTATGCTGTGGCAGATTTCCGTCCTTGGTTTTTTTTTCCTGTATTATGCATTGCCTGGTTACCGCTAATAATTATTGGCATGATTTTAACTTTATTTATGGATTTAGAAGAAATCTCCAATAAGCTAAACAAATAATAGCACAAAACCAAGAAACAAATCCAAAAACCGTGACAATAGTAGTTTCGGACCACCCATATTTTAAGCCAAAATGATAATGAATCGGTGTCATTTTAAAGATACGCTTATTAGTAAGTTTAAAGGATGAAACTTGTAAAATAACGGAAAGTTGTTCAGCAAAATAAATAAAGAACAAAATGGGAATTAATATTTCAACTTTTTCAATAACAGCAAGAAATGAAAGCGACCCCCCTATAGCTAATGATCCCGTATCCCCCATAAATGCTTTTGCAGGAAATATATTATAAATGAGAAACCCAAGTAAACATCCAATCATAATTAAACAAAAAATTTGCACCTCTGAACTATCTGAAACCACAAAAAAGAAAAAGTATGAAGGGATTGCCACAACTCCTAAAAGACCGTCTAAACCATCCGTGAAATTAATGGCATTTGCAGAACCTACGACAAATAAGGTAATGATAATGACATATAACACCATGGGCAGTTCCAAGGAAATATTTTTATTAATAGCAATGTTGGTGTCAACACCTAGTCCGTTGATTACGTAAAAAAGCAAAGTACCAGTAAAAATAAATTGAAAAATAAGTTTAGTCTTACCCGATACCCCTCCTGGATCTTGACGTGAAGCTTTCCAAAAATCATCCAAAAACCCAACAAAACTAAAAAGTATGTAGGTAATAGACAAGAAATACATTAATGGCGTAGGTGAAGAAAGAATCGATACGATAATCCCTACAAAAAGAATAATTCCAAACATTAACGGAGTGCCTTTTTTTAACTGATGACCTGAAGGAAGTTCTTTCCTTATCGGTTGAATGAGCCTAAGTTTTCTCAAAACACCAATTAATGGTGGAGATAAAATGGAAACTGCGATAAAAGCAATTAACGCTGGGATTATTTGTTCACTCACTTTTCATGTACTCCTTTTCTCTATTCTATTTATAATAAATTCTATAAAACTCATTCATTACCTCTATTCTAAGATAAGAAAAATAAAAAGGGGAATTTTGATAAAAGTAAGTACCCTGCTCCCTTTATAGCAATAATAAAAAGGAACCGCCTCAGCAATCCCTCTAATTAACTCTATCCTCCGTAAGTTGCCTTTCATATAAAGGAATCCCTTTTCTTTTCGAAAAAATAACCAACTATTAATCCTAATAGACTTAACGAGACATATATTACGGCACTTTCCACCCACCATAATGAAATGGGTTCACCATAAATGATTTTATTCTCCGTTACAATGGTGTCTTGTACTTTATTATTAATCATATAATCCAAAACATAGTATTGGTCCTTCATATAGAAGCCACGATAATGAGCTAGCAACCCTATTAAAAAGAATATTGCAGAGAGCCAAAATGCCTTCATTTTATTCTGAATATAGTTAATGGTTACCGCTAAGGGAAAAACCAACAAAAGCAAAAACATCATTATATGTTGCATAAAATGAGTATAATCCCACGGTGTAAATGACAAATAAAGTATAAAACTAAATAAAAGTGGACATAAAATGATCCTAGAATTTTTAGATAACATATTAAATATCCTTTCTTATTACGTTTTTCTTTATCATTCATACTAATGAAATAAACCGTCCCGATAGAACAAGAATCGATTATCCTCTTAAGTCATTGCACTTCGTTCGTTTTAATTGACATTTAGAGCTTAAAAGAATGTCATTACTAAAGACTTCTATTCTTTGAAACGCCTCCTTATATTTCCATTTTACCATAAGTGTAGTAATTGATTTAATTTTCTGTAAATATTCTAGACGATTATTTCATAGCTACTAAACTGCCGGGTTCTGTCATTCACGCAAAAAAACCGAGCTAAACAAGTTTTTATGATAAAAACTCATTTTCTCTCGGCATTCTGTTTTAGCAGCTTAAGCTACCATTGCCCCCATTAAGTCCCATTCAATATTTATCTCATTTTCTCTGCCAACTCTAAGATAATTCCCTCTGGACCACGAACATAGCATAATTTGTAGCTTTCTTCATATTGCTGTATCTCACTAAAGATTTCCGTGCCCTTCTCTTTCAATTTTGCAACAATAGCTTCAATATCTTCAACAGCAAAGCAAATATGTCGGATACCCAGCGCATTTGCAAAGGTTTGCTGATTATCTTTTTCATCTGCCGGCGTATAATATTTGACTAGCTCTATCCATGCCTGACCGTCTGGCATCCACAATCCTACACATGCCGTTTTAACACCATTAAGCCCAACTATTCTGTCCAACTGTTCTCCATCCATTTCCCATTCCGCTTTCACTTCAAGACCTAAATCAAGAAAAAATGCTTTTGCACCTGAAAGATCATTTACGTTGATACTCACATGATCTATTCTATTGATCTTCATTTCTCATACCCCCTATGTTCCGGTTAATTTCAATAAAAATAGCCGAGACAAACAAGTCTTAATGAATAAAAGCTATAATAAGCTCAGCAAACTAAAGGAACTTTAGTTGAACAAGTATTCTAGACTGCCGTTCTTCTGGGACTTGATCCCGTCAACTAAACAGTTCGCCCCTATTTAGAGAAGAATTTGTTTGGAATCGAGACATAGATTTAGCTGAGGGAAATATGATTGTAATCTTTGTACCTATCCCCACTCTACTTTGAATACGCAACTGCCCCTTCATAGCTCTAATAATACTTTGGACCACCATCATACCTAGGCCAGTACCATTTCCTTCCTTTGTAGAGTAGTAAGGCTCCCCAATTCGACTCACTTGCGCTTGTGTCATTCCTATTCCATTATCTTCAATAATAATCAGGATATTTTTTTCAGACTGTTTAGTCATTAAGTTCAGAGTTCCTCCTTGGGGCATGCTTTCAATCCCATTTTTAATCACATTAAACAGACATTGCCTAAATTTTTCACGATCCCCTAGAATACAATCAACCGAATGGAAATCTTCCAAGATATTTACAGAGTGACGGTTAGCTAAAGGGCTAATTGTGCGTGAAACAGTCTGAAGTTCTCTACACACATCCAATTCTATTACTTCTTCTAAACTTGGTTTTGTATATGTGAGGTAATCCTCAATGACTCCTTCCGATTTGCTTAATTCTCCAAAAGCGATTTCAAGATAATATCGGTTTTCTTCCGAAATTTCTTTCTGTTCTTTTACCAATTGGACGAAACCTTTGGCAGAAGTTAATGGGTTTCGTATCTCATGTGAAATAGCAGCCCCTAAATGCTCTAGTGCACTCATTTTTTTGGATTGGTATATCTCTTTTTTCAATTGGTCAGTCTCGCGAATATATTCGATAACATATACAAATATAGTTATACCGATAACAGGAAAAACGAGAAATGGAATACTCATTCCCCATATACTCCCAAAGTAGAGGTGGCGAAAAAATATAATTAAAGATTGAGTAAGGAGTGTAATACCCATAGTTGTTATGATTTTCTTGTATGATGATTGTCGGATAAACCTGGGGTGGAGTAATTTCAATACAAACGCTAATACAATATAAACACCTGTAAATATAACGAAGCCATGATCTACCCCAAGTAAAGCACGTATGAAAATTGCAATGAGGATAAAGGTCCACCCCATATCAAAATATAGTCCTGCTAATACAAGAGGGATTATTCTAAGATCAATTCTAAATAAATTTGATAACTCTAAACTAAAAATAAAACACGCAAGAAGGGAAAAAAATAACATAAGAAACCATAAAAATTTTGAATCCTTTTGTCCATTACGGTCAGTTAAAATATGATAAATAAACACAAAACCGACTAAGATAGAAAAATTAAACAATAAATGTTTGGTTATTTGCATAGAAAATAGTCCATTCTTTAGAAGATATTTATATACTAAAAGTACAAATTGAAGATTAGTCCACCTATTCTTTCATGGCTTGGAAGTGGAAACAGAAAAACAATAAAATTAAATGTCTTAATCTCCCTTTAAAAATCTTAAGATATTTTTCTTTTAATCAGCTAATTGACCTTTTTGTTCTTTATACATCCAATACCTACTTTGTTGTTACTAAATATATATTCTACCTAAAGGTATTCACTTCCTTCAAAAAGGCATATCTCCTTCATGAAGAAATGCGCTATGTTTGTTCAGAATCTAATAAGTAATTCTCGAATAATAAACCCTAATAATATACCAATAACAAATTGCTTTCCTAATAAAAATCGTAGTTGTTTATGGCTCAAAGTTATTGGCTCGCTATTTTTGGGGATACGTCGAAATAACCTCATAAACTTTCCTCCATTTTATCTCACTATTTTGCTAAATATATTCGCCTTATATTTGCTGATATCCTTCAATATTAGAGTTCTGTTACTAGACTGCTATTTTACAAAAGTGAAAGAAAAAGCTGAAAATACAGCAGGTGAAATGAATAAATACCTGTATATTTTCAGCTTTTTCTTAGCGATTTTAAACAAAAATCGCCCTCGTTACTTCAATAAGTGATTAATTTTAAAAATCATTTTGATTTTTCAAATCGAAGTATGCTTTCATAATTTCCTGCCCAATTAATTTATTGACTGGATGTTTATCCGTCTTTACATAAGGTACTACGATAGAAAAGGCAACCTCTGGTTGATCAAAAGGAGCATATCCGACTAACGTCAGGTTATAGCTGGGATATTCTGTGAGATTTCTTTTGGCAATTGGATCATAGTAATTAGATTGAGCCGTTCCCGTTTTACCTGCTATTTTATAGTCTGAATATGGTTTGAAATTAAAGAAGGATGTAGCCGTTCCACCACTTTCTTGGAATACTTGTCTAAACCCTTCTTGTACCCTGGTAATATGTTCATCTTTCATATCTATTCGGTTAAGGATGACTGGTTCATAGGAATCAATAATCTTGCCTAAATCCCTCTCTAAGGAAGGCTCACGAATTTCCTTGACCATTTGTAATTTAACTCGATACCCATCATTAGCTATAGTTGAAACGTACTGGGCTAATTGAAGGGGCGTATAGGTAGCGAACTGACCTATGGCAAAATCTAGTAACAATCCAGATGTAGCAGTATTTTCACCTGGAACCCCAATAGATTCATTCGGTAAATCAATTCCTGTTCTTACACCGAGACCAAACTGATTGAAGTAATATTTAAAAGTATCAAAGGCTTTTGGATTACTCGGAAGTTTCATCTTATAGTAATAATCAGACCCCAATATTCTAATAGCCGTTTTAAACATGTAAACGTTGGATGACCGCTTTAATGCTTCTAAATCATTAATTCGGTTCATGGTTTGATAGGATTTTTTTACCGGAGTCCCGTCTAAATACAACGGTTCGTCAATTAAATATGTATTTGGTGCAATCCTTCCAGTTTGATAACCTGTTAGTATAGTAGCTCCTTTAACAACGGAACCCATCGCATAAGCAGATGTATAAGTTCCTAAGGCAAAATCGGTTACTTCAAAGCTCCCATCTTTCTCTACTAATTTCTTCCCTGACAAAGCAAGGATTTCACCGGTTCTTGGATTGGTTATGACTACAAAGGCGCTATCTAAAAATGGCCCACCACCATTTTGTTTTGCAGAAATTAACTCTTTTTCTACAATAGCCTCAACTTGCTTCTGTAATTCTAGATCAACCGTTAATACTAAATCTTTACCCATCTGACCTTCTGATAAGACTTTAGTTTGTTCTACTTTTCCTTTTTGGTTCACACTATATTCTGTTTTGGCTTTCCCGCCCCTCAGAACATCTTCGTATTGGTATTCTATTTGACTTTTACCTACACGATCATTCCGGTTATAATCCTTAGCTAGATAGAAACTTAATAATTCGCTTGGCAATCCTTCCTCAGGTGAACTTATATTTCCTAGTATAGAGCGAAAAGCCCCACCATTTGGGTAAATTCTGTCCCAATCCGTAATGACATCTACCCCAGGTAATTCATGTAAATGTTCACTGACAACTGCTACTTCTTTAGTTGTTACATCAATATTTTTTATGATTTGGGGTGTTAATACATAGTCTTTGGTCATCTCACGATAGATTGCAGCCACGTTTTTCTCTGCCATCTTTATCTCTGATAGATCCTCAGCATTTATTCTACTGAGCTGAATCTTGTAAAGTTCAGCAGACGTTATCTTCTTATTTCCAAGTTCTGCTTTTGTGAGTTTTGCTTTCGCTTTGTCAGGACGAGTGAGAATCCAATAATCCATTAAATCTCTTTCTGTAAGTTTATCAGTGTTAACATGAATAATTTTAGATAGTTTTCTGGCTATACTTAATACTTCAGTATTCTTTAAACCTGGAGATCTTATATAAGTAATAGCATACTTGCCTTGATTATCTACAATTAGTCTTCCATATCTATCATATATTTTTCCTCTAGGTACTGGCTCACTAACAATGTAGTTCTCTGTTTTGGTAACTTCTTTTCGGTAATCCTCTCCATGAATGATTTGAAGTGTCCCTAGTTTAATGACAAGGATACTGAAACAGAAAAAAACAATTATGAACAATACGTTTAACCGTATGGGTAAGTTAGTGTTTTTCTTTACTTCCATATTCATTCACCCTAAAAAATTAATAAATCAGAACAATTATGAATATTTTATCATATTTTTCAAAATGAGGTATTATTTACCAATAACTATATCGACAATCCCATCAATGAACCGAACCTGCATATGTTACTTTCCTTAATTCAAATAAGCCGAGCTTATACAAGAATGAATAAAATCCCGTATATTCTCGACTTACTATATTAGTAGTTTAAAGCTACCTTTACTTCCTTAAATAAAAAATCTAGTATGTATGTTTAATAAAATAATTTCACAAAGACTTAAAATATTTAACAAATATGATAACTTAAATTGATTTTAGAAAAAAATCCATTGTATCAAAATGAGTTAATATTTCTATCACCTTTTCTTGTTCTACAAATATAAAATCACTAATTTCATTATCAAGTGGTCTGATTGAGTTAACGTCTCCAATAAATTCAACAAGAAACATGGTAGTTTCTTGTCTATCAAAACCCACCTTTGCTTTTAACTCCTCAGGGAAATCAAAACAAATTTTTTCATTAAATTGCTTCATTATCTTATAGTCAGTCGAACCAGTTTCTTCTTTTATTTCCCGTAATACAGCTTGTTCCAGGTCAGCATCAGTCTCTTTTACTCCACCTTTAATAAAATCCCATTCACCATTAATCGTCTCTTTTCCTGTATTTGTATTAATTTTTGTTTTGTGTACTAATAAATATTTATCATTTTGAAATACAATAGCACCAACAGCTTTTCTTATCATTAGTTATCAACCCTATCTTTATGATTGATGTCTCCTTCTAATACAAACTTCGTATTTTTACCATTTATTTCCACAACTGTAAAGCTAGTAATATGGATAAACGGTGGGTGCCTTAGCTATTCAAGAGGTTAATATTTAATTACAGTTAAAAGACATTTAATTGCAATAGAATTTTTATTATCATATTCTATTAGTTGGCTAAAAGTGATAAATGTATGTTATTGAAGTATCTAATCATTCTCCACCAATCCTATGTTTCCTGAATGTTCCATTTTAATTTTTGAATAGGCACTTTATTATTTTTATTCCATTCTATAATACAATCATAGGAGGTATCCTCTACAACAGCAACAGTGGAGATAAATACCCCATCCTTCCATTCAATACTTAGTATCGGGAATTCGAAGGATTCCAATATTCCCAAGTCCTCTGGCAGATTTGTTTTTTGAAAGTCCTGCAAGTTGAAAATAACGACTTGGTTTCTAATGACTTCTGTACCTTCATTTCTTCCAAAGAGAAATGCTAAATAAGTATTACTGCGTTTGAAATCTTGAAGGAAACTCGCCTCTGACACTTCAATCGATTTAATGTCGCCTTGATAATGCTCTAAAAAGAGTTGGTTACAAATCTTAATTCCACAATTGTAACTTAAGAGAAAGAAGTCCCTTTCTTGGTTTGAAAACAAATAGTTACTTTGAATTCTATTCATTTCCCTTTCAGGTTCATCAAACTGTTCTAAGTATGATACAAGAACTGGTATGTACTTCTTAATATCTATTTGGATAGGCACTTGATTCGGTTTTTCAATAGTAAGAATCAATTTTTTCCGTAAATTCGATTCAGAATTATTAGCTTCATAGGAACCAATCTTTGTTGTTATGTGTTTCTCTTCCTTACTTTCAGAAGAATCTTCCTCAGTTAAAGACAATTGGACATTGTTTCCTTCCGTCTTATTTTCACTACTTGTACCACAACCTATAAAAGTCATGCTACCGATTATTAGTAAACTAATTAAGAATAAATATTTCATAGCTTTTTCCCCCTAGTCCTTAAGGGTTCTCATCCTCAATACCTTCTATTAACTCATTTACTACTTATCTAGTAGAAACCAATCTTTAGCTACAGTACACTCCTTCACAATCTTTTATTGAACCAGTATTTAGTTTTATGCAACAACATAATTAAATGGAAGAATTAATTAATTTATATAAGATTGTTGGCCACCAGTCCATAACTCCCCATTTTCTTCCAAGACGAATAGCAATGGTATTGTTTTCTGGGCTAACATAAAGAACTTGTCCTAATGCCCCTAAAGCAAAATAGTCATTATTCGTTTGGTTGTTTAAATGTCCCCACCATAAATATTTATAATAGGCTTTATTTTGATTAAACCACATTTTTCCCCATGGATGTTTATGATAATATCGGAAATGATCACTATATGTTGGTACATTAATTGGACTTACTGAAGTCTCAATCCAGTCTCGGCTAATAATTTGTTTACCTTCCCATTCACCCTTTTTTAAGTATAAACTACCGAACTTAGCTAAATCTATTGCGGTCATGACCAACCCACTCTCAATCTTTTCAAATTGATACTTTTCACTATCTACGATCATTGAACCTGGAAATTCCATTCCTAATTGACTCCAAAATTTCTCATAAAAAAAGTCTGTTACACTTTTTCCTGTTGTCCTTTCAAGAATCAGACCTAATATTAACAAATGGTAATCATTATAATGAAAAAAATGATCATTCGTATCCTCTACAACAGACAGTGCCAATTGCCTTCCATTCGGGTGCAAATAAACTTTTGCCTCGTCTCTCCAAGGAAAATGGCCTTCCTTGTATTTTATTCCTGCATCCATTTGAAGAAGGTGTTTGATTTTGATATTTCTCAGTTTAATTTCGGGTATATAAGAAGAAACGAAATCATCAACACTTTTAATATAACCAGTATCAATAGCAATCCCAACAAGAGCAGAAATAAATGATTTTGTAATAGAAAACAACTTTTGAGGTGTATTTCTTTTATGCTCATTAAAATAACCCTCATAAAAAATTGTATCATTTTTTATAATAAGTAACGCAGTTGTACCGGTATTCTCCATAAATTGATTGAAGTCAGCAGTTCTTTTTTTTCCTTTATGTAAGTATTCGATCGATGAAAAATCCAGTTTATTTGGAGATTCTTTAAAATAGTATGGATTATAATCTATTGGGAGTTTCTTAGTTGAAAAGTAATGATAATCATCGTATGGAACTGTGAACTTATTTCTAAACATATATGAAAGAAATGTTTGTATGTAATTTTTTTCCTCTAGTCTATTATTGTTATTTTCCATTTAAATTTCCCCCAAAAAAATATCAAGAATCGCTAATTTCTAAATCAATTCTCTTTCATTATCAATTAAACTTTTCCAACAAACCTGATTCGAATGTTATTTGCTTTTCTCCCTTTAATAAATGAAGTAAAAGAGATTATTTACATTTTTAACTTATTATACCATTATGATTAAGTAAGGTTCTATTAATTTCATATTCTATAAAGCCACTAACTTACCTGTTTGCTGGGACTCTTGCAAAATTGTTAGTCTTACTTGATATTGATTACAAATGTTTATTTTGACGGTCGTTTTGTCTGTATATCCTAACTCCATTTAAACAATACCGTAAAATTCAAAACTTCGGGCATCACGACAACGATAGAGAGTGATGACGTTCAGGTGCTGACGGCCACCTGCTTCATCACCGATACTAGCCGGATATTTAAGATTGATGTGTGGCTGAAATCTGTCAGTTACTTCCACTGCAATGATCCTGATTCTTTTAGTCAAACAAGGAAATGGCGATGCATCCATAAGCATCGCCAATCGGTTCCCAAATTAACTAGTTGTTTACCTGACTAATTTTTTTCAAAACTAGTGGTACAAATAGCATCCAAGTGTATTTATTTTGTTTTTATTTACTGCCCAAGTCCCTTTTTTTTCTTACTGACATTATCGTTTGGTGAGTCACCGGTACCATTTTTGTTCTTGCTATTAGGCGTTCCATAGATTTGATTATCTTTCGTTACTTTAGCCCCGGTTAAAAAATCATCCTTCGTCTCCATCTTGTTCATCTCCTTTCGTTAATCTCTCATATTATCTATGGAGAGGATAGGAAATATACAATTATATGGATGTCACTTTTATTTAATTTTGTAGAACTGTCTGAACATATAATGAAACAAACAAAAAATGCTGTAGAAGGAGATACAGTTTCAAACTCTTGCCTTGTTTGTTTAATAAGCGACTAATGGTTAAATCACTTAACTCTCCTTACCCTTAGTTGATACTCATGCTAATGACCTATTTGCTCTAATGTATAGACATATCCAAACTCAAAACTTTCGATAGTAGCACATACATATTTCCCTCATTTGACCAATAGTTTTCCTCATATACAAAAAGTTACTGCATCAGTTGTAATACCATAAATCGCACCTAATCTACAAGGTAAGAACTTTCTTAAAATCAAATAGACCATATAACCTTCCACGTACTTCAAAAAGAAAAAAATGACCGCCGGAGCGACCATTTCTTGAACCCTTTCTTTCTCCCACTCACCTGTTAAGTCAATTAGGATAATATCCTTTTTGCAATCATCCAAAGAAACTATCCAAGTAAATGCTGAACTTAATTATTATTCATATACGCTTCTGCAAGCTTTATTAATTCTTCTTTAGATTGATTACCAATCACTTTTAGCTCAATGATTTTGAGGTCTTTTGTTTTATAATTTAGTAATAAGGTATTTTCTTTATCACCAGTTGCAAACATTGCCACCGTGTTATCGTTCAACTTAACATTTTCCCATCTACTCGAAAATGCACTCGACATACTGTCAACATTACCAGTCAAATAATCCGTTGCGGCTTGATTTATACTCTGAGTAACAATAGCCCATTTATTATGTTTTTCATAAAAATCATGAAAAACATAATTATAGCCAATAAGATTTTCCTTACCGCCGTTCTCCTGCAAATTACTATTCATCAATGCTCCAATGGACTTTGTAGGAGTAAAAGTTTCTTCGGGCCTCAAAATGGAAAACGGAAATTCCTTTTCGGCTTCTTTCAAAGACACTGTGCCCTTCATATTTAGTGATTTGTTTATTGTATTTTCGATAACTTCCTTAGTGGTAGGGCTGGGGCCAAAAAGAAATTCCTTAAATCGATCTATTCGTGCATTTTCCCCATTATCATCATGAATCGTTATTTTAATTCCATTCCATTCAATGGGTAATACGGCAGCACTAACTGGAACAACGATCAACAATAATATCGCAGCACTTAAGATATATGCTAATTTGGAACGTGAAAAAATATTTTTGTTTTCATTCTTTTCAAGAGAATATCTGTTCCACACTTGTTCAAAAGTAACCGACGGATTTAAATCTTTTCCATACTTTTGTAGGTGATTCTTAACATCCAAATCGTTAATTTTCTTCACAAATATCGCCTCCTTGATTTATGTAAAAACTCTTATCGCATAGTTGCTTTCGTAATTCTTTTAGTGCCCTATTTAATCTTGATTTACACGTTCCAATAGGAATATCTAATATGGATGCAACTTCAATTAATTTCAGTTCAGCATAATAATACAGCACAATTATCTCTCTGCTTTTAGTCGATAATCTGGCTATTTGATTACAAATCTCCTGGTTTTGTTCTCCTTGTAAAATTGAACGTTCTACCGTATTATGTTCTGTCGGCATATCTGGAACAAAACCAATAAATTTGAGCCACCTTTGCCTGCGATGCATATTACGGAATGTATTAACAGTAATTTTATAGATCCAGGGTTTAATTGGCTTGGTCTTATCAAATGAGTGATAGTTTTTAAATACTTTAATAAATGTTTCCTGCGTTACATCATCAGCAAGTGATTCAGATTTCGTTAGCAATAAAGCAGTCCTATAAACATACGGTGAGAACTCATTGAAAATTCTGTTTGCCTCTTCCTTTATTATTTTGGTTTCCAAAATCTCTCCTCCTTTCTTCATAACTTCACCTTATATACACATTGAAATTAGAAAAGGTTCGTTGTTTAAGTTGAATATTTTTGAAACGTTGCTTTTTATATAAAAGAAAAGCATTACCATTTTAGTAATGCATGCATTCAACCATACGCCATCATTAAATGTGGTTTAATAGGTTTTCGTTAACCTGGATAAATAATCCTTCCCTGAAGCTGCGTCTTTTCTACATAAATAAAAGAAAAAGCTAAAAATATTGCAGGTAAATTGAATAAATACCTGTATATTTTCAGCTTTTTATTAGCGATTTTCAAACATTACCAGAGTTCTTGCTTTTTCTTAATACAGCAAAAACCATTCCCATTAATAAGCCCATTGATAACCCCTTAAATAATTCAGGACTCACTTCTTCTCTATTTAGAATGAATATCGCATCCAAAATTAGCACTAAAATTACATAGCTTATAATAAAATTGTTCCTTTGTATGGTACTTGCTTTAAAAAATTTGATTAATATCAAATAGACAGATGCCGTTGTGATTACAAAAGTGACTATCCAATTTTCTGTTAAAAGACTGTTCATTGTTTTGTTCCTCCATTGCGAGAACCTTTTCCACTATCAGCTACTATTGTTTGATAAGCCAAAAAAATAAGCAGAACAAATACAAATTTTGTTCAAATGTTGCATAATAAAATTCCGTATGTTTCAAGCATATCTGGATTATTTACAATGGAAGATTAGGTCATCGTTAGTAAAATACTCAAAGTAAATTTAATAACCTCAGTAATCCATATAGCATTAATAGAAGACCTAAATAAAACAAAGTTGTTAATCCTGTGAAAGGGTCAAAAACAAAATCAAAAAACTCCATCCACTTCTCCTTAACCGAACTAGCTTTATTTATACTGGGGACCATGAACATCTTAAGGCGTTGATGAAGGGCATGATTATGTTACTTTGGGATTAAATTCTCCATTTTTCAACATCTTTAAACTCAATAAAATAGTACTAAGACATGTGATAAGACTTATATTACCCCCAACGATTATATAGAAAGGTGTAAAATAAGGTAACGCTTCTGCCCATACAAAGTTTATTGGGGATAAAAAATTTTCATTGGTCCATCCGTCTGTTCCTGAACTTACAAAACTCCATCCAATTAAATATAGAGAAACCCGTTCTGATAAAACGACAAAAAGACCAATTAAAAATGAATCACTTAATGGATTATTCTTGTTTATGACAATCATTAAAATTCCCAATAAAACTTAAGGAAAGGTAGTAACAAATGATCCAACGAATATCCCAGATATGATTCTATTTCTGTCAAAAGGTATTTCAAAAATTACATTATAGAGACTGAAAGCAATTAAAAGAGTAATGAAGTAACACATGGATGTAACAACAGACCCTTTCAAATATTTAACCAATAACCATGGAAGCGTTCCTTTCCATTAAACTTACTTTCATTTGTCTATGTTAATCATTATTGTTGATTTTTAATATAACAAAAGGACTTCGATTAGAAGTCCTTTTTCAAATAATGAAAACTGTTCCAAAGATAAAGAATGCGATTCCAATTAATATTGTGAATCCCTTAATTACAACAAACGGAAGTCTACTTAATAATCTAAATAAAAATTCAAACTCAATATAGTGCACACGGATACCACCCTTATCTTTATAATCCCCTTTTTTCATTCTGAACAAAGATGAATAGATGACAAGGATTCCCCAGAAAATGAACAATACCCCGATAAATAAAGCCAAATTATCCAACACACCTTTCACATATTTAAAATAGGTTTATTAATTGGTTAATTATGTAATAATAACCATGGTAGAATTGCTTACCATTCTTCTATAAGATTAGCTTGAGCAAGCCCTTACTAACAAAAGAATTGCAATAATGATTAAAACAGAAATAATATTAACGAAACAGCCACTACTTGGAGCTCCAGTATAAGCCCGAGTAAAAGCGTTGTTCAGGGCACCGACAGGATTTTTCCGAAGTTCTTTTGCTTTTAATCTTTCTCTTTCTTCCTCGGACATAATACCCCTCCACCTCTGATAATCTCATTAAACTTATTTACGATTTAAAGAGAATAAAGTTTCTTTCTTTTTTTAAATCACTCTTTTTCCCTTAATACCCATACACATGTAAAAAGTCCAAATACACTTGGTTTTATAAAGAACCTTGCATATTTTGGACTTCTACAAATGAATTATTAAGGGACAATTGCTTCCATTAGTTGAACAAGTGTGATTCAAATTAGTTGCTCATTATACACGCTAATTGGGTGTATTTTCTCTTCTATTAAGTTATTAATTATTTGCTTCATTACACGGGGTTCTCGTATGTCTTTGTTTTCAAATGTTACAAGTTCCTTTACTTTTATCCACTTGCTGTCAGAAATGACATCTTCTTCGAGATTTAGAGAACCTCCTGTAATCTCACCAACAAAATGAAATAAAATAACTTGATTGTTTGTATTACTAACAAAATTATATACACCAGTAGTACCAATAAGTTTTACATCAAACCCTGTTTCCTCTTTAACTTCCCTCTGAGCTGAATAGAGAATATCCTCACCGTTTTCGACATGACCACTTGGAAAGTTCCACTTATCCATTGCAGTAGGTTTACTCTCTTTGATAATCAAGACCTTATCGTCATGAAAGATTGACACACTTGCTACTAAAACAATTCCATCTTGCGACATCTGATTCTCCCCAATTCCCTTTTAACGGACATTTACCTGTTTAGCTTTCTTTCACTAACCTGGTCTATAATCCCTATATTAATAAAGTCCAAGATACGCTAAGGATTTGAATAAGATCCTGTATATTTTGGACTTCTTATGATTAAATTTAATGGAGTAAACGCACCAGTTAGCGAAAAATAAGTATAATCTCATGGTACAAATTTTAGAGATGACTAATTTTATTTTGCCTCAAAGTTCTAAGGGCTTACTCACCATATACCGTCCCTATCAGCATCGTTGATATATGGGTTTAACCAGTGTTAAGTTAGACATAAAAGGCTTTGGCAAATTGCATGACCTTCCTCGTTTTACTTATCCGGCCCGATTATAGTGTTAATTTTTTAGACTCGTTCTTATTTTTTCTGTCATAATTTTATTTTCTTTGGCTATTCTTAAACCGAATATAACTCTTAAAAAATTAATTCTTCGAATGACAAAGTGATATAAAATCATTATGATCGTAAATGCTACAGGGACTAAAAATACCAATTTAACAGCAACTGCCCATTCCAAGTTACAGATGAAAAATCCCAACATTATAATAATAGGTTGGTGAAGCACATAAAAAGGCATGGATGCCTCGCTTGTATATTTTAAAGTGCTATTACTGAAGTTTAAGTATTTATCACCTAGATATAAGATAAAGAAAAGAACGTTCCACACCAAAATAACTCGTAGTATCATAAAAATACCCCAACTTAACGAAACATTCATGGGAAACCCAATATACATAGCCCAGAATATATACCCAGCTGTACTAAATGCACTTAAATACCCAGCAATAACTCCTACTCTACGTACAAATTCCCTTAAAGATTCTCTTGAAAAGAAATAGTATCCATAAATAAATAAAATTAAATAAAAGATAATTCCCCAACTAGCTAAATTCACAACATGGTTGGCAGTCAAAGCCACAATCATTAAAGGGATTGGCATAACCAAGTAATGAAAAGTTCCAAAGTCTTTACGTCCTGCACCTTTTTTGACAATCAAGAAGATAGGTAATGTGATGATCGAAAAAAGTAATAACTCCAATAGATACCAAAGATGATGTCCGAAAAATGCAAAATTACCTGTTCCACCGATTTCTAAATATAACCCATCAAAATAATGAGGAAAAAATTGAATGAAAGAACCCTCAAATTGAAAATTTGTTATTCTTTCAATATATACTTGTGGAGGTGACAGAATAAAAATCCCTAGAAGTAAAGGGATTCCAAGACGGACAAGCCTTTCCTTTATAAAACTTTGAGAATTTCTTTTTTGTAAGGCATAATATGTACTAACTCCTGAAATGATAAAGAATATTGGCATAATCCAATTTCCAACAAAGAGTGAAAAAAAGTCAATGTACGACCGATTAATGACGTTATTCTTTATATGCCAATCAAAAGGATTAAAGAACATTGAACAATGATAAAGAAACACAATTAAAGTAGCCAATACCTTTATCCAGTCTAAATCATACTGTCTTATAAATTGATTGTTATTCTTCATAAATCTCCTCCATCGAAATCATCTCTGCCAAATTATACAATATTTTCTAAGATAATCATATTTTATTAACACTGCTTCTTTACTTTAATAGCTGAAGGAACTGCCACACGACAACTCCTTTACTTGTTAAATCCTTCATTACCTAATAAAATTCTATAGATTGTTGAACTTGCTTTGAACTTTGACTAGTACGTAATGTTTGCCCCACATTTGTGTAGTAGCAACTAAACGTTCTCCATCTTTTTCAAAAAATAGACCAGCACCATCTTTTTCTTTGAATTCCCAACCATTTGAGCCAATCATTTGCTTAATGTTTTCAACTACTATTAAAATACCCTGATTTTCAGTTCTTGTGATATACCAAATCGTATCATCTTCTACTGCAATTTCTACTACCTTGCTATCTGTTTCTTCCAGTTTTTCTATTACTTCTTTTGCTGTTAAATTTTCTATTGGAAGTGGAGGATAGTATGATTTATTTTCAAAAACGAATACAGCAAAAATAACAATGACAATAATTATTGAAATTAGTCCAACCTTTTTCAATTAACTGCCCCCTCGGTTTTGAGCAAGATACGTATAACATTCATTTTCAACTAACCTGCATTCTTTAGTAGATCCGCGTAAAGAAGCCGAGATAAACAAGTCTTTATGAATAAAAACTCATATTTTCTCGGCTATCACAAATACCTGCTTGAGATATAATAGCTCCCTTTACTTTCATAATGTTTTTAATAAAGGTGACTGATAATTCTTTATGAATGGGGTAAGTTCGTTCAATACCAACCTGACTTTTTAGTTCCATCCTTATAAAAAACTTTCACTTCTGGGTCGTAATTAACAGGAGTCTCTGAGAAGCTATACCATATTCTACCTTTATTAGTATCTATAATTGTAGCTTTAGTAAAATCTTGGTCTTTATATTTTATCTCCATTTCCTCTATTGAAGGGTCGTTAATTACACCAAATGTTAAAGACACAAGTTCTTCGTCGGAATTTATATCCCTTGGCTGTAGGTTACTAAACATTCTAGTTAAAACAATATCTTCTTCATTGAACAATTTACTTCCTGCACCAAAACCCCACCGAAATCCAAGAATGGTTTTTTTAACTAATCCAACTGATAAACTATCATCCTTGCCATAAAATATGATAGTATGCCCTTTATAGTCAGTGGTATGAAATATTTCATCAATTGGCACGTTTGATTCGCTTATTGCTTCATCGAGAGTCTTATAATTCACTATATAATAAGTGAAAATTACAAAAAAGCCCCAAAAAATAATGAAGGAAATTGAAAAAACTTTTTTAAATTTCATATTTCACCTCCAAAGGATTATTGCAACAAAAATAAGCCAATACCATTATTATACTAAGCTATAGAACCGAGAACTGGTATAAAGTGAATTAGTGTTTAATTTCAAATGTTCGAAATCCATTATATGTAGGAACATTTGTTTTTGATAATCTTTTCAGCCCTGGATTTTAAGGACCAAAAGGGCATTGATGTTTCTCGGCTTTCTGTAATAGCTGCGTAAGAAGCGTTAGCTCCCTTTTGTTGGAAGCCACTAGATTGTTCACTTTGTACTTTTACCTGATTCCATACCAAAAAACCGAGATAAACAAGTTTTAATGAATAAAAACACGTAAATCCTCGGCTTTCATTATGAACAACTTAAGGCATAATAACTTCCGGATATTTCAAAAAGAAAAAAGCGATTCATTTTAGGAATCGCACTTCTGGTTTGTTTAATTAGATTGTAGCTTCAATAGTGTTACTCCGTTTGCAATAACTCCGATAAACCCAGTAATTGCGAATACATATGCTACAAACAAAGGTGTTGAAGAAAGCGATTCAGTAAGTATTCTAAACATACCTACGCCAAAAATAAGCAAACTACCTATAATTGTAATAATTATTCGAGTTTTATTTTTCACTTTTCAAACCTCCTAGCATTATTCCCAACTTAGCTTTTAGTTTGATAACTCTATATACATATTAACATAATATTCAAACATTATGCCGTAATTAAATCAAAAAAGTTTTCTGGAAACGGAATGTCAGTGACACTTGCTTGTTGAATGATTACCTTACCCGATGTTAAATCAATTTTATTTGATCTTATAGAATCTTTTACAGCCTGTTCAGAATAATCTATTCCGAATATTCTTCCGTTTTTATTAATATGTGACAATAATTGGATCGTTTTCCCACCACCACAACCTACATCCAACACAATCGAATCTTCTCCAATTTTCATATTCGCTAAAGCCCATTTGTTCATTTCTGTATGAGCAGTATTCATTATCCTCAACATAAATGAACCTATAATTCCAACAGGATTCTTAGCTTGTTCTATCAATTGATTTAACAGGTTCATAACCGCACTACCTCTTTAGACTTCCTATTTCTTTATTTCCATATTTTTTTCTATAATTCCTTCCGAATTTGATGTTATTTTCGATAAACCTGCTTCTTTATTGCCTTAAAAGCCAAAAAAGTCCAAGTTATGCTAAGGATTGAAGATCTTGCATATTTTAGACTATTGAAATTGTAGATGAAGGCAGAATAGCTTATCTTTTAGAGGTACAATGTTTATTATTCAACAGGTATCCAGATTTCCATCTCATACTGATTTTTATCCTCTTTCCCAAACATATCCGTTTTTACAATTTCAATCTCGGGCATGCCTTCTTTTATTCTGAATCCTTCTTCATCAAATTTCTTCCAGAGTTTACAGTAAGTATGTGGAATTTCATAAGTAGGACCAATATGTTTGAATACAACATATTTTTGGTTAGGAAAAATATGTACGGTCATATCTTTTTCAATATCATCAAAAGCAACTGAATCTTTCTCAATTCCACAGGTATAGAAATAATGGTCACTTCTTGGCGGAAGGCATACTCCCACAATTTTATCCACATTATTTACACTGAAAAATTTAAACGATTTATCCCATAAAGTTGGAATAGGATGAACAATATCTGCACTCCATTTGCCTGCCGCACTATATCCTATTAATACAAACTCATTTTTTATCTGGACTTTGAATTCCATTAAATCATCCCGCCTTAATTATTTACTTTAAGGCAAGTTTAGTTCATTAGAATATTTTTTTCTTAACATATCTTGCTTGATTTGTATTAGCTTTTCTTTGATGACATCTTTTAACAAGCGTGTTGAGAACCAACGTCTCTGTTACTTGAATTTGAAAATGTGTTAATTTAATAACCATTTTCGAACAACATCTATAGAATTTTTAGTAGTATTGGAACCGTTTATGATGATATCTGCGTACCATTTTGTTGGTTCAACAAATTCGTTATGACGGTGTCTAACGATATCGAGATATTCCGAAGAAATTTCTTCAAAGGTTTCTTCGTTTAAATCTCTTTTTAATCTCCTTACTAATCTCTCATCTGATGGGCAATCAACAAATATCTTCAAATCAAGCTTTGCTCTAATTTCCTCAAAATACAAGACCATTAAGCCTTCAACAATTATGATATCAAACATATTAGATGACAATAAATTATTTATATCTTTATTTAGTTTGATAATATCAACAGAATTAGGGTGGTCATAATCATCATATTCTCTTCCATTGTAGGGAGCATTTACTTTTGGTTTTACTTCTTTAAAGTAATCATCAGTAGATATGATTTTAACTTTCAATAAATCTAAATGCTTTGCTAAACTACTACAAAAAGTAGTTTTTCCACTGCCTGAACCACCTGAAATTCCAATTACAATACTTCGGTCTATTTTTCTCATCATGGTCTCCTATAATTCCCAAGTTCTTCCGCTTACTTGGATACCAAACTGCTTCGTTCAAGAACTAAGCTCACGGTTCCCATATTCTTTCAACTTTTACTAGTTCTTGATTACTAAATTCCAATTTATATATGTCTGGTTTAGATGTATTATATAAAAAATTCAAGTCGTACACTGAATCATAAAAATTCATCATCAAAGTCATTACAACACCATGAGTACCAATTACTACTTTTTGACCACTATAGGTTACTAATATCTCCCTTAAGACTTTTATAGCTCGTTTCTGACAAGTCGCATTAGATTCTACTCCTGTTAAAGAGTAGTTTGGATTAGCGAATGATTTTTCTAGTAAAGGGTATAATTCCTGGTCACTAATTCTGTTAGATTCAGCAGATAAGGTTCTCTCTTTAAGTTCTTCATACACTAATACATCTTGTCCTATTTCATTGGCTAATATCTCAACCGTTAGTATTGAACGTAGGTATGGACTGGATACAACAGCGTTAATCCCCTCTGTTTTTAAAAGATCTGCTACTCGATTAGCATCTAATTCTCCTAATTGAGTTAATCCCCTGGTTCTTTCATCTCCAACTTTCGGTGAGTCTCCGTGTCTCACCAGATATATAAACGTATTCATAGTAACCCCCAGCTTACTTACTTTTTGTTATTCAAAAGAACCTTACTATTATCACAAATTAGTAAGGTTCTTTTATATCTATTCTACTTAAGGTAAAATTATCCTTCTTCCAGCAATTCAACATAAGCTCAATATTAGTTTAAGTACTCGCAAACTTCCATCACTACAATTATTTACGCCTGCTTACCCACTCTCTTGTAGCACATTTTTCCTTTCTGATATCTTACTCAAGGGGAAATTTAGTAAACTTTCTAAATAGATTCAATTCTAATTAAGAATCGCTATAATTACTGTTTGCCATTTTGTTCATTGGCAAAACCTTAAACATGAAGACATAAATAAATGCACTGATTAAAGCACATACCATAATAAATCCAAATATCAAAACGGGTGATAAAGAGACAGAGAGAATGACCGTTACGGGGGCAATTAATCGCCCTAGAGAATACTGGAGATTAGATGCTCCTATATACTGCCCCCTTGCATGTTTAGGTGAATAATGACTAACAAAATTTTGCACGACTGGGCCATGTATAATCTCTCCAATCGTTAAGATGACTGTAATGCCAAAAAGTAACCAAGCATTTGTGGTGAATCCAACTAAAAACATGCCAAATCCAGATAATAACGCTGCCAGTATTAGTGAATTTCGCTCACTCCAGCCATTCAAAATTTTGGTTATAGGAATAACACATAGAACAAACATAAGACCATTTAATCCTAACATCCATCCAAATACTTCCTCACTTCTTAATGTGACTGACCATTCACCATAAGAAAACAACTCTTGAGCCGGTACAAAGTTTCTAACATATACAGCTAAATATAAATCCAATTGCATCATAGAAACGGTTATAAAGATCCCTCCGAGAATGTATAAGAAGAACACCTTATCTTTAAGAATGACATAATAATTGACGAATTGTTGTGTTATGACGAATGACAACTTCTTGTTTTTTACCACATCTTCTTCGCGCTCCGGCATGGTTTCCCTAATAATAAACAATATGGCAATCGAATAAAGTAACGTAACCGCTGTACAAGTCCATAAAAGCTCACTGCGATATTGGAAAAATAATACTACACCTATGATTGGACCAAGAACAGCCCCAAGATTATTAGCCGATGTAAAGGTTGCAAACACACTACGCCTTTCTTCATCTGGCACTAGGTCGACGACCATTGCAGAACTAGCCGGTCTATAAAATGACTTCCCAATGCTAATTCCAATAAAAGCTACATAATCTAACCAAGGGGAAATAGAAAGGGAAAACAGGGCGAAAAAGACCACCTGCATAAATGCGCCTATTAGCATGATCTTCCGCCTTCCATATTGATCTGCTATATATCCTCCAATCATGCCCCCAAATATACTAATGATAGAAGGTACCGTCATCATCATACCTGCTTTAACTTCTCCCAATTCTTCACTGAAATAAATAGTTAGAAAGGGAAAATACATCCAAAACAACATGTTAAATAACGTCTCTCCAATTAGCCTTGTTTTTAAATTAATATCCCAAGAAAACCATTTCAAGTCAGTTTCTCCTCTTAATAAAGATTCCTGGCCAGGTACAATTAAGAATAAGATAAACTTTTTGGTAAATATAGACTTATATTTAAAATTCATTTAAACTAATACTATAGAAGCTAGGAAATTGGCTTCTTTAATTTGATTGACACACCTATAGAACGTATGTTCTTGTCTTGACTGAATGAAATATAAAGCAAAGCTCCTCTACGACTAATGGTAGAGGAGCTTTTTGTTTAAAATGTGTGTAATGGTCATCACATCTTACTAAAATAACAACTTCTGGCCTTTTGAATTTATAAATGCTACAGCTATTTTTAATATGTCATAAAGTTATACCCTTTTAGTTTAGTCTTCCATATTTTTCAAGATTATTGTACAATACCCTCGTTTTTTAAACAATAATTTCATCATTTATTTCATATTCCTTGTTGAACGAAACTGCGTCGTTCGTACAACAAGAAAAAAGACCGCCGCACCGATCACTTTCTGTAACTCTTGTACTCGTTTTTGCCCACTGGCGATTCAAATTAGTTGCTCATTATACACGCTAATTGGGTGTATTTTCTCTTCTAATAAGTTATTAATTATTTGCTTCATTACACTGGGTTCTCGTATGTCTTTGTTATCAAATGTTACAAGTTCATTTACTTTTATCCACTTGCTGTCAGAAATGACATCTTCTTCGAGATTTAGAGAACCTCCTGTAATCTCACCAACAAAATGAAATAAAATAACTTGATTGTTTGTATTACTAACAAAATTATATACACCAGTAGTACCAATAAGTTTTACATCAAACCCTGTTTCCTCTTTAACTTCCCTCTGAGCTGAATAGAGAATATCCTCACCGTTTTCGACATGACCACTTGGAAAGTTCCACTTATCCTTTGCATTAGGTTTACTCTCTTTGATAATCAAGACTCTATCGTCATGAAAGATTGACACACTTGCTACTAAAACAATTCCATCTTGAGACATCTGATTCTCCCCAATTCCATTTTAAAGTTACATTTATCTCTATTATACCTATTTAGCATTCTTTCACTAACCTGATCTAATTTTCAATCGTAAAAACTAAATTTTGGATACTTCCATAACCTGTTGCAGCGCCAACAGTAACTTCATCGTTTCCTTCTGGAATTTTACTGATCAATAATCTATAGTCTACTTTCTGATTAGGCATTAATATCAAAATTCTTCCTGGTGTATCCCTCTCCGTTAAATCTAAGTGATCCATTATTATTTCTTAATACCATTCTAATAAATTGGTCAACATAGCTTAAGATAAGTATAACGAACTTAATGGTGAATCTTAATAATGAAAAATACAAAAGTAACTATACGATTAGAACTATTGAATGCTATTTATGAAAATGTACCACAGGTTTTGGAAGTACAAGGATCCATTCTTTCCCCTCATTCGATTCCTTTACCTGAAGGCTATCAATTAACTAGAAAAAATATTGATTCATGTATAGTAAGCTTCAATAATAGTGATGGTTTTGGAGTGACTCGCAACAATACCATTTCAAACCTAACGGTACTAGCAAAACAAACAGAGCCATTTATACAGTCTGTGGCATTCCGGATATGGGGAAAAGTTAAAAAATGGATTAGCCATGATCCAGTCATTTCTTATGGCCCTAGCGGCATCGGATTTGTGAATTTTGGAACTGTAACAGATTTCTTGTCGCAGGATATTATTACCTATGGATTAGGAGCAAGTTGGATATATGATTATTGAAGAAAATATCACAACCTATGGACCTGTTGGCAAATCCCTAGTTAAAGGTGTTGTAAATATGAAACTTCCAGCAAACGCCGTAAGTATTAAATCAGGTGGCAAAATTGAAAGTTTGACCGTTAATGGAGATATTATTACGCACGGTGATGATGTTACAAGTTACGCATTAGAAGGTGGTGAAGTGAAGGAATTTAACATTGGAGGTGAAATCATTGCTTATGGAAAAATTTCAAAGCGAATTCTTTGATAAAAGGAATTCGCTATTTTTGTTTATTAATAGTTTATGGATTATTTATTCGATTAAATATCCCTATTGTTAAACCAAGCTATTGTTAGACGGGCACAGTTCATCTTATTAGATTTTACTCTTTTTTATTATTTTACTAAGTAATTAGTAAGTTCGAACTGACCGAACTCATTCTCGTAATATTCAATTTTAATTGGTGTATCTACTTCTATGGAACTCCAATTAACCTTACCAACACTTCCAATTTGAAGCGTCCTTACACCATTGCTAGTTTTTACTTCAATTGAATTTGCATCTACTTGACCTAAAAATATAGCATCTTCCACAACTAAAGCGGCATTTTTGTATTCAAGGCCAGACTTATTCTCATTTTCCTCCATTTTCTCCGATTCTACCTTTGTTTCTAATGAAGAACCACTTGATTTATCTTCATTTTTAACTGTATTCCCCTTTGAATTTACACAAGCTCCAAGGACGAATAAGAGTAGAATACTGATAATTATAAATCCATATATTTTATACATTCGTATCACCTCATAATTAAAAGACGAATTATAAAATGTAAAGGTTACAAATGTTTATTTTGACTGTGCTTTCGTCTGTATTCCTTTATTTCTCTACTTCGTTTCCGGTTTTCGTGCAAAAAAAGCTGAAATAAACAAGTTTTAATGAATAAAAACTCGTATATTCTCGGCTTTTCATTTTAGCAGCTTAAGGCATAATCGCCTCTTATAGTTAAATAAGATTTTGATATTCAAGCGTAATTATCATGTATTAATTTTTTGATTTTATGGAATGGCTCTTTCTTTTTAGAGATTTATCTAACATTAATAGAATTATGCTATAGATGCTCAAACCAACTATCATAAGAATTGCATTATTTGTTAAACTAATCGGTTCATATCCGCTATGGTTGTTAATATGATATTCTTCCCCTTTGTATGTGAACCAAATTATAGTAGATATAAAACCATACAAAATTATTAGGAATATAGATTTTATATAAACTAATGTTTTGTTCTTTGAAGAAATTGTTCGTAATTTATATAAAAAAAGACCACCATATACAAGCATAAAAATGATTACTTCATAAATCTCCATTTTTAGTCCCATTTCACTACCCCCTTTTCACACAAACCTGCCCCGTTCGTAGATCTCGTGCAAATAAACCGAGTTAATCAAGTTTTAATGAATAAAACTCGTATAATCTCGGCTTTCTGATTTAGCAACTTGAACTACAATCACAACCGTTCGTTCTTTAGTGGAAATATTATTCCTAAATAAAAGGTCATATATTATTTTATTATCTAAAGAAAAGCCCACGTTATGAATTTTCATTTGAATAAAAAATATTATTATTTATTTTGCTTGTTTATTATTCTTGAAAGAATCATGAAAGGTATAGAAAGTAAGAAACTTACAATAGTAAAATTAAATGAAAAAACAACCCTATCCTTCAACACTGGCGTTTCTCCCATAAGATAAAAATAAGATAACAAGAACATAAAGGGACTAGCAAACCAAGTAATTCTCATAGAGTAAAAAGACATAAATAATAAAGAACCTAAAACAGGAATCCAAATAATAAACGAGATATTCATAAATCCACCTTGCAGTTGAGTAAGAAAATATATAATCCCTATACCTATTACTAAACTGACATACATGTATCTAATAAAACTCATTTCTTTCAACTCCCTATGAAAATCTCAAGCCCAAATGTTCTTGCTGAACCACTTGAAGTTAAAATCCACATTATCCCGAAAAGTGATATTCATAGTCTAAAATTGATATTTACAGCTTTACCCTTCCTAATTCAACTTTACCATATTAATCCAGTACTTTAACTGAAATATATGATGAATCCTTTTTTTCTAGTTAAACTAACCTACTTCTATTACGAGATCAAGCGCCAAAAATCCAAGATATACAAGTTTGAATGAATAAAAACCCTTATATTTTCGGCTTTCTATATCAGCTGCATAAGTGACAATCGCTCATTTCTAAATCCCTCAAAAGGATTTTCCTACTCAGTAATATTTTCTTTTACTTTGGTGGTATCGTCCACTGGAATACGATAAGCAGAGCCTTCAGAATCTATCAAAAGACCTGTTTTACTGTCATTTTTTAATGTTAGAAGATATTTCTTATCTGTATTATCATCAAATTTTAGTACCATGTCGTAGTCGGATTTAATCAGCATTCATTCAAATGAAGGTGTTTTTTCAGCATTTTCTATCGCTTCAATAACTAAACCGATTGTGTCGGCATCTTTGAATATACTTTTCTGTTAAAATAGGTTGTTAATAATTAAAATTATTTGTTTAACATTTTTATCACTATAAGTAATAACAAAATCATTAACTGGATCTGATGAACAAGCGAAAAGTATTAAAAGTAACAGTGTATATATAAATAATATATATTTTTTCACTTAATCCCCCCAATTTTTATAAAAAATTCCAATTTAAAATTCCCCTTTAGCCGTTATATTTCCAAATATAAAACAAATAAACCGAGATTATACAAAAGATGAATGAAAATCTTGTATATTCTCGGCGTTCTTTATTAGCAACTTAAGGTACAATCGCTCTTCGTTTGTTAAGTACATTGTTTCACATATTGATTATAGAAGGATTATGCTCTTTTCCAGCGTTTAAGAGTTGGTAATAAAGTTGTCAGCTCTTTTCTTGCTTCTTCTTCGCCCATTGCTTCTCCCAAAACTGGTACCAGCATCTCAATCATTTCCTCCATAGTTAGATTAGGGTGAATGAATTTCCCGTCTTTATAGCAATTTGTACAGTAAATGCTTTTACTTCCATCTGGTTCTGTTGCTATAAAATGTGCATGCTCTTCGTTAAAAGGTAAGCCACAGCTTTGACACATGGTTACTTTTGTCATTTTTATCATTCCTTTCGAATGGTACATAAACTTTTTATAACATAATTTTCCCATAAAATTGTTCTAATATAAATTTGAAATTCATCTTTAAAAATCCTACACCGTTACATAAATAACAAAAGCTACCGAGATTGGCAACTGGCTCTTCAAATCCTTACTCTAAAGAGGTGGATTATATAACTTCCGTGACGAACATTCTTTTTTATTTCATAATTTCTTGCTTATCGAAATCCCTTAACGCCCAAGTTAAAATTTCATTTGCGTAAAGTCCTACATCGTCTGGTGAAATTTCCACAAATTTACTATCAATAAATGCAGCCCAATGGATGTTTTCTGAAGGTTTTTCAACCAATCCATTGATTCCTGTAATCATACCATTTGTTTCCGCCACATCAAAGTTGTTTTTGGTTATGTCGTAAATATTGTCTCCCTCTTCAAATGTTATATTTTTCTTTACTATAACTTTATTGTTTTGATCCATAATCTGAATAATGCCATTTACTTCTACTGCATATGCTGGATTCGCAAACCATAAATTAAACAAAAAGGGGAGTGCAAAAGCAAGTTTGTACATATAAATCCTCCTCAATTTTTTCTTATTTTTGCCTCATGTTAGTTAATTATGAGTGTTGTTTTCATAAAAAAACCCCAAACAAGTTGTTAGGGGTAATTTCAATTATAAATAGAATTAAATATAACAAATTTGGTTAATGGTACTGGTTTATCGCTAATTTAATCTAGGTTTTAAGCGATTAAAATGAATCAATTTTTTTGGCTTTTTAACCATCAAATTCATTAATGAATTTGTTTTTCAAATAACACATACCTGTTATTATTTTTTGAAACGATGCTCCATAACACGAGATTAACAATCAATAAACCTACTGAAATCAGGATTATTAGCTGAACTCCCAGTAAAAACAGTCCAGTAACCTGGCCGATCATCATCGCAATAACAGGCAGAACGATAATGCCGCCAAGGTTCTGGGCTTCCTGATACGTCTTCACCCTTGCTGATATTATGATATTCAGCAGCACCGAGAGCAAAATAACCATTGGGGAAAGACAGGTTATTAACGCCATCCAGTTACCTGATGGGAAGATCAGCACACCAAACAAAGGATACCCCAAAGAATTGATAATGACTCCACAAACAACAAAACTGATAAGTGAAACAAATAATGGCGGTATGAAAGATGCTAATATCTTGCTCAGAAATAACGTTTTAATCGAAATTGGTGAAAATAATAAACTTTCAAGCGTTCGGTTTTCCTTCTCTCCAACAAAGCTATTACCGGCTACTGTCATGGCAGTAATAATCGGAACCAGCAAAAATAAGGTTGGAAGAATAAAATTAATGAACATATAAACAATTTGCTGCTCAAGTGTATAAGAAGAAAACTCATTTCCCGTTGTACTTTTGAGAAAAGTATCAATTAGTTTCTGTCCATCATTTCCGACTATTTTTTCGACATCAAAAATTAGGGCACTCCCCATCACAATGGAAGGGAATATAACACAAAACATAATTGGAATGATAATCATGGTTACTAGCAATGTTTTACTTCTAAAAATATCTTTAATGTCTTTTTTGATCAGAGCTATACTAATATATGTACCCATTACTTGCCCTCCCTTACCCTGAAATAAATCGATTGTAAGTCATTATTCAGAATTGTAACCGAATAAACAGGACTCGTCTTCAGCAAGCCATTTAGCAACTGAGGGATATCATTTTTAGAAGGTAGATCAAAAACTACCATGGATTCTCCTATTATTCTGCAAGGAAACCCTGAATATTGGTTTCCTTGTGGCTTAAAGGTGGTATTCACTTTCACGATAACGTTTTGAACATATTTATCCTCTAACTCTTTTAAAGTTCCTTGTTCCGCTATCGTCCCATTTTCAATGAAAGCAAAAGAATCACAGATTGTCTCCAATTGATGAAGGACATGTGAACAAATGATAATTGTGGTCCCTGTTTCCTGATTATATTTTTTTAAATAGGATAAGACCATCTGAATTCCATCAGGGTCCAATCCATTTGTCGGTTCATCTAAAAACAAAATGTCTGGTTTGTGCAACAGCGCTTTAGCCAATGCCAACCGCTTTTTCATTCCGGTGCTATACTTTCCTACTGGCTTATCCTGATGTTCTTTCAAATCAAACAAGTCAAGTAGCTCTACCACTCTTCTCTTATCCGTTACCCCATATAATTCTGCGAATAATTCTAGGTTCTCTTTACCGCTCATCTGGTGATAAAGTCCTGCGCTTTCCGTCACAATACCAGATATTTTTCTAATTGCATCTCCCCCTAGGGTTGGATCCATTCCGTTTAATAAAATCGAACCCTTTTCCGGTTTGATAACGCCATTCAATATTCTTATAAAGGTCGTTTTCCCAGCTCCATTTGGGCCCAAAAGCCCAACAACCTCCCCTTTTTTTACCTTGAAGTTTACATTTTCTAATACTGATTGTTGACCAAATGATTTATACAAACCTTCCACATGAATAAAACTAGTCATTTTTCAATACCCCTCTAAAATTATCAAAAACAAACTTGTACATTTAATTACCCTTGCTTGTTACTACCTTCCTTTAGTTGTATATATTACTGCTTAACCACCCCATTTTTGATTAAGAAAATAAATCCCGAAGAAGAAAGATTACAACTCTTCCATATACATTCAGCTATAAAAACATTATAACCTAGAGGTTCTCAAAGTTGGTAAAAAATATGATGTATAATATCTAATAGTTTCAAAGTATCAGAATTTACTTATAACATTTCGAGAATATTATTTAGATAGATTGGGTTGGATTCCAACTTTCATTTGCAACATATCGAAAAATGAAAGATCTGTAAAAATTCATTGCTTCTTCTGCCTTTCTATCTTAAAACATTAAAAATGGCGTGACCTTTTCCATAATAAATCTACTCCTTTTAGTATCTATTTTCTAAGTTAAACTTGTATTTATATCCAATTTTTTACTAACCTGCTCATAAACTCTTTTATAAAAAAAAAAAACCAAGATCCTACAGGATGAATAAAATCCCGTATTATCTCGGTTTTAGATAGCTCATATTTATGGAGGAATTACTCTCGTTAATTCAAGAAGGAATATTTTAAGACTTTTATAAATCCACAGCCATAGGGGTGCCAACCTTTAATTTAACTCTGAATGTCCCTATTCTTCTTCTGTTGAATAATAAAGATTAAACCTTTTAACATTAATAGAACATGATAATATATGAGAGCAGGGATAAATCCACCAAACCAGATTGAGCTATCCCTAATAATTATCTCTCCTTCCAAAATAACAAGTAGCATATAGAATGCCATAATTCCAATTACTCCGTACAAAACTATATTTAAAAAATATCTACCAATACTGCTCCGAATCACGATTTTTCGGTTTGCCATGTCAATTAAATATGAAACTGGAATTCCAAATATTAAATAACCGAAAAAGATAATTATCACCAAATAAAGTGCAATACCATTTGAGATAATGCTTCCACTTATTGGTTGTGCTAAATAAAGAAAACAAACAATAGTAGAAACTATTGCAGTGGTAATTCTGATTAACATTCAATTCGCCTCCTTCATCTTTTGTACGTATTTATATTCATCATAATGGTTTTTTCCTTCTTATGGGAGTAAACTCCTTCTTTACTACACAAGTGAAAGAAAAACTGAAAATACATCAGGTGAAATGAATAAATACCTGTATATTTTCAGCTTTTTAATATGGATCTTTAACCAACAATAGCCTTACGTAACTTTCTTAAGAAAAGAAGCTATATTAGCTGGTTTAGTTATATATAAAGACTTACACAATAATTGCATAAGTTATCATTTCTTACGTTTTCGTTCTAAAAATATAGGTGCTATATTTAGCAAGATAGAAACAATTGTCAAAAACCAAAATGCCCTTGCCATACCAGGTATTACATCCGATAAAGCCGCCCAATCTTCCACTTTTACCCACCGAGTTAGATAACTGTAATCTGCACAAATTGTTAATGCTGTAAATGATAATGCCATCGCCATAGCAAGCTTATAATCCTTTCCTGCTGCATATAAAGAAAGATTTATAACAGTTACTACTATGGCAATAAACCCTAATATTAACCACATAACTATAACCCCATTTATTTTTATTTATGTCGTGTAATAATACTAATGCGCATCATCTCAATTTTTAAAATTACTTTTTTATTAGACATTAATACGTTAAATCTTATTTTATAGTAAATGCTCCACCTTTTGTGATTTCTTATTGAACAAACCTGCGTCTTTTATGTCCTTATAAAATAAAAAAGTCCAAGATACACAGAGGATATGTTTAATATGCTCCCCAATAAGTAGCCAGATTTTTATTTTTTAATCTGTCTACGTAAAGGGGAGCATATCATGGAGAATTCCTGTATTTTTTCAGCTTTTTATTATTGAACTTCAAACCACAATCGCTCTCTTTACTTCCTTAAGGAAGGATCCACTATTAGCTGGTTTAGTTCAACAAGAAAATTAACGTTGTATATCCTTTTCATATATTTCAGCAACAAATTCAAAGTCTAAATCGTCTTTGTTTATAAATACACTTGTCTTAGAAGGATAATCTGTTAATGTAGAAACAATATCAACCTCAACAAGATTGAACCTTACATTGTAAGCTTCCTCTATATCCAGCCCACCAGTTAAAAAATGTACCCCATCACCAAATGATTTAAAAACTAACACTTTTTCATCCAAATCGCTTTTATCCATCTCAATCCACTCATAGTTTATCAGAGCTTTGAACGTATGATGTTTCGGAGTACATTCAATATGATTTATCCCTTTATAGCATTTTAAAGTAAACATATACGAATGGGTTTCATTACGATTAATGTCAATCCCATATTTAAAAGCAAAAGTATTGTAAACCATCTCATAAAATAACGGAATTACTATATCATCCCAAGAGTCATAAGCGAAAGCATTTATTGGTATTAAGTGGGGATACAAACTGACGATAGCTTGTTGGAAATTCAGTAAGATTGATGTATCAGAAATTCCTTGCAAAGCCTCATCTATTTCGTGTTCAAACTCTTTTAATCGTCTATTATCAATCATAATATTCCTCCCAAGAATCGGAACTTTTGTTATGTATTCAAGATTAGTAAAAAATATCCTTCTTGTGCTAGCCTGCGTCTTTACCTGATTCCCTACCAAAAAAGCCGAGATAACCAAGTCTTAATGAATAAAATCTCGTATATTCTCGGCTCTCTCCATGAACAGCTTAAGGCATAAATGCACCCATTAGTTTAAGTGCAAACCTTCACAAATACCAAAAATCATTCAATAAGAAAAAGTATTACCCTTGATTAGCTGGATGATGACAGCTCTGCTAGTCACTAGCCCTAACATTTACTTTGCCCCTGATTACACCAACACTGGTACTGGGCCTTACAGTTAAATCAATTACTATTACACCAGACTAAAATAAGGCTGACCCAGAAGAATTCAATAGGTCAGCCTTTATTGGTTATCATTTTTATTTAGGTTTACGCATTCTCTTTACCGCCAAATTTGAAGCCGAAATGACCGTTGTATTTACCAAGATTACCGCCAAGATGAGCGCCTATTCCTTGGCCGCCGCCTAGCTGGCCGCCTGCTTGAACACCAAGACCTTGTTGGCCTCCTAACTGGCCGCCCGCATGAACGCCAAGACCTTGGCCGCCGCCTAGCTGGCCGCCTGCCTGAACACCAAGACCGTGCTGGCCTCCTAACTGGCCGCCCGCATGAATGCCAAGACCTTGGCCGCCGCCTAAGTTGCCGCCTGCCTGAACACCAAGACCGTGCTGGCCCCCTAAATGACCGCCTGCCTGAATGCCGAGCACTTGACCGCCGCCTAGCTGGCTGCCTGCTTGGACGCCAAGACCATGCTGGCCCCCTAAATAACCGCCTGCATGGACACCTATCCCTTGACCGCCGCCTAGCTGGCTTCCCGAATAAACCCCAAGACCATGTTCTCCTCCTAAATGACCGCCAACATTGTAGCCAGTCCCCTGTCCGCTTCCCAAATGGCCATCGGCATACATACCTGCCATTTGACCTCCTATATGCCAATATCCTGGAGGATAAGTTCCATAATAAGAGGCGGGATAAGGATAAGAATATTGATAATAGGACTGAGGATAAGGCTGGGACCTATAGGGATAACTAAATGGATATATTACCATTTTCCTAAACCTCCAATCAGATTCATGCTTTAGTCTATGCGCCATAAATAAGGTATGATACTTAACTAAACGAAGACAGAAAAATGGGCAGTGGCCTTGATTTTGCCATAAAAGGAGTCCCAAAACTATGTGCTCGGGACTCCCATTCCTAAAAATGATCAATCATGTTTTTTTGCATAGTCAAAATCAAATTCGCATTCTTCCAGTTTTACTACCTTTGTCTTATTGATGGGGTATCGCCAACATTTCGGAAATTTTGTACGCTAAGCAAATTCAAACATTAAAAAGTCGAATTCCCTGTACATTAAGGAACCGACTTTTTTATCTGACTTCTTCAAGTAACGCTATCCGTTAGCGAAAGAGCGTATTCGCTTTTTATAAAATCAATCTGTTAATGCTATTCTTAAAGAAAATCAGACTTAAAAAAAGGATTAACTCTAATTTCCCTCAAAAAGTATTTTATTGGTGTGTACTTGTTTAAATATTCTCGTTTAGGAATTAACACTTTCCTTTTCAAACGCTCATGTAGCTTCTGGTCAATATTGAAGGTTGAATTAGCATATTTTTCACCATTTTCTTCTTCAATCTTAATTAAAAATGAAATGATATATTCATGCATAATAGGGAAATCCTTTTCGATTTGCTGGTGATTCTCTATAAATGCCTTTATAAACTCTTCTAAATTAGATTTTGCATTCAGAAACGGAAAATTACAAAGGCTATAGCAATTCCCTAAATTTACTGCAAATACAGCAACCGCATAGCGACGAGTTTCTTTATCTGGAGAGCCAAAATAATTGTAATACGCTTCTTCCTCAAAGATTCGACCTGTATCAAAATATCCGATTTCAAATCCCATAAGCCCTCTTTTTACTTTTTCAATAATCTCGTTCGACACAACGATTCCCCCAAACAATGAATCAATTATTCCCTTTATATTACCATAAAACATCTTCTCTTTATTGCACTAACCTGCTTCCATTACTCCAATAAGAAAGAGCTATTCTCATTCTTGAAGAATAGCTCCAGTCACTTGAATAAGTTAAATTGGATTTTATTATATGCTTTGCTTGTGGTCTGAATCCTTTATGCGATTACCACTAGTATTAATAACAAAAACTAGGAGTGCTACAATGATGATATAGAAAACTAAGCCAGTATTAGAAAAATGAATCCCTTCTAAATACGAATTTAACCAAATAACAAAAATAGTAAATGCTATAAAGTTTAATATTATAGCTGCTGACCATATGACTTTCTTTGTTGATTTGTTCTTTAAGCGAATATCCATTAAAAAGCTAATAATTTCAAAGGGAACTGACCATATCATTACGAATATGGAAAAAGCTAATACGGATTTCCAACTATTAACTTCAATTCCCAAGAAGGGAATAAAACTAAGGCAAAATACAATACTGAATAAAACCCCTAAATATAAAACGATAATTAAAATAGCAACAAATATTAAGCCTATAACATTTTTAATTTTCTCCACTTTACCTCTCCTTTCTGGACCCTATATCTTAATTTCAAAAAATTATATCTAATTTCTTGTTCCACTAAACTGCGTCTTATATGTAGTATATCAGGGCGTAGTATTTAACGTTAATATCGTTAAATACTAT